>CALAHN010000014.1 GCA_937891825.1 uncultured Alphaproteobacteria bacterium
CGGGCCGCCGCGGGCGATCGGGCCGTCATCCAGGCGCCAGGCGCGCCGCGCTCGACCACGGCCGGCGCGTGGCGCGCGCCCCGCTGAAACTGGCGGAAACGAGCGGCATTCGGCGTTGACAGGCGGCCCTTGGCTCGCCCATTGTCCGCCCGCGCCCTGGCGCACGACCCCTTTGCCCGATCTGGAGCTCGATGATGGCGTTCAATGACCTTGCCCGCACGATTGAAACCGCCTGGGAAGACCGCGCAAGCGTCTCGTCCGGCACCAAGGGCGCGGTGCGCGACGCCGTCGAAGCCGCGCTCGACGCGCTCGACAGCGGCAAGGTCCGGGTCGCGGAGAAAGTCGCCGGAACCTGGCAGGTCAATGAATGGTGCAAGAAGGCGGTGCTGCTGTCCTTCCGCCTGTATGATTCCCAGCCGATGTCCGGCGGCGCGGTCGATCCGGATCGCGGCCGGTCCGCCTGGTACGACAAGGTGCCGTTGAAGACCTCGGGCTGGGGCCGCGCCGATTTCGTCGCAGTCGGCTTCCGGGCCGTGCCAGGCGCCGTCGTCCGCCGCTCCGCCTTTATCGCCAAGAACGTCGTGCTGATGCCAAGCTTCGTCAATCTCGGGGCCTATGTCGGCGAGAACACGATGGTCGATACCTGGGCGACGGTCGGCTCCTGCGCCCAGATCGGCGCGAACTGCCATCTCTCCGGCGGCGTCGGCATCGGCGGCGTGCTGGAGCCGATGCAGGCGACCCCGGTCATCATCGAGGACAACTGCTTTATCGGCGCCCGGAGCGAAGTCGCGGAAGGCGTCATCGTCGAGGAAGGCGCCGTGCTCTCCATGGGCGTCTTCATCGCGGCTTCGACCAAGGTCATCAATCGCCAGACCGGCGAAGTGCATGTCGGCCGGGTGCCGGCCTATTCGGTCGTGGTGCCGGGCAGCTTGCCGGGCCATGCCCTGCCGACCGGCGGCCCCGGCCCCAGCACCTATTGCGCCGTGATCATGAAGACGGTCGATGAAGGCACGCGCGCCAAGACCTCGATCAACGACCTGCTGCGCGATTGATGGGGGCCTGGCCGCTCGACCCGGTGGCGGTCGCCCAGGCGCTGATCGCCTGCGAAAGCGTGACGCCGGTCGAAGGCGGCGCGCTTCAGGCGCTTGAAGGCTGGCTCAGGCCGCTTGGCTTCGCCTGCGAGCGCATGCCGTTCCAGGCCGAAGGCACGCCGGACGTCGATAATCTCTTCGCCCGCGTCGGCTCGCCCAATGCCGGGCCGCATCTCTGTTTCGCGGGCCATACGGACGTGGTGCCGGTCGGCGACCCGGCGGACTGGCGCGACCCGCCCTTCGCGGGCGCGATCCGGGACGGCGTGCTCTATGGCCGCGGCGCGGTCGACATGAAAGGCGCCATCGCGGCTTTCGTCGCCGCCAGCGCCGCCTATCTCGCGGAGATCGACGGGCCGCCGCCGGGCGCCGTCTCCGTCCTGATTACGGGCGACGAGGAAGGCCCCTCGGTCAACGGAACGAAGAAAATGCTGCCGGCGCTCGCCGCCCGCGGCGAACGCTTCGACGCCTGCATCGTCGGCGAGCCGACCAATCCGGCGGCGATGGGCGAGATGATCAAGATCGGCCGCCGCGGCAGCTTGAACGCGGTCCTGCGCATCGACGGCGTCCAGGGCCATGTGGCCTATCCGGAGCGGTCGGACAACCCGATCCACGCCATGCTGCCGTTCCTGCATGCGCTGACAGCGGCGCCGCTGGATGGCGGGCATCCGCATTTCCCGGCTTCCAGCTTGCAACTGACGTCGGTCGATGTCGGCAACCCGACGACCAACCTGATCCCGGCGAAGGCGACAGCGCGCTTCAACGTGCGCTTCAACGCGAATTTCGACGGCGCCAGCCTGGAGGCGGAAATCCGCCGCCGCCTGGATGGCCTGGGCCGCGCCTACAGCTTGGACGTCTCGGTCTCCGGCGAAAGCTTCGTCACCGAACCCGGCCCCTTGACCGAGATCGTCGCCAGCGCCGTCGAGGCGGTCTCCGGGTCGCGCCCGGAATTCTCGACCTCCGGCGGCACGTCCGACGCGCGCTTCATCAAGGACTATTGCCCGGTCGTCGAGCTCGGCCTGATCAGCGCGACCGCCCATCAGGTCGACGAGCATGTGGCGACGGACGCGATCCGGGCGCTTGCGGAAACCTACCGGCGCATTCTCCACGGCTTCCTCGGGGACGGCGTCGCGACCGGCGTGCGATGAACGGCTTCTTCCGGAATATCTGGCTGGCCGCCCGGCTGGCCCAGTTTCAGGGGGATGCGGTCGAGCGTTATCCGGACGACGATCGCGCGTTCTGGCGCTCGTTCATCGGGCTCTTCCTGATCCTCGCGCTGGATTTCCTGATCTCGGACCTCTCGATCAGCGCCTATGGCGACCCGGAAGCCGGGTTGAGCCGGGCGCCGACGGCTTCGGCCTGGCTGGCGGTCGGCTGGCTGCTCAATCTCGCGATCGCCGCCGAGTTTGCCCGCCTGATGAAGCGAGCCGACCGCTGGCCGCGCTTCGTGGTCGCGCATAACTGGACATCGCTCCTGCAGAGCGTCGTGCTGGCGACGGTGATCGTTGTGCTGGCGTCGATCGAAGCGACCTCCAAGACCTACGATTTCTGGCTGGTCGTCCTGGGTTTCTGGTCCCTGATGTTCGACTGGTACGTGGTGAAGGTCGCGCTGAAGATCGACGGCCCGCCAGCCGCGCTGCTGATCGCGATCATGCTAGCCGCCTCGCTGCTGGTAAAAGCCCTGGCGCTCGATTTCATGGTCGTCTGAGCGACGATCCTGCCGCCGGCGGCAGGACCCTTTCAGCCGATCATCGTCTCGATCAGATAGGGCCCGTCATGGGCGAGGGCGCGCGCGAACGCGGCTTCGAAGGCGTCGGGCGTCGTCGCTTGCTCGCCCTTGACCCCGAAGCCCTTGGCGATCGCGACGCAATCCAGTGCGGGGTCGTTGAAATCCATGCCGATCGGCTTGTCGTTGTCATGAAACAGCTTCAGGCGCTGCTTCAGGACCGAATAGCCGCGGTTGTTGCAGATCACGAAGACCGTCTGCTGCTTCAGGTTCGCAGCGGTCCAGAGCGCCTGGATCGTGTACATGGCGCTGCCGTCGCCGATCACCGCGACGACCTGCCGGTCGGGCTGCGCGGCCTGGACGCCGACGGCCGCGGCGATGCCCCAGCCGATGCCGCCCGACGAGTTGCCGTGATAGCTGTAGCGGTCGGCGTAGGGCAGGAAGTCGGTGATCGTGTTCGACGTGGTGATGCCCTCGTCGACGACGATGCCGCCCTTGGGCAGCAGTTCCGCGAGGCGCATCATCAGCCAGGGCGCCTTGATGCCGCCGGCGTCCCGCAAGGCCGCGGCTTTCTGGACGGCTGCGGCTTTCTGCACCGACCAGTTGACGGTCTGCAGGTGCGCCAGCCGCTTTTCCGCGCCTTTGGACAAGCTGTCGCCGCCTTTGCCGCGCAGCAGCGGCGTCAAGACCTCAAGGGTTTCCCTGACGTCGGCGCGGATGGCCATTTCGGCCGCATAGTTCTTGCCCATCTCCCAGTCGCGCTGGCCGATCTGGATCAGGCGCATGCCGTCCGGCATGGGATCGATTTCGCTGTAGACCGACATCTTCAAGGCGTCCGCGCCGATGCAGATCATCATGTCGTAGGGCTCGAGCTTCGCGCGGACGACCGGCTGGCTCCGGGTCAGCACGCCCATATAGGCCGGGTGTTCGCTCGGGAAGTGCGCGCCGTCGATGATGGTCTGCTGGTAGACCGGCGCGCCAAGGGCGGAGGCAAATTCGGCCGCGGCGTCGAAGGCGTCGCTTGCGATGATTTCATGGCCCGCGATCAGCACCGGGCTCTTGGCGGAGAGGATGGCGTCGGCCAGAGCGTTCAAGCTGGCGTCGTTCGGCCGTGCTTTCGCATCGACCCGCGTCGGCGCGCCAAGGTCGATGGCGCCCTGTTCGTTCAGGATGTCGCCGGGCAGGGAAATGAATACAGGCCCCATCGGCGGCGTGGTCGCGATCTTGGCGGCGCGGCGGATGATGCGCGGCAGGTCCTCGATGCGCGCGACTTCCGTCGCCCACTTCACCTGGGACTGGGCGATCGGCACAAGCGGATCGTAGAGCAGCGGCTCGGTCAGGCCGTGGCCCTGTTCCTGCT
The DNA here is from genome assembly GCA_937891825.1 of uncultured Alphaproteobacteria bacterium. Taxonomy (GTDB): domain Bacteria; phylum Pseudomonadota; class Alphaproteobacteria; order Bin95; family Bin95; genus VMCJ01. The sequence goes on from CALAHN010000014.1 coordinate 4,175, forward strand.
GGCCGGCGGTCACGATCATCGGCACGCCGGCGATCCGGGCGGAGTAGATCGCCCCCATGGCGTTGCCGAGGCCTGGCGCCACATGGACGTTGCAGGCGACCAGTTCCCCCGACGCGCGCGCGAAGCCGTCGGCGATGCCGATGACGACGGATTCCTGCATCGCCAGCACATAGCCCATCTCCGGATAGTCTGAGAGAGCATGCATGATCGGCAGCTCCGTCGTGCCGGGGTTGCCGAACATGCGGGTGACGCCCTCGCTCAACAAGCTGGCGATGAAGGCGTTGCGGCCGTAAATCGTATTGGCGGGCGCGGGGTTCGACATGTACGAGGCCATCCTTGAGCATTCGGGCGGATTGGAGTGAAGTGGGGCTGCGCTAGAATACCGAAGTTTCCAGCCGCGTCACGCGCGCAACAGCAACGGAGGACATGCCATGGACGGATCAGCCCGGACCCAGCCGACCCTCGCCCCGATCGATGGACCGCAAGCTTGGCGCGGCGACCGGATGGCGGCCCGCGGGAGCGAATGGCGCCACGACTGGACGCCCGCCGAAATCGCCGAGATCCGGCAGGCGGTCGCCGATGTCGAAGCCCAGGGGCTTGAGATCATGGCGATCAACCGGGCGGCGTTTCCCCTTCCCAATGCGGCCCCGGTCCTGAAGGCGATGCGGCGGACCCTGCTCGACGGCCCCGGGTTCTATCTGCTGCGCGGCCTGCCGATCCAGGATTGGACCATCCGCCAGGCGGCGATCGCGTTCTGGGGCATCGGGACCTATCTCGGCCGGCCCTGCTCCCAGAACGGCAAGGGCCATGTTTTGGGCCATGTGAAGAACCTCGGCCTCGACTACAACGATCCCATGGCGCGGGGCTATCAGACGGCGGCGCGGCTGCCGTACCACACGGATTCCAGCGATATCGTCGGCTTGTTCTGCTGGCGGCCGGCCAAGGCGGGCGGGCTGTCGTCGATCGTCAGTTCGACGACCGTCTTCAACGAAGCCCTGAAGCGGCGGCCGGACCTGATGCCGGCGCTGCTGGCGCCCTTCTTCCGCACCCGCTGGGGCGAGGTGCCGGCCGGCAAGCAGCCCTGGGCCGAAGTACCCGTCTTCATGCCGCACGCCGGCCGCATCATCTCCCATTATGTCCGGAGCGCGATCCGCAAAGGCCAGCTTCTGCCCGGGGCGCCCAAGCTGACGGACCGGCAGATCGAGGCGCTCGACCTGGTCGACGCCATCGCGGCCGAGCCGGGCATTCATCTGGACATGGATTTCCGTCCGGGCGACCTGCAGTTCGTCTGCAACCACAGCACTTGGCACAGCCGAACCGCGTTCGAGGATTTCGAGGCGCCGGACCAGCGGCGGCATCTGCTGCGCCTCTGGCTCGCCTGCGCCGACGGGCCGGCCTTGCCCGATTGGATGACCTCCTCCTATGAAGGGGCGACCGAGGACGGGCGGCCGAATGGCATCGAGGTTCCCGGCGTCCCCCTGAACGCGCCCTTGGAGGCCCAATGACCGACGCCCTGTTTCGCCTGGATGGACGCGCCGCTTTGGTGACCGGCGCCAGCCGCGGCCTTGGCCGCCGCTTCGCCATGGCGCTCGCCGGCGCCGGGGCCCATGTGGCGCTCGCCGCCCGGGACCTGGAGCGGCTGGAAGCGGTCGCGGCCGAAATCGCGGCGATTGGCGGCGAGGCGACGCCGATCGTCATGGACGTGACCGACAGGGCGAGCGTCGCCGCCGGGGTCACCGAGGCGGAAATGCTGTTCGGGCCGCTCCGGGCCGTCATCAACAATTCCGGCATCGCGCTCACCCAGCGGCTGCTGGAGGTGACCGAAACGGAATGGGACCCGGTGATCGACGTCAACCTGACGGGCGCCTGGCTGGTGGCGCAAGCTTCGGCCAAAGCGATGGTCGCCCACGGTCAGGGCGGGTCGATCGTGAATATTTCCTCGATCCTCGGCCAGCGCACCAATCCGGGCGTGATAGCCTACAATGCGGCGAAGGCGGGGCTGGATCATGTGACGCGGGAAATGGCGGCGGAGCTCGCGCGCTATGGCGTCCGCGTCAATGCGCTAGCGCCCGGCTATATCGAAACCGACATGAACCGCAGCTATTGGGAAACGCCCCCAGGCAAGGCGCTGATGGGCCGCGTGCCCATGCGCCGGCTCGGCCAGGAAGCGGACCTGGACGGCCCGGCGATCTTCCTGGCGTCCGACGCATCCGCCTACATGACGGGCCAGATCATCGGCCTGGACGGCGGCCACGCCGTCGGCTTTATCTAGAGTTCGGCGGGCACGCCGTCGGCTTTATCTAGAGTTCGGCGGCCACGCCGTCGGCTTTATCTGAACACGAGCGGCGCGGCTTCAGGTCAAGCGATCTCGCTGGGCGCCAGCGAGATCATGCGGCGAATGTCGTCGGCGCGGGTGCCGACCGCCATCGGGCGTTTCATGCCCTTGATCATCGCGACGTCATAGATTTCCGTGACGATGCCTTCCAGGCGGACCCAGTGAATGGCGTCGCCGGATTTCAGGTCGATCACGATCAGGCCGCACCGGGGCGACACGTCCCGGGAGGTCAAAGCTTCATCGAGCGGCAGGCCGGAGAACGTCTTGTTGTCGCGGGGCAGCGAAAGGCCGATCAGCGCGTAGTCGCCGACGATGGAGAGGCCGCGCGCGAAGCCCGGACAGAACGCGATTTCCTCGAAGTCCCCGGATTTCGTGTCGATATAGCCGAAGCGGCCCGTGCCCGAATCGAGCAAGTAGAGCTTGTCGCCGACGAGGCGCGGCGAATGGGGCATGGAGAAGCCTTTCGCGACGATCTCGCCCGAAGCGACGTCCATCACGAGGCCGCCGTCCGTCCGTCGGTCGCGCCAGCCGTCGACCGCGTCGGACCGGCTGACCATGGTGACATAGGCCGGCTTGCCGTCCTTGCCGGCCAGGCCGTTCAGGTGGCAACGGTCCTCGGCGGCGATACGGGAGATGAAAGGCGGCTTCCACACCGGCTCGAAGCTGTGGGTTTCGCTGACGGTGCCCAGGCAGTTGAACAGCGTCGCGCAGAAGATCGGCCGCCCGTCCGGACCGACGATCAGGTCGTGGATATCCAGGTCTCCGGTCGTGTAGGCGACCTGGGGGATATAGACCGCGTCGAAGCCATCCTGAATCTGGCCCGGCAGCAGCGCGTTCTCGAACCGCCAGAGCTGGTAGATCGAGGACATCCAAAGCGTCTTGTCATCGGCGTGCAGGCCCATGCAGCGCTCGAAGGTGCGCTCGAACACGGAAAGCCGCCCGGTCGGCTGCACGCCGAGCAGAAACATCTTGCCCGCCTGATATGTCGTGAACGCGAGACTGACGCCGGCGCTCGTCAGCCAGCTTTCGAAGCCGCGGCTTGCCGACAGCTCCAGCCGCGGCGCGTCCTTGGCGGCGGCTCCGGTTTCGGCGCTGGTCTCGGCGGGAGCATCATTCATCGGGCGGATTCACAATCGGATAGGGGCGTTTGAATGGTGGCGATGCTACTCGAAGCGCCATAAGATGTCGCGCAATAACCATTACATTCGCACGGGTATGCCTTTCGATGGCGGCTGACACATTGCTTCAGGCCTTCGCGACGCCGATCTTCCTCCGGAAGAACGCCGGAACGCCGGAATTGAACGCGACGATCGCGGCGACGATCCGCGGGCTGGAGGCGCGGCACGAATCCGACGACGCACACCGCGCCCATCAGGGCGGCTTCTACACCAAGGGCGATTTCTTCGAGAAACAGGACCTGCCGGGCGTCACGGAAATGCGCGCGGTCGCGGCGAAAGCCGTCGTGGACTACATCCGCCAGGTGACCGGGCGGAAGGACATGCCGTCCCGCATTCAGATCATCTCCTGGTCCGCGATCACCCGCGCCCGGGACTATCAGACGCCCCATGTCCATGCCGGCGCCACCTTGAGCGGCGTCTATTACGCCGTCGCCCCGCCCCGGCCGGAGCCCCAGGGCTGCATCGACTTCCTGACGCCGCTCGACCTGAAGGAAATGACGTTCCTCAAAGGCGATTCGAACACCTATTGCCGGGTCGTGCCGGAAGCCGGCGATCTCGTGCTGTTCCCGGCCTACCTGAAGCACTACACCCATCCGTTCTTCGACGACGGCGACCGGATCGTGGTGGTCTTCAACGCTCACATCTCTCGCGACTGAGCCGCCGCCTGCAAACCCGTAGGTCAGGCGATCGCGCCGAGGCCTTTTTCCTGGACGAGGGTCAGCAGCTTGAGGGAAGCGCCGACCGGCGTCTTCTCGCCGCGCTCCCACTGGCTGATAAGGCCGGTCGACACGTTCAGGTGGCGGGCGAACACGGCCTGGCTTACGCGCTCGCGCTCCCGCAGGGATCGGATTTCATCGGCGGCGAGCGACCGCACCGGCGTCAGGCACAGCTCGTCGAAGCGCCGCATCGTCCGCTTGCCCATGACGTCCGCATCATGGAGATCGGATGCGGTTTCGTGGATCGCCGCGAGCGCATCACTCCGGTAGGTCTCACTCTTCAGCTTTTTCATCGCAATTTACCTCACTTAGCGCGCCAGCCTTGACCGCCTGGGCGAGCGCAGATGCATCATATTCAAACATCGCGCCGGCCAGTTCCTTGAAGCCATGCAATTCGTCCTTGCGGACATTACCGCGGGCGCTCTTGGGGAAGCCGTACACGAAGAATGCCTTCTCTCCGGACCGAAACAGGACGATTGAACGGAACCCGCCGGACTTCCCTTCATTCGGTCGCGCGATCCTCTGCTTAATCACACCGCCGCCGAGATCGGCATCGATCAGGCCTTTTTCAGCCCGGTCGATCGCCTCGCATAAATTCTCGTCCTCGATCCCCTCCCGCCTCGCAAAGCGGACAAACCACCTGTTCTTGAATATCCTCAAACGGGGCGCTTTCCAGTCACAGAGCCAATCGAAAAATATAATACTCAGTGCTATAAATCAAGTTTGAAAATTTGATGGCCCGACGCCCAGCTCGATGATCTCACGGCGTCCCTCTGAGTTGGCGACGACAGCGATTATGGCGGCCACGCTGACGATCCGACCCGCCCTGGCGCTGCTTGAGATTAGGCGGCGTCCAGCCAGACACAGGGCCATCCAGAACCATTCGCCGGTCAGCGGGCGGTTCAGGCACTTGCCCACACATCAAGATAGCCTTCGCAAAGCTCAAGACCCTGCCGCAAAATGCCAAAGCACGAACCTTTGAGGCCCTCTGGCGCGCCGTCGGCAACATCTGCGACCTCTTCCACCCCCAGGAATGCTGGACTTCCTCGAAGACACTGGCTGCGTTGCAAACTAAAAGCACGGCGCTCTAGTCGTCGTAAGGATCGCGCACCATGATCGTGTCGTCGCGGTCCGGGCTGGTCGAGAGCAGGGCGACAGGCGCCGCGACCAGTTCTTCGATCCGGCGGACATACTTGATCGCGGCCGCCGGCAGGTCGACCCAGCTTCGGCCGCCGCGGGTGCTGTCGCGCCAGCCCTCCAGCGTCTCATAGACCGGCTTCACGGCCGCCTGCAGCCGCATCGACGCCGGCAGATGCTCATACCGGGCGCCGTCGGGGCCTTCATAGGCGACGCAGATCTTGACCTCGTCCATGCCGTCCAGCACGTCGAGCTTGGTCAGCGCCAGGCCGTCGATGCCGCCGGTCCGCACGGTCTGGCGCACCAGGCAGGCGTCGAACCAGCCGCAGCGCCGGGGCCGGCTGGTGACGGTGCCGAACTCCCGGCCGCGCTCGCCAAGCCCGCGGCCGACAGCGTCGGTCAGCTCCGTCGGGAACGGGCCGGACCCGACGCGGGTCGTGTAGGCCTTGGTGATGCCAAGGATATAGCCGACCGACCCCGGCCCGAGGCCGGAGCCGACCGCCGCCGCGCCCGCGACCGTGTTGGAGGAGGTGACGAACGGATAGGTCCCGTGGTCGACGTCCAGGAGCGCGCCCTGGGCGCCTTCGAACAGGATGCGCTTGCCTTGCCGGGCGGCGCGCTCCACCCGGTCCCAGGTCGCCTCGACGAAGGGGGCGAGTTTCGCGCCCATCTCCAGCAGGCGCTCGACCAGGCCGTCGCCGTCGATCTCGGTCTGGCCGTGGCCGCGCAGCAGCGCGTTGTGGTGATGTAGCAGCACCCCAAGCTTCTGGGTCAGGGTCTCGCGCTCGGTCAGGTCGACGACGCGGATCGCCCGGCGCGCGACCTTGTCCTCATAGGCGATGCCGATGCCGCGGCCGGTGGTGCCGATGGCGTCCTTGCCGCGCGCCAATTCCCGGGCGCGGTCAAGCTCGGCATAGAACGGCAGGATGACGGTGGCGTTCTCGGCGATGCGCAGGATCTCCGGCGTGATGCGCAGGCCCTGGGCGCCGACACGCCCGATTTCCTCGAACAGCGCCCAGGGATCGATTACGACGCCGTTGCCGATGACGGACAGCGTCCCTCGCGTCACGCCGGACGGCAGCAAGCTCAGCTTGTAGACGGCGTCGCCGGTCTGGATCGTGTGCCCGGCATTGTGGCCGCCCTGGAAGCGCGCCACCAGATCGGCCCTGTCGGCCAGCCAGTCGACAATCTTGCCCTTGCCTTCGTCGCCCCATTGGGAACCGACGACCACCACGCTCGACATGACGCTCTAACCTTCCTGGAAGAATTCGATGTGATCGACGCGCCACGCGCCGGCGCAGCCAAGACGTTTGGCTTCCGCGGCCGTGTCCGCGACAGGCTCAAGACCGGCGACGGCGACATGCCCGGCTTCCAGGATCGCCTCCCGGTCCCTGACGGACGCGCCATGCGGCAGGTAGACACGGGCGGTCGGCGCCGGGCGGCGCGCGGCGCGGCCGGCGGCTTCCATGAACAGGGTGAACCCCACGGCCGGCTCGCTGGCCGGATCGTGGCCGTCCGGCGCCGGGGCGCGGTAGCGGCCGCCGCGGCCAAGCTCGCCCGTATGGCCTTCGGCAAAGAGCGAGAACGCGACGCCCGTGTGATAGGCGAAGCCTCGATGCTCGACGAAATCGATGGTGAGCTGCAGGTCCGGCGCTTCCGCCTGGATCAGCGCGACGATGCCGGCCAGCCGGGCGATGCGCTCGCGGGCGGCTTCGGGCAGGTCGATGGCTGCGGCGGCGGCGAACGCCGCATCGACCGGGCCGCCGGCGTCGATCAACTGCTCCAGCGTGCGAGCGGCGGCCTTGGGCGCAAGCCGCCGGGTTTCGCTGAAATCCTTGCGGTCGAGCGCCGCCATCAGGGCGGCCGACGCGCCGTTCAGATCGAGCCCGGCCAGCACTTCGCCTGCGAGCCGCGGCACGTTCAGATCGACCGAGACCCGTTCGACCCCGATGGCGGCGAGGGCCTTGGCGGCCAGGAGCACGATCTCGGCGTCGGCCTCGGCCCGGCCCGAGCCGATCAGCTCGGCCCCGGCCTGGCGCACCTGACGCTCGGCGCCGGCCCGCTCGCCGGAAACCCGCATCACCGCGCCCAGATAGCAAAGCCGCAAAGGCCGAGGCGAATTGGCTAGTCGCGTGGCGGCGATGCGCGCGATCTGCGGCGTCATGTCGGAGCGGAGCGCGAGCATGCGCTGGGACGCGGGATCCATCATCCGGAAGGTTTCGCGCGCCAGGGGCTCGCCCGCGCCGGAGAGGAAACTTTCCTCGAATTCCAGCATGGGCGGCATGGTCCGCTCATAGCCCTGGGCCGCGAACACGGCGAGGGCGCGTTCGCCCGCCGCCGCCTCAAGCGCCGCGAAAGGCGGGAGGACGTCGGCCAGGCCGGTCGGCAACAGGGCGGGATGCGGATGGGTCAAGGATCGATCGCAGTCTTCGAGGCAAGGTCCGCGAGCGCCGTCGCCAGCGGAGAAAGGGCCTCATACCCCGGATTCGGCCGGAGCGGAACCTCGCCCCGGCGGCCGCGGAGCCTGAGAGCATGACGCGTCCAAGCGGAAGCCCGGTCCATGCTCTATATTACTGATAGCGATCAACTTATCCCGCTTTTGGCGCTTCCGCCAAAAGCGGGGTCGATCTAGCTTTCAAGGACCCGGCGGATCAGCCGGATATCTTCGGCGAGCCCGGCGTCGGCGGCTGACAGTTCGTCGATCTTGCGAATCGCGTGCATGACGGTCGTGTGATCGCGGCCGCCGAACTTCCGCCCGATCTCCGGCAAGGAGCGGGAGGTCAGATGCTTCGCCAGATACATCGCGACCTGCCGCGGCCGCGCAACGGCGCGCGCCCGCCGGGGCGAGCTCATGTCCGCGAGGCGCATGTTGAAATGCTCGGCGACCTGCTTCTGGATATCCTCGATCGAGACGCGGCGCTCGCTCGCCCGCAGGAGATCGCGGAGCGCGTCATGGGCCGATTCGAGGGTGATCGTCCGGCCGCCAAGCTGCGCATATGCGGCGAGTCGGTTCAGCGCGCCCTCAAGCTCGCGCACATTGGTCGCGATACGCTGGGCGACGAATTCCAGCACCTTCGGATCGATATCGAAGCCAAGCTCCGCTGCTCTCGACTCGAGGATCGCGAGGCGAAGTTCGTAGTTGGTCGGGTTCAGTTCGACGACCAGGCCCCAGCCCAGCCGGGACCGCACCCGTTCCTCCAGACCGTCCATGTCGCTCGGCGAGGTGTCGGCGGATACGATGACCTGCCGTCCCTGATCGACCAGCGCATTGAAGGTGTGGAAAAATTCTTCCTGGGTCGCGTCGCGGCCGCAGAGGAATTGCACGTCATCGACCAGCAACACATCGACGGAGCGGAACAACTCCTTGAAGGCGACGGTTTCTTGGGCGCGGAGAGCGCGGATGAACTGATAGAGGAACTTTTCCGCCGTCAGGTAAAGCACGCGCTTTTCCGGGAAGTTCTGGCGCATCGCGGCGGCGGTCGCGTGCATCAGATGCGTCTTGCCGAGGCCGACGCCGCCATAGAGGAACAGCGGGTTGAAGGCCGGCTTCTCGGTTTCGGCCGCGCGGATGCAAGCCGCATAGGCGAATTCGTTCGGCTTGCCGACGACGAAATTGTCGAACGAGAGATTGGGATCGGTCGGCGAAGCGACGCCGTCGGACCACGAATCGTCGTTGGCCAGCATGATTTCGGCTAGCGGGGGCGCGATCAGGCTGGGCTTGCGGCCTGCCGATTCAGGCTCGACCACGAAATCGATCGCGCCGACATCGCAGTCTTCCAGGCGCCAGAGGGCGCGCAGCCGGTCCCCGTAAAGCGTGTTCACCCGGTCGCGCACGAATCGGGTCGGGACGCAGAGCGTAATTTTTGTGTCATCAACCGCCATTAGAGTAAGCGGGCGAAGCCAGCTCCGAAAAACGCCGTCGCCGAACTCCGCGCGCAGGCGGCCGCGAATCCGCGCCCATTCGGCATTGCGCCGTTCCTCAAGACTTGCCATGACCCTCACCCCTGCCGCCAGGGAAGGCCCGCGACCTTCCAGCCATTGATCCGCCCGCGATGGCCTTCGCTATCGCTGTCGCCTTCGAAACCGCCGGCGACATTGTAGGCCGCGCCATAGCCGGCGGCCGTCGCGGCGATCGCGGCGGCGCGGGAGCGCACGCCGGACCGGCACAGGAAAAGCGTCGGGGCAGCCCGGTTCGGCTGCGCCGCGTCCAGTTCGACTTGAAACTCAGGGTTGATCGTCATGGCAGGATAGACCTGCCAGGAAGCCAGCGCCGCCTTGCGCCCCAGGGGGCTCAGGTCCGGAAGGCCGACATACTGCCACTCCGGTTGCGTGCGCACATCGATCAGAACTGCTTGGCCCTCATGGCTCAAAAGTTCCCAGGCGTCCGCTGGCGACAAATCGCCAGCATACGTACTCACCATACCAAAACCCCCGAAGATTGGCCTTCGTCCAGCCCCAATACCTTGCCGAAATGGCTATCTGCGCGAGAGAGCAAAACCAAAAACGTCAATACATTGACGAATATGTTGATTAATTTGGGCATTACTGAACGCTGGCTAATTGCCGCCGCCCGAATGCGCCAAAAGCTCCCGTGGTTGACCGTCACTGTTCACATCGGACCTTGTATCGGCGGCCCGCTGATCTCGAAGCTACCCCCATGCAGCCGGCGCGGCAATCCCGAGAATTTGGCAAATCGCCGGAAAGTGCGCTTGACTCACAGGGCGCTCTGGTAAGGGCGCCGAGCAACATATTCAGAGTCTTACGATTCACCATTTTGGGCAAAAAAAAACGCCGGGGCGTGCCCCGGCGTCGGATCGTCGCAACCGATGGAAGTCTCAGGCCATCAATTTGATGCGCCTGGACAGGCGCGACAGCTTGCGGTTCACCGTGTTGCGGTGCGCGACGCCTTTGTTGACGGCGCTGTGCATGACCGGCTGCGCCAGCTTCAAAGCTTCGGCTGCATTGTCCTTATCGCCGCTCGCGATGGCGTTCTCGACCTTCTTGATGAAGGTGCGATAGCGGCTGTTCTGCATGCGGTTCACGGCGGTGCGTCGTTCAGTCTGCCGAATGCGCTTTTCCGCTTGTCGATTATTAGCCATGCAAAATTTCCGTCGTGAAAGTGGGCGATGATCGTTGAAGCGGCGGTCTATACGGCCAGAAGGCCCTGTTCGTCAAGCGTCCTGGAGCGTAGCGCGCCCAGCCGGGCGGGCCCTGGTCCTATCCAGGCTTGAGCGATTCGGCATTTCAGCGATGGGTGAATTGCGGCTGCCGTTTCTCGGCGAAGGCGGCCATGCCCTCTTTCTGGTCCTCAGTCGCGAAGACGGAATGGAACAGCCGCCGTTCGAAGCGCACGCCCTCGGCCAAGGTCGACTCGAAGGCGCGATTGACGGACTCCTTGCAGAGCATGGCGATCGGCAGGGATTTATCCGCGATCGTGTCGGCGGTTTTCATGGCCTCTTCGAGCAGCGAATCGGCGGGAACGACGCGCGTCACGAGGCCGGACCGTTCGGCTTCCGCCGCGTCCATCATCCGGCCGGTCAGGCACATGTCCATGGACTTGGCCTTGCCGACGGCGCGGGTCAGGCGCTGGGTGCCGCCGCCGCCCGGAATGGCGCCCAGGTTGATCTCGGGCTGGCCGAACTTGGCGTTATCGGCGGCGATGATCATGTCGCACATCATGGCGACCTCGCAGCCGCCGCCGAGGGCATAGCCCGCGACCGCCGCGATCGTCGGCTTGCGGCAGGCGGCGATGCGCTCCCAATGGACGGTGATGAAGTCTTCCATATAGGCGTCGATATAGGATTTGGACTGCATTTCCTTGATGTCCGCGCCGGCGGCGAAGGCTTTTTCACTGCCGGTCAGGACGATGCAGCCAATGGCCGGGTCCGCCTCGAACCGATCGACGGTCTGGGCGAGTTCCTTGACAAGCTGGGCGCAAAGCGCGTTCAGCGCCTTCGGGCGGTTCAGCGTGATCAGGCCGACTCGGCCCCGCGTCTCGGAGAGAACGAATTCAAACGCCATGGTTCGGGTCTTCCCTTGTGGGTGATGCCAGATGTGGGGGTCGTGTTAGCCTAACGCTGACACTTCGGACAATAGAAGGACGAGCGGCCGGATTGGGTGATCCGGGCGATGACGCCGCCGTCGCCGCTTGGGCAATCCTCGCCTTCGCGGCCATAGACCGCCCAGGACGCCTTGAAATAGCCAAGCTCGCCCGAGGGCTGCCGGTAGTCGCGCATGGATGAGCCGCCCGCGGCGATGGCCTCGTCCAGAACCGCCGGGATCGCCGCGGCGAGGCGTTTCACCTCCGCCGCCGTCAACGATCCCGCATCGCGCTCCGGCCGGACCTGCGCTCGATACAGCGCCTCCGCCACATAGATATTGCCGAGGCCGACGATCAGCCGCTGATCGAGCAGCGCCGCCTTGATCGGCGCGGCCTTGCCGGCCAGCAGGCGTTTCAGGCGGCTCGCGGTCAGGTCCGTCAACGGCTCCAGGCCAAGGGACGCGAGGCGCGGGTGGGCGGTTTCGTCGCGGGTCTGAAACAGGTCCATGAAGCCGAAGCGCCGGGCGTCCTGATAGACGACATGGCCGCCGCCGTCGGTTTCAAGTGAAACATGGTCGTGCTTGCCGATGGGCGGCATCGGCCCGTCGCCGACGATCAGCCGGCCGGACATGCCGAGATGGATCAGCCAGGTCAGCCCGCCCTCGAGTCGCACCAGGATATACTTGGCCCGCCGGTCCAGCCGTTCGACCCGCCGGCCTTCCAACCGGGCCGCGAACGCTTCCGGCAGCGGAAAGCGCAGATCCGGCCGGTAGGCAGCGGCGCGCACGAGCCTGCGTCCGTCGATCAGACGGGCGAGGCCGCGGCGCGTGGTTTCGACTTCGGGCAATTCGGGCATGATGGCGCCAACCCTACCCGAGCGCCGTCGCCCGCGCTATTGTCCCGGCCGATCATGACCGAAACCGATATCCCAGCCGCCGACAGCATCGACTTCGGCTTCCGCACCGTGCCGGTCGCCGAGAAGGCGACGCTGGTGCGCGGCGTCTTCGATTCGGTCGCTAACCGCTACGACCTGATGAACGACCTGATGAGCGGCGGCCTGCACCGCTTCTGGAAGGCCGCGCTGATCGCCGATCTGGCGCCGCGCGCCGGGGAGCGGCTGATCGACGTCGCCGGCGGCACGGGCGATATCGCGTTTCGCGCGCAGGCCTGGGCGAAGGGCGGGCTGGAGGCGCTGGTGATCGACGCGAACGCGGAGATGACGGCCGTCGGCCGGGACCGCGCGCTCGACAAGGGCATCGCGGGCGTGTCCTGGGTCGCGGGCGACGCCGAACGCCTGCCCTTGCCCGATGGCGTGGCCGACGCCGTGACGATTTCCTTCGGCCTCCGCAATGTCACCGACCGCCTGGCCGCCTTGCGCGACATGCGGCGGGTGCTGAAGCCGGGCGGCCGGTTCTTCTGCCTGGAGTTCAGCCATCTGGCGTCGCCGGCGCTCCAAGCGCTCTACGACCGCTATTCCTTCGCCGTCATCCCGAAGCTCGGCAAGCTGACGACAGGGGAGGCCGGACCCTACCAGTATCTGGTCGAGAGCATCCGCAAGTTCCCGCGCCAGCCCGACCTCGCCGCGCTGATGGAACAAGCCGGGTTCGAGCAGGTCTCCTGGCGCGACATGACCCATGGCGTCGTCGCGCTGCATCGGGGCTGGCGGCTGTAGCTCGACCTGCCGATCACCCGCCGCCGATCGCCGTCCCGGCCGCATGGCCCGACGACCAGGCCCACTGAAAATTATAGCCGCCGAGCCACCCCGTCACGTCGACCGCTTCGCCGATGCAATAGAGGCCGGGAACCGCCGTCGCCGCCATGGTGCGCTGGTCCAGCCCGTCCGTCGCGATGCCGCCAAGGGTCACTTCCGCCGTGCGGTAGCCCTCGGTGCCGGCGGGCGTCAGGACCCAGGCATTGATCGCGGCCGCGAGCGCCTGGAGGCGCTTGTCGCTGATATCGGCCAGAACGGCGCCCGCCATGCCCGCCTCGGCCGCCATATCGGCCGCGAGACGGTTCGGCAGGACCGCGCCAAGCGCTGTCGCGACCTGGCGGCGGGGGCTCGACCGGCGCTCGGCTTTCAGGCGCTCGACCAGGTCCTCATGGGGCGCCAGGGCGATCGTCAGCGGCGCGCCTTCCCGCCAGTAGGAGGAGATTTGCAGGATCGACGGGCCGGAGAGGCCGCGATGGGTGAACAGCAAGCCTTCGTCGAAGGTCATGCCGCCCGCCGACGCCCGACCGTCGACCGCGATGCCGGCCAGCGCCTTCAGCCGCGGCAGCACGTCCTCGCCGAAGACCAGCGGCACGAGCGCCGGCCGCGTCTCGACCAGCGCCAGCCCGAATTGCCGCGCCAGCCTGTAGCCGTAGTCGGTCGCGCCCATCTTCGGGATCGATCTGCCGCCGCAGGCGATGACGAAGCTCCGCGCCTGGATGTCGCGCCCGTCGCTGAGGCGGAGGTCGAAGCCGTCCGCCGTCCGGGCGATGGCGTCGACGCCGGTTCCAAGTTGCAGGACAGCGCCGGCCGCCGCCATCTCGGCCAGCAGCAGGTCGATGATTGCCTTCGCCGAGACGTCGCAGAACAACTGGCCGAGCGTCTTCTCGTGGTAGGCGACGCCGTAGCGCTCCACGAGGGCGATAAAATCGTGCTGGCTGTAGCGCTTCAGGGCGGAGCGCGCAAAATGCGGATTGGCGGAGAGAAAATTTTCCGGGCTGGCGTAGAGATTGGTGAAATTGCAGCGCCCGCCGCCTGAAATGCGGATCTTTTCGCCGGGCGCGCGGGCATGATCAAGGATCAGCGTCGGCCCGCCCCGGGCGGCGTGGGCAGCGCACATCATGCCCGCCGCGCCGGCGCCCAGGATGACGGCATGATAGGCCTCGCGCGCGCTCAACCGTCGATGCCCGCGGCTCGGCCGCTTGGAACTGCTCGCCAAGCGGCGGCGGCTGTGTCAAATCTAGGATCGATCGCCGTCGCGCGCGATGCGCGAGCGCCGGACAATGCTGGGGAGCATGCAATGGAAGTCGCAATCGGTTCGTTTGGCGTATTTGTGATCGTCATCGTCTTCGTGGCGCTGCTCACGATTTTCAAGGGCGTCGTCGTGACGCCCCAGGGCTTTGAATACACGGTGGAACGGTTCGGGCGATACACCCGGACGCTCCGCCCCGGCTTGCATGTGATCGTGCCGTTCTTCGACCGGGTCGGCCAGCGCCTGAACGTGATGGAGCAGGTGCTCGATATTCCGACCCAGGAGGTCATCACCAAGGACAACGCCAGCGTGCGCGTCGATGGCGTCGTGTTCTATCAGATCCTCGACGCGGTCGCGGCCGCCTATGAGGTCCGGCAGTTGACGCTCGCCATCGTCAATCTGTCGACGACGAACCTGCGGACGGTCATGGGCTCCATGGACCTCGATGAGCTATTGTCCCAGCGCGACCGGATCAACAGCCAGTTGCTCTCCGTCGTCGACGAGGCGACCAATTCCTGGGGCGTGAAGATCACCCGGGTCGAGGTCAAGGATATTTCGCCGCCGGAGGATCTGGTGGCTGCGATGAACCGGCAAATGAAGGCGGAGCGCGACAAGCGCGCCCAGATCCTCGAGGCCGAAGGCCACCGGCAGGCGCAGATCCTGAAAGCGGAAGGCGAGAAGCAGTCCCAGATCCTGGAAGCCGAGGGCCGGCGCGAAGCTGCGTTCCGGGATGCCGAGGCCCGCGAGCGTGAGGCGGAAGCCGAAGCCAAGGCGACGCAGATGGTCTCCGAGGCGATCCGGAACGGCAATTCCCAGGCGATCAACTATTTCGTCGCCCAGCGCTATGTGGACGCGCTGCAAGCCATCGCGGCCGCGCCCAATCAGAAGCTGATCATGCTGCCGCTGGAAGCCACGGGCGTCATGGGCGCGCTTGCGGGCGTCGCTGAAATCGCCAAGGACGCCTTCGGCGGCGGCGGCTTGTCCGGCGCGACGCCTGCTGCGCCGCCGCCGTCGCCCTGGCGGCCGACGGACCGGAGCTAGACAATCATGTTGGGCGGAAGCTTCGAAACCATCGTCTACTGGCACTGGCTGGCGCTTGGCGGCATTCTGGCCGGCCTGGAGATTCTGGCGCCCGGGATATTCCTGATCTTTCCGGGCCTCGCGGCGGTCGCCGTCGGCGTGGCGTTGATCGCCGTGCCGGATATGGACTGGCGCATCCAGCTTCTGTTGTTTGCGGTGCTGGCCGTCGCCTTCATCTTCATCGGTCGCCGCATTTATGGCCGCATGTCCGAATCGGCGGACCATGGCGGGCTGAACCGGCGGGCGGATCGGTTGGTCGGCCAGGTCTATCCCCTGGCGGGGGCCATGACCGGCGGCCGCGGCCGTGTCAGGGTCGGCGATTCGGACTGGATGGCGCGGCTTGGCGGCGGGGCGATGGACGATCTGCCCGCCGGAACCGCCATGCGCGTCACGGCGATCGACGGCGCGACGCTGATCGTTGCGCCGCGGGACCTGCCGCCGCCTGCGTGACCGGCCGGGGCTTCAGCGTTCCAGGAACAAGGCGCATTCCGCGTTCGAGACCGCATGGCGCGTGACGCCGCCCAGCACCATCTGGCGGATGCGGCTCTGGGTATAGGCCCCCATGACGATCAGGTCCGCGTCGAAGTCGCTTGCGGCCGCCAGCAGATTGCGCCCGATTTCCACGGGCGCTTCGCCGGGGCAGGCTTTCGCCTCGGCCGCGATGCCGCGCCAGGCCAGGCGGTCCCTGACCCGCTCGATCCTGCTCAATCCGTCGAGCCAGCCCGGCATGGAAACGACCCGGATCGCTTCGGCCGCTTCCAGGAACGGCATGGCCGATGCGATGGCGCGGGCGCATTCCGCGCCGCCGTTCCAGCCGATCAGGATGCGCTTGCCGATCGACTTCGGCGGCGTCGGCGGCGACAGCAGCACGGGCAGCCCGCCTTCATAGACCAGGCCTTCGAACAGCGCCGTCGTCTGGGCCTCCGCGGCGGCCAGGGGGCGGGAGGCGACGGCGAGATCGGCGGTGCGCGCCCACATCGCGGCGCGCTCGTCTTCGCGGCCGTCGTCGACGCGCCACGCCATGCTGAAACCGGGCTGCGGCGCGCTCGCGATCGGCACGACCTTCGATTCGCAATACTCGTCGAACAGGGCGCGGGCCTCGAGCTCCCGCCGGCCGCCGTCGTTCGCGGCGGCGGAGATCACTTCATCGACCAGAGCGCCTGAAAGGCCTTCGCCCACATAGGGGATGATCTGGCGCGGGTCGGCGCGCACATGCAGCACGTCGACATGGGCGCCGAACGCCCGGCCGACGAGCATCGCCGCCGCCATTGCCGATCGTCCCGCGGCGGCGTCGCCGATCGGCGCCAGTATTATGCCGTAACCCATGCGAACGACCCCCGGAAACATGCCTTAAGCAAAGCTTATAGGCCAAGCGCCTGCATTGGAACAGATGGGACGGCGTTTACCGCGACAGATCAGGGGAAAAGCCGTTGGGTTCGCCATTTGCCGCGGTCGGGCGTGTAGATGATGCGGTCATGCAGGCGAAAAGCGCCGTCGCGCCAGAATTCGATGCGGTTCGGCGTCACCCGGAAGCCGGACCAGTGTTCCGGCCGGGGCGGATCGCCGTTGTCGAAGCGCTGCTCCATTTCCGCGACGCGGGCCTCGAGCGCGGCCCGGCTTGCGAGCGGCCGGGATTGCTCCGACGCCCAGGCGCCGATTCGGCTCATGCGCGGGCGGGAGGCGAAATAGGCGTCGGCTTCCGCCGCCGTCACCGGCGTCAACGGGCCTTCGATCCGCACCTGACGGCCGAGCGACTTCCAGTAGAACAGCAAGGCGGCTTTCGGCGTCGCTGCGATTTCCTCGCCCTTGCGGCTTTGCAGGTTGGTGTAGAACACGAAGCCAGCCGGATCGTGGCCCTTCAGCAGCAGAATGCGCGCCGACGGCTGCCCGTCCGGCCCGACGGTCGCGACCGTCATGGCGTTGGCGTCATTCGGTTCGGCGGCTTCGGCTTCCGCCATCCAGTCGTCGAACAGGCGGTGCGGGTCGTCGACAAGCATGTCATCCATGGCGCGATGCTTTCTGCATTGATCGATTGTATGGCGAGGATCGCCCGCCCAAGTTATAGGTCGCGGTCGATCGGGCCGCATTCTATGCTAAGGGCGGCGTACAGTCGCAGGATTGGCCGGGCGGGCGGCGACAGGCGCCCGCGGCGGCCGGGGAGAGGCAGATGCCATTGGACATGCTCCAGACCATGGGGAGGCCGGCGCGCAATGCGTGACCCCTATGCCGTGCTCGGCGTGGCGAAGGATGCGACGCCGGATGCGATCAAGGCCGCGTTCCGGACGCTCGCCAAGAAATTCCACCCTGACCTGCATCCGGGCGATCTGGCGGTGGAGCGGAGGTTCAAGGAAGCCAGCGGCGCCTATGATCTGTTGTCGGACCCGAAGAAGCGCCGCCGCTTCGACGCGGGCGAAATCGACGCCGAAGGCAAGGAGCGCGCCCGGCAGCCGAATTTCGAGGAAGCCTTCCGCCGCGCCCAGCCCCGACGCCCGCAAGGCATGGGCGATTTCGAAGCCGAGTTCGCCCGTCCCGGCGCCGCAGGCGGCGGCGGCAAGCGCTTCGGCGCGGACGATCTCTTCAGCGAACTGTTCGAAACCTTCGGCGGCGGCCGCAAGGCCAAGGGACCGGCGCGCGGCGAGGATCTGCGCGTCACGCTCGGCGTCAGCTTCCTGGAAGCGGCGAAGGGGGCGTCGAAGCGCATCCGGCTGCCGACCGGCCGGCAGGTCGATGTGCGCGTGCCCTCCGCCACGGCGACAGGGCAGGCGCTGCGGCTGGCCGGTCTCGGCCGGGAGAGCGCCGACGGGGGCGCGCCGGGCGATGTCATCGTCGAGATCGTCGTGGCGCCCGATGAAATCTTCCGCCGCGAGGACCGCGATATCTGGATCGACCTGCCGATCACCCTGAAGGAGGCGCTGCTGGGCGCGCGGATCTCCGTGCCGACGATCGACGGCCCGGTCATGCTGACCGTGCCGAAGGAGACCGACGCCGGCGCGGTGCTGCGGCTCAAGGGCCGCGGCCTGGCGGAAGCCGGCAATGCCCGGACCCGGGGCGACCAGTATGTCAAGCTGATCGTGCGCATGCCGGGCCGCGTCACCGACGCCTTGCGCGCCGCCGCCGCCGAGCTTCCCGACGACGGCGCGGCGTTGCGGCGGCGCGCGGGCATCGCCTAGCCGGGTCGATCGAATATGCTACGCTGAGGGAACCGGCGTCCGCGCCCCTGAGGACGCGGGCGCGGGCCGCCCGTCCTTGCCGCGCTGCTGCGCCGGATCCGTTCAGGAAAGGTTTTGCCCCGTGTCCGCCCCGACTGCGCCGCCATCGCTTGAATTCGGCGATATCGCCCCTCGGTTCCGTCTCGACCCTGCCGGCGGCGGCGCGGCCTTCGACAGTCAGGCCGACACGGTCTCAGGCCGTCCGCTGGCGCTGGCCTTCGTCGCGTCGGCCGACAATCCGGCCGCGGCCGCATTGAAGCCTCGCATGGCCGAGATCGCCCAGGCCGGCGGCATGGCCTATCTCGTCGCGCGGCGGGCGTCGGCGGACAGCGACGATAGCGTGCTGATCGACCGGGACGGCCGCCTGACCGCGCATTTCGCGGGCGGCGAGGGCCTCGTCCTCATCGGCCGGAACGGCCATGTCGTCGCGAAGCTTCCAGGCGTGACGGCTAAAGGCGTCGACCGCGTCGTCGCTATCGTCCGCGCCCAGGCCGCCGACGGCGCGCCGAAGGCGGCGGAGCGGCAGGCCCCGGTCCTGATGGTCCCGGACGTCTTCAGCCCGGCCGACTGCAAGCGCCTCATCGCCGTCTACAACATGGACGGCAATGTGTTCGTCGAGCCGGGACACGGCGTGCAGAACCGGAAGACCGACTACAAGATGCGCATCCCGGAATATGGCCGCAAGGATCGGATCGATCACTGGATCGTCAATCCCCAGACCATGGGCCTGATCAACGATCGTCTGCAGCGGCGGCTCTTTCCGGAAATCCAGAAAGCCTTTCAGTACCGGATCACCCGGCACGAGCGCTATCGGATCGGCTGCTATGAAGGCGAGCGCGGCGGGGAGCTGCACGGCCACCGGGACAATACCCAGCCGAATGTCGCGCACCGCCGCTTCGCGTGTTCGATCAATCTGAACGCCGAGGATTTCGAGGGCGGCGAACTGGCGTTCCCGGAATTCGGCGGCCAGCGCTTCAGCCCGCGCACGGGCGAGGCGGCCGTTTTCTCATCCTCGCTCCTGCATGAGCCGCTGCATGTCACGGCGGGGCGCCGGCTGGTCTTGCTGGCGTTCCTGTTCGGCGATACCTGACGTCATCCAAACCGGAAGGACAGAACCATGGATATTTCGAAGTACAATCAGACGAAGGATTTTCTGGCCGGCCTCGCCGTCCGCAAGGAGGTGCTTGGGGCGGAATATGTCGAGAAGTCGGTTGAGAACGGCGCGAAGGATCCGTTCACCCGCACCTTGCAGCAGTTCGTCACGGAAACCGCCTGGGGCACGGTCTGGCTGCGCGAAGGCCTCGACCGCAAGACCCGCAGCATGCTGAACCTCGCCATGCTGGCCGCGCTCGGCCGCGAGGCCGAACTCCGCCTGCACACCCGCGGCGCGATCAACAATGGCTGCACCAAGGAAGAGATCGCAGAAGTCTTCCTCCAAGCCGCCGTCTACGCCGGCGCCCCCTCGGCCGTCTCAGCCTTCAAGACCGCCAAGGAAGTCTTCGACGACATGGGCATCTAAGCAGGCCCATTGCTATCCGTCGTGACGAGGCGGGGTTGATCGCCATGCCCTACAGCAGCCCCTTCGTCACGACGATCAGCAGGACCAGGGCCGCGAAGGCGGCAAGGGTCACCAGGCCGAGGCGGCGTTCGATGAACGCCTGCACCGGCGCGCCGAAGCGCCAGATCAGGAAGGCCTCCAGCAGAAAGCGGCCGCCGCGCGCCAGGAGGCTGGCGATCACGAAGGCGCCGAAATCCATGCCGAAGGCGCCCGACGCGATCGTCACCAGCTTGAAGGGAAAGGGCGTGAAGGCGCCGAACGCGACGATCAGCGGGCCCTGCTCCACATACATCAGGCGCAATTCGTCCAACGCCGCCGCGCCGCCATAGAGGTCCGCCAGGGGCGCGCCGATGGCCGCGAACGCCAGCGCGCCGATGGCGTAGCCCAGAACGCCGCCCAGCACCGATCCCGCCGTGCAGATCCAGGCATAGACGAACGCCTTGGCGCGACGGGCGAGGCACATCGGCAGCAGCAGCACGTCCGGCGGGATCGGGAAGACCGAGCTTTCGACGAACGCGATGGCGAAGAGCCAGTAGCGGGCGAGCGGATGCGCGGCTTTCGCCAGGGTCCAGTCGTACAGGCGGCGAAGCATCAGGCGGCCGCGCTCTGGCCGCGCCGCGGCGCGCCGACGGGGACCATGGCCGCCGCCGCGGCGATCGTCTCCGGCCCGGCGCCGTCCAGGGTGGCGTTCTCGCTCAGATGGCGGCGGAACCGGCGGGCGCCGGGGCGGCCCTGGAACAGGCCGAGGATATGGCGCGCTATCGCCTGGAGCCGATCGCCGGCCATGAGGCGCGCCTCCACATAGGGGAGAAGCGCCTCGATCACGGCATGGGGGCAGTCGAAGGGCGCCGGCGCGCCGAACATCCTTGGGTCGACCTCCGCCAGGAGCCACGGGTTCTGATAGGCCGCGCGGCCCAGCATGGCGCCGTCCAGGCCGCCGTCGATCGCCTCGCACTCCGCCGCCGCAAGGTCGGCAAGCCCGCCGTTCAGGATGATCGTCAGGTCGGGGCGGGCCGTCTTCAGGCGGCGCACCAGATCATGGTTCAAGGGCGGAACCTCGCGGTTCTCCCTGGGGCTCAGGCCCTTCAGCCAGGCTTTCCGCGCATGGACGATGAAGGTCTGCACGCCGGCGGCCGCCACGGTCTCGACGAAGCCGAACAGCCGAGCCGTCTCGTCGTCGTCATCGACGCCCAGGCGGCATTTGACCGTGACGGGCAGGCTGGCGGCATCCTGCATCGCCTTGACCGACGCCGCGACCGTTTCCGGCTCGCGCATCAGGCAGGCGCCGAACGCGCCCTTCTGCACGCGCTCGCTCGGGCAGCCGCAGTTCAGATTGATCTCGCCGTAGCCGTAGCCAGCGCCGATCCGGGCGGCAGCGGCGAGGTCCGCCGGCTCCGACCCGCCCAGCTGCAGCGCGACAGGATGCTCCGCGGAATCGAACGCCAGAATGCGATCCCGGTCGCCGAACAGAATGGCGCCCGTCGTCGCCATCTCGGTATAGAGCAGCGCATGGCGCGTCATCAGCCGGTGGAAGAACCGGCAATGCCGGTCCGTCCAGTCCATCATCGGCGCGACCGAAAATATGTGGGGCGGCGGGGGCAATGGCTTTCCCTGTGACTGTGTCCGGCGTTTCACGGACAGGTATGAATTTATTCGCACTTTTAGGCATGTACGCGCAAACTATCTTTCGATCGGCATGCCGCGGCAGGGTGCTTTGCGGCCCTTGTGCCGCTTGCGAAAGTCGGCGACAACGGCTGAACGACGTTTTATTGCAAAGAATTGGAGCCGTGTGTGTCTGGGGGCGAGACGACACAGGATCAGTCCAAATTACTGGCGTATCTCTGCACGCCCGGCGTTCTTACGGACGCGCCTGTCAAGGTGATCCCCACGTCGACGGCCTATGTCCTGCTCGCCGGCCGTTCGGCCTACAAACTCCGCCGCGCCATCCGGTACTCCTACCTGGACTATAGCGTCCGCGCCCGCCGGGATGCCGCCGCGCTGGCGGAATTGACCCTGAACCGCCGGACCGCGCCGGATCTGTACCTGGGCCTGTTGCCGGTCGCGGCGACGGAAACCGGGTTCCGCCTGCGGCCGCTGTCGCAGAGCCTGGACCGCGCCCCGCATATCGTCGAGCATCTGGTCGCCATGCGGCGCTTCGATGAGACCGCGACCCTCGACCAATGCGCCGCCGACGGCCGCCTGACCCAGGACCTGGTCGAACGCCTGGCCGCCGTCATCGCGCGCTTCCATATGGCGACCTTGCCGACCTATCAGGGCGCTGCGGCGGCGAAGCTGGCCCAGGTGTCGGGACGGACGATGCGCGACCTGCTGGCGGCGCGCGTGCTGCTGGGGGCCGACCGGGTCGTGCTCCTGCATCAGGCCATGCAGGCCGCGCTGATCCAGGCGATGTCCGAGGTCGATGAGCGGGGCGCGGCCGGCCACTTCAAGCGGCTGCACGGCGACCTGCATCTTGGCAATGTCGCCCTGATCGACGGCGCGCCGGTTATTTTCGATGCGCTGGAATTCGACGACGCCATGGCGACGGTCGACGAACTGCACGACGTCGCCTTTCTGATCATGGATCTCTGGGTCAACGGCCAGCCGGAATTCGCCGGGGTGGCCTGGAGCCGCTACCTGGCCGAGCGGGACGACTATAGCGGTCTGGCGCTGGCGCCGCTTTATATCGCGATGCGCGCCGCGGTCCGGGCCAAGGTCGCAATGAATGCGAGCCGCCTGCTGGAGAACGACGTCGCGGCCGCCGAGCGTCGGGCCGCTGCGGCCTATGTGAAGGCCGCCGCCGCCGCCTTGCAACGGCCGGCGCCGCGCCTGATCGCGATCGGCGGGTTGTCCGGCGCCGGCAAGACCACGCTGGCGCGGGCGCTCGCCCCGGATTTTGCGCCGGCGTTCGGCGCCATTCACCTTCGCAGCGATCTCCTCCGCAAGCATCGGGCTGGCGTCCCGTTCGAGGCGCCGGCGCCCGCGAGCGCCTATAGCGAAACGGAGAACCGCCTGGTCTATGAAGCCCTCCTGGAGCGGGCGGGCGCCATCATCAAGCAAGGCGGCCCAGTCATCGTCGACGCCGTCTTCGCGAAGCCGGAGGAACGCCAGGCGGCCGCCGCCCTGGCGGCGCGGCTGAACGTGCCGTTCACGGGCCTCTGGCTCGATCTCGATCTGGCGGACCGACAGCGCCGGATCGCCGGCCGGTCGAACGACGCCTCCGACGCGACGGCGGCGGTCGCCGCCCGGCAGGCGGACTACGATCTCGGCGCCATCGAATGGCATCGGATCGACGCCGCGAGCGACGCCGTCAGCCAGGCCCGCGCCCTGATCCACCGCAATCCTAGAGATCAGATCATTCAGTCATAGAGCATGGGGCGT
This sequence comes from uncultured Alphaproteobacteria bacterium, assembly GCA_937891825.1. Classification (GTDB taxonomy): domain Bacteria; phylum Pseudomonadota; class Alphaproteobacteria; order Bin95; family Bin95; genus VMCJ01. The sequence continues at coordinate 27,766 of CALAHN010000014.1, forward strand.
CCAGGCGGGCGCCCCATGCTCTATCTTATTGATAGCGATCACATTATCCAGTCTTGGGCGTTTCCGCCTAAGACTGGTTTGATCTAGGCGTCAAACCCGAAGCAGGCGGATCAGCCGGCTGATTTCTTCCTCGATATTGTAATAGTGCACCGAGGCCCGGATCAGCGGCGGCAGGTTGCGGCGGGTCGCGTCCAGCAAGGTGCTGCCCGGATGGGAGACGCTGATGTTGATGCCCTGGGCGCGCATGCGCGCCTTCACGGCAAGTCCTGCTTCGTCGGCTTTGGTGAAGGTGACGATGCCCGATTGCTCGCGCCCGATATCCATCACCGCGATCGTCGGGATGGCGCGCAGTTCATCGCGGAGATATCCGGCGAGCTGGCGCACCCGGGTCTGGATCGCCTCCAGGCCCCATTCGCGGGCATAATCGACCGCGATGCCGAGGCCGAGCCTCGCCGCGTAATTATTCTCCCAGTTCTCGAAACGGCGCGCGTCCGGGCGCAGGGTATAGGCGTCCGGCTGGGTCCAGTTCGCCGCATAATGGTCGATCATCGGCGGCTCAAGGGTCTTGATCAGGTCGTGCCGGACATACAAGAACCCAATGCCGCGCGGGCCGCGCAGGTACTTCCGCCCCGTCGCCGAGAGCATGTCGCAGCCGATGGCCCCGACGTCGATCGGCATCTGGCCGACCGACTGACAGGCGTCCAGCAGATACAAGGCGGGATGGTCCTTCAGGGCCGCGCCGATTTCGGCCGCCGGGTTCGTCAGCCCGCCATTGGTCGGCACATGGGTGATCGCGACCAGCTTGACCCGGTCGTCGAGCATGCGCTTCAGGGCCTCGACCGAGGTCTCGCCGGTTTCGGCCGACGGGATCGTCTCGATGACGGCGCCGGTGCGTTTCGCGACCTGCAGGAACGCCACATAATTCGCGGCATACTCCGCTTCCGAGGTCAGGATGCGGTCGCCGGCTTTGAACGGGATCGAATAGAACGCCATGTCCCAGCCGACCGTCGCATTCTCGACGATGGCGATTTCGTCGTCGCCGGCGCCGATCAGATCGCCGACGCTGACATAGACCTTCTCGATGGCGTCGCGCATGCGGTCCGCCGCCTCATAGCCGCCGATCTCGGCCTCAAGGCGGAGATGTCGGATCTGGGCGTCGCGGACCTTCGCCGGCATCAGGGCGGCGCCGGCATTGTTCAGATGCGCGACCTTGGTCGCCCCCGGCGTTTCCTTGCGGGCGCGGTCGATATCGAATTCCAAAAGCGCTGCCTCCAAAATGTGAGATCAGGGTTGTACGACAGCGTCGCCCGGCGGCAATACCCCCGATGCAAGATAACCCTGCGCATTCTCGACCGCCCGGCGCGCGACATTGGCGAAATTGTCGAGGGTCGCGCCGGCCAGATGGCTGGTCACGATGGCGGCCTCGGTCGCGAACAGCGGATGCAGGCCCGGCGGCTCGGTCGCGAAAACGTCGAGCCCGGCGGCGAAGAGCCGTCCCTCGGCCAAGGCGGCGCTGAGGGCGGCTTCGTCGACCAGGCCGCCGCGGGCGCAATTGATCAGGAGGGCGCCGGGCTTCATGGCGGCGATCCGTTCGGCCGAGAGCAGGCCCGCCGTCTCGGCCGTCAGCGGGCAGTGCAGGGTGACCACGTCCGATGTGGCGATCAGCGTCTCAAGGTCGACCGGCGTCACGGCGAGTTGCCTCGCGAGCGCCGGCGGCGGCTGGACGGGGTCGCTGAAGACCACGTCGACGCCGAAGCCCGTCAGCAGGTTCGCCAGCGCCCGGCCGATGGCGCCAAGGCCGATGATCCCGACCCGCTTGCCGTGGAGATGCTTGTTCCTGGCGCGCCCGTCCTCCTTCACCCATTCCCCGGCACGGGTCTGGCGGTCGACCGTGATCAGCCGGCGGCAGCAGGCGAGCATCAGCATCAGCGTGTGTTCGGCGACGGGGATGGCGTTTCCGGCCGCGAGCTTGGCGACGGCGACGCCGGCGGCGCGGGCGGCTTCAAGGTCGATATTGTCGACGCCGGCGCCCAGCTTCTGGATGAACCGCAAGCGCCCGCCGGCCTGGATAACGGCGGCCGGCATGGCCCCGCCCATGACGAACGCGACATCGGCCGCGCGGATCGCGGCGGCGCGGTCGGGATATTCGGGCGTTTCCATCTTCGCCAGGACCCAGCCGTCCGGCAGCGCAGCCTCCAACGCCGCCTCGATGGCGGGCTGAAACCGGTCGAGCAAGGCGACGCGGACCAGATTGGTCGGCTTGGCGTCGGCGTCAGGCATGATCCCGATCCTGTCGCGGCGGGGGAGGGGGATAGGCCCGGTTCACACTCTCGATCAAGCTCAGGATCGGGCTGAGGCGGCGGTAGCATGCCGCAGCTTCCTCCGCGGCGTCGGCGGCCGATGCCGCGGTTGCGTCCCCGAGCGGCAGGGCCGCGAGCAGGCGGGCGCGCTCGGCGCCGAGCTGCGGCAGGGC
>CALAHN010000015.1 GCA_937891825.1 uncultured Alphaproteobacteria bacterium
ATCGGATGTCGGCAATGGGCTCACGGGTTCTGATCAATGCAAATTGGTATTACCCCGCTTTTGGCGATTCCGCCAAAAGCGGGGTTGATCTAGAATTTATTGATCCGTTGCGCCAGCGGCGCGCGCTATGTCTTGGGCGCGTTCAGGCGCGCCAGAGCTTCCGCCAGCAGCACGGCCGCGGCGACGCCGTCGATGGCCGGGACGCCGAACGCGGCGCCGATCGTCTCGGCAAGGTTCGCCATGCCGGCGCACCCGAGGACAATGGCGTCGCACTTGTCCTCGTCGATCGCCCGTGCTGCTTCCGCCCGGATCAGGCCGGTAGCGACCTCCGGATCGTCCTCCAGCGCCAGCACCGGCACGCCCGACGCGCGGACGGCGGCGCAGCGCCCGGCGAAGCCGTAGCGCTCGATATTCTCTTGAATGACCGGAACCGAGACCGCAAGCGTGGTGACGACCGAAAACCGGCCGCCCAGCAGCATGGCGGCATGGAAAGCTGCTTCGCCGATGCCGATGACCGGGATGGCGACGCGGGCTTTCAGGGCTTCAAGGCCGGTGTCGTCGAAGCAGGCGATGATGACCCCGTCATAGCGGCCGGTCCCGATGACCATCCGATCGAAGATTTCAAACAGCCCCGGCAGCGCCGCCGCCCCGTCTTCCGGCCCTTGAATGCTGGCCGGCCCCGACGCTGGATTGACGGCTTCGATGACGACGCCCGCGCCCGCGACGGCGCGCGCGGCGGCGGCGATCGAGGCAGTCATCGCCGCCGTCGTGTTCGGATTGATAATCAGGACGTTGATCGCCATCGTCTCGCGTTCGGTTCGGTCAGCGGCTGCGCAATTTGCCCGCCCGGCGGCGGAAGACCATCGCGAGCAAGGCGAACGCCCCGATCATAGCGAAAGAAAACACGGTGGTCAGGGTCCCCAGCGCGTACAGCACGGGCGACGTGACGTTGGTGGTCATGCCATAAATCTCGAGCGGCAATGTGTTGTAGGAGCCCGAGGTCAGCAGCGTCCGCGCGAACTCGTCATAGGAGAGGGTGAAGCCGAACAGGGCGACGCCGATCAAGCTCGGCGCGATGATCGGCAAGACGACATGCCGGATCGTCTGGAGCCAGGTCGCGCCCTGATCTCGGGCTGCTTCCTCGAAGGATTTGTCGAAGCGGTTGAAGATCGCGAACATGATCAGCAGGCCGAACGGCAGGGTCCAGGTCAACTGGGCGCCAAAGCCGGATGTCGGCCAGCGAACGCCCCAGTCGAAGATATTGAAGATCAGCCCGACGCCGAGCGAAACCAGAATCGAGGGGATGATCAGGCTCGCGATGATCAGATAGAACAGCACGGAGGCGCCGCGAAACTTCCGCCGAAACGCCAGGCCGCCCATGACCGAAACGACGACGGTCGTCGTCATGACCATGAGGCCGAGGGCGAAGGAGCGGCGGAACGAGCCCCAGATATCGCCGACCGCCTGCTCCTCGAACAGATCGAAGAACCAATGCAGCGATACGCCGTTCATGGGAAAGGTCAGCCCGCCCTGGGGGCCCTGGAACGACAGGATGCCGATGGTGACGATCGGGCCATAAAGGAACAGGACGAAGAGCCCGAAAAGCGCGGCGAGGACATAGAACGCGCGGGAGCGCTTCTCCATCTCAAAGCTCTTTTCGGATATCGACGAAGCGCATCATGATCCCGATCATGATGAGCACGGTGACCAGCAGGACGACGGCGCTCGCGGCGGCCGCCGGATATTGCAGCAGCGCAATCTCGTTCGAGATGACGCGCCCGACCGATGCGCTTTGGCCGCCGGACATGAAGCGCACGGTGATGAAGTCCCCCATCACCAGGGTCACGACAAAGATCGAGCCGATCATGATGCCCGGCTTCGTCAGCGGAATGATGACGTTGGTCAGGATCTGGAAGCCGGTGGCGCCCGCATCCCTGGCGGCTTCGATCAGGGATTTGTCGATGCGCATCATGGTGTTGAAAATCGGCACCACCATGAACAGCGCATAGAGATGCACGAACGCCAGGACGACCGCGAAATCGGAGAACAGCAGCCATTCCAGCGGCTCGTCGATGACGCCGGCGCCGATCAGCGCCGAATTGGCGATGCCGTTCCGCCCCAGGAACGGAATCCATGAAATCATCCGGATGATGTTCGATGTCCAGAACGGCACCGTGCAGATCAGGAACAGGGCGATCTGGATCGGCAGGCTGCGGACGTGGAAGGCGAGGAAATAGGCGATGGTAAAGCCGATGACCGTGCAGAAAATCCAGACCAGAACGACGAACTTGAAGGTTTTCAGATATGTGTCCAGGGTCACCTTGGACGTCAGCAGGTATTCGTAGTTATCCGTGATGAAGGCCGGAAAGAAGTTGTACTCATTGTAGTCCCAGAAGCTGACGACGACGATCGTCGCGATCGGCAGCACCAGGAACAGGCCCAACACCAGAACGAGCGGGCTGACCAGCAGCCAGCTTGCGCGTTCTTGCGCGGCCGCGCGCTTCGCATTGGCGGCGGCGCGAAGGCCCGGCGCCGTCGGGGCGCCGGGCTTCAGTGCGGGCGAGGCGGACACAGCCCTAGGTCAACCCGCCTTCCGGCGGAGCCGCCAGAAGGTCATTGGGCCGATGGTCCGTCCGGCTGTCCCTTGCTCTAGGCGGCAATGAACTCATTCCACTTCCGGACCATGTGCTTGTTTTCGTCC
>CALAHN010000016.1 GCA_937891825.1 uncultured Alphaproteobacteria bacterium
GCATCGGATGTCGGCAATGGGCTCACGGGTTCTGATCAATGCAAATTGGTATGAGACCAAGCCTCGAAGAGCGCGGCTTCGATCGCCCGTGCGAGGCCGACGCCATCGGCGAGCGGGCTGGCCGCGACGCGCCCGCGGAGCATTGTCCGCAAGCTGGCGCGGCTTTCCGCATCCATCGCAAGCGCCCGCGCCGCCTTGACGAACGACCGTGGGGTCTGAGAGACGAACCGGCCAAGGCCGATCCCGGTCATCAAGGATCGGCCGACCCGGCCGGCGTGGCGATTGCCGGCGAGCGAGACGACTGGAACGCCCATCCACAGCGCCTCCATCGTCGTCGTCGCGCCGTTATAGGGGAAGGAATCCAGCGCAATGTCCACCTCCCCATAAGTCGCCAGATGCTCCTGAGGGTCCGCGGCATGGGGCCGGAGGTCCAGGCGCGACGCCTTGACGCCGCGCGCGGCAAATTGGTCGGCGACCCGGTCGCGCGATCCGGGGTCGGCGAAAGCCTTGGCTTTCATCAGGAGCTTGGCGTTCGGCGTTCGGCGCATGACTTCCGACCAAAGATCAAGGCATTGAGGGCCGATCTTTGCAAGGTTGTTGAAACTGCCAAACGTCATCGTCCGCCCCGATCGAGTGGCGATGGCCGGGGCTCTCTCGTCCGGGCTGTAGGCCAGGAAGGGGCGCGGCAGCCGGACCAGGCGTTCGCTCGCCATGCGGTCGTCCTGCCCCAGCGGATCCGTCGCATGGTCGACGAAGCGCAGATCGACAGCGCTCAAGCCAGTCGTGTTCGGATAGCCAAGGTACGTCGCCTGCAACGGCGCTGGGCGACGCGCCAGGACGCCCGGACGCCCGCCGGCCGTGTGGCCTGTCAGATCGATCAGAACATCGATGCCATCGCCTTGAATGCGCGACGCGAGGGCCGCATCGTCGAGCTTGGTGACGTCGACCCAGACATCGGCCGCGTCCTTGAGACGGTCCGTCATCGCATCCAGTTGCGGCGCCGTCGAATAACACCAGACCTCAACCCTGGTCCGGTCATGGCCCTGCAATAGCGGCAAGGCGAAATAGGCGACGCTGTGGCGGACGAAGTTTGGCGACAGATAGGCGATCCGAAGGCGGGCCTTCTGGCGGTCGCGCGCGGCGGGATCGGCGATCGGTTCGACCGTTGCGCCCATCTTGGCGCCCCAGACCATATGGTCCGCGGCGATCCGGCTCGCTTCAAGCCCGTCGCAATAATGCTGGGTATAGAGGTAGTTCGACCAGATGCCCGCGGCAGGCGCGGTCCCCCGGATCGCCCGCCGATAGATTGCGAGCGCGTCGTCGGCCCTGCCCTGCTTGGCATAGACGCCGGCGAGATTGTTGAGCGCGGCGCTGCGGTTGTCGCCGCCGCCGGCGGCGATCGCGTATTCGGCGGCAGCCGCATCGAACCGGTTCTGGCTTTCAAGCAGCGCGCCGATATTGATGCGGATATCCGGGCGCTCGGGCAGCAGATCGGCGGCAAGCCGATAGGATTTCTCCGCCAGGCGCGCGTCGCCCGCTTCGACGGCGACGAGGCCAAGTTGAAACCAGAGCGCGGCATCGTGCGGCGCGAGCTCCGAAGCGTGTGTCAGCGCGCGGACGGCAAGATCCGGCCGACCAAGGCCGCGGGCGCGCGCAGCTTGCGCCGCCCATGCGGCGGGCTCTGCGCCCTCCCCGGCGGCAGTTCGCCGACCTGCGGCTATGCTCATTTCAAACCTCCGGCCCAAGTTTAGACGGGAGATAAAGCCATACATCCAGTTAAGGTCGGTAAAATTTCGGGTTAAACGATCAGCCCGCGTTGAAGTGGTCGTATATCCGCTGCGCCATCGCCTTGCTGACGCCTGGCGTCGCTTCAAGGTCTTCCAACCCAGCGCGGCCGACGGCTTTTGCCGAGCCGAAATGCGCCAGCAAGGCGCGCTTCCGGGCAGCGCCGACGCCCGCCACATCATCCAGCGGATTGTCGCTGATCGCCTTGGCGCGCCGGGCGCGTTGGGCGCCGATGACGAAGCGGTGCGACTCGTCCCGCAGCCGCTGCAGGTAATGCAAGGCCGGATCGTTCGGCGGCAACAGGAATGGTTGCCGCCCGGGGATGTGGAACTGTTCGCGGCCAGCGTCGCGCTCCGGCCCCTTGGCGATGCCGACCACGGGAATGCCGTCGATCCCAAGATCGGCCAGAACGCCGAGCACGGCATTCAACTGCCCCTTGCCGCCGTCGATCAACAACAGGTCCGGCCAGATCACGTCCGCTCCTTCTGCCTCTGCTTCCTGGGCGCGTTTGAATCGGCGAGTAATGACCTCCCGCATCATCTGGAAATCGTCGCCGTCGGCGACCGTCTTGATGTTGAATTTACGGTACTGGTTCTTCTCAAAGCCTTCCGGCCCCGCGACGATCATGGCGCCGACAGGCTTCGCCCCCATCAGATGGGAATTGTCATAGACCTCGATCCGCTCTGGCGCGCCGTCCAGGTCGAACGCTTCCGCGACAGCCGCGAGCATCCGGGCATGGGTCGAACTTTCCGCCATGCGCCGGCCAAGCGCTTCCCTGGCGTTGGTTAGCGCATGGTCCAGCAAACGACGCTTGCCGCCGCGGCGGGGCGCGCGGACATAGACCCGCCGCTCGGCCTTGAACGCCAGCGCCTCCTCCAGCAGCGACAATTCCGCGGGCATCTCGGAGACAAGCACCAGGGGCGGCGGCGGCCGGGCGCCGTAGAACTGGCCGAGGAACCCCGCCAGCGCCTCGGCCAGGTCCATATCCCTGGTCTGGCTCGGGAAATAGGCGCGACCGCCGAAATTCTGTCCGCCGCGGAAGAAGAAAGCCTGGACGCAGGTCTGCCCGCCCTGTTGCACGATCGCGAACACATCCGCGTCGCCGACCCCTTCGACATTGATATCCTGGCGGCTGGTCACATGAGCGAGCGCCCGGATGCGATCGCGGTATGTGGCGGCCGTCTCATAGTCTAACGCTTCGGCGGCGGCGTTCATGCGGGCGACGAACATGTCCTGGATTTTCCGGCTGTCGCCGGTCAGGAAGCCGCGCGCTTCCGCGACCAGCGCCCCATAGCCATCGGCGTCGATCCGCCCGTCGCAGGGCCCCGCGCAGCGCTTGATTTGATACAGCAGGCATGGCCGCGTCCGCGCGCGGAACACGGCGTCATTGCAGGACCGCAGCAGAAACGCCTTCTGCAGCGCCGTCAGCGTGCGGTTGACCGCGCCGGCGGAGGCGAATGGCCCGAAATAGTCCCCCTGCCGCTTCTGCGCGCCCCGATGCTTGACGATCTGCGGGAAGTCGTGATCCCGCGCGATCAGAATATGCGGGAAGCTCTTGTCGTCGCGCAGCAGCACATTGTAGCGGGGCTTCAACTGCTTGATCAGATTGATCTCGAGCAGCAGCGCTTCCACCTCGGTATGGGTGGTGACGATCTCCATCGACGCCGTTTCGGCGACCATCCGGAGCAGCCGGTTCGGCAACTGGTTGACGCGGGTATAGGAGGGCACGCGCTTTTTCAGCGAGCGCGCCTTGCCGACGTAAAGCGCCGCCCCCTTCCCGTCCAGCATACGATAGACGCCGGGGCTGCCGGGCATGGTCTTAAGCGCGGCGCGGATGACGGCGACGCCATCCTCGATCCGGCGGGCGGCGCTCGTCGGCGCCGCGCGCGCGCCAGCCCGGCGCTCGGCCGGGCTTTCGTCGCCTATCGCAATCGAATCTGGGTCAATGTCGGCCATGATCGCGGAATCTGTCAGTCCCGCGGGTCAGGTCAAGGGCCACCCTGCTGCGAACGGTCAGGCGGACCTGCCGAAAAGCCTGCCCTGGATCGACCCGAGCACGCCCTTCGGCAGGAAAATGATGAACAGCACCAACATGATCCCGTAGATCGTGTTGTCGAGGCCGGCCGGCTTGAAGCCGAACAAGCCCTCCAACTCCGCGATGTTGATGCGCAGCACTTCCGCAAGCACGATCGTGATGATCGCGCCGACCGTCGGCCCGAAGCGGGTGTAGATGCCGCCGGCGACGACCGCGAACACGATCTGCAGCGAGATGCCAATGCCGGAAACCGTGTCCGGCGATACGAACATCTGATATTGGCAGTACATCGCGCCGGCGAAGGCGGTCATCACGGCGCTCAACACCGTGATTTTCAGCTTTTCCTTGGTCACCTCGACGCCGACGCTCGCGGAAGCGTCCTCATCCTCCGAAATGGCCTCCAGCGCGTAGCGCGACATCGACCGGTCGACGGCGCGCCAGATGATCAGGCCGACCATCCAGACGCCGAGCGCTATCAAATAGAAGTGGGTCTTCTCCGGGAACTGCAGCGCCACGATGCTGTAGCCCTCGCCGCCATGGGGCTCCGGCGTATAGCCGAGCGAGCCGCCGGTATGGTCCCGCGTCGCGACGATGACCTGGCGCACGATCTCCGAGAGCGCCAGCGTCACCAGGGCGAAATAATGGCCGACGATGCGATATTTGAAGCAAGGATACCCGACCAGCAAGGCGAACAGGCCCGCCAGCGCCATCGCGATCGGAATGCCAAGCCAGGGCGACATGCCCGCATGGTTCCAGAGCAACGCCGTGCCATAGGCCCCGATGCCCATGAACGCGCCATGGCCGAGCGAAACCAGGCCGAACCGGCCCATGACCGACCAACCCGTATAGGCGAAAGACCAGATCAGGATGACGATCATGATGTGCAGCCAATAGGGCGGCACGCCGATGAATGGGACTGCGATGAGCGCGATCGCGCCCAGGCCCATGAGGATTTGCCGGTTCATGACTTCCTCGCGAACAGGCCTTCCGGCCGGATGAACATGGCGATGACAAACACGCAGAACGCCAGCACCGCGCCCCATTCAAGATCGGCGAAGTAACTCCCGGTCGCGATGAGCTGCGCGAAGACAAAGGCCGCAATGAACCCGCCGACCAGATTGCCGAGCCCGCCCATGACGCAGATCATGAAGACCAGGGGACCGAAACTGATCCCGACAAAGGGGTGCACGTCGAACTGCAGCGCCAGCAGACAAGCCGCCAGGCCAGCGAGGCCGCCGCCGATGGCAGACGTGATGCCGTAAAGCCGGTTTGCGTCGACCCCCATCAGGATCATGATTTCCCGGTCCTGGCTGATCGCGCGGATCGCGGCGCCCATGTAAGAGCGCGACAGGAACAGATACATGCCAAGCACGGTCACGGCCGCGATGATGAACGCCACGAGTTGCGACTTCGAGACATAGATATCTTCGGTGATCTGGAAGCTGCCGAGGCTGACGCCGACGCTCAGGAATTCGACGCCGAAGATCAACGTCGCGATGCTTTGCAGAAAGAACAGCACGCCGCCCGTCGCGAGCAATTGGTTGATCGGCGCCTTGCCCAGGACATGGGCGATCACGACCCGATGCAGGATGTAGCCCAGAAGCGCGACCGCCAGGATCGCGACCGCGCAGGCTGGCAACATCGGCAGGCCATAGACATTATGCGCAAAATAGACCGCGTACATGCCCAGCATCACCAGCTCGGCATAGCAGATCCAGACGACGTCGATCACGCCGAAGATCAGATTCAACCCAAGCGACAGCAGCGCCAGAACTCCGCCATACAGTAGACCGTTCAACAGCGTTTCAATGAAGAAGACACTGAAGAGGTTGTCGAAGAACGTTTCCATCATCTTCCCCCTAAACGCCGATATAGGCCCGGCGAATGTCTTCGCTGCCGAGCAGGTCAGCGGCCAGGCCGCTGTGCCGGATTGTGCCAGCTTCCAGCAGGTAGGCCCGGTCGACGACCTTCAGCACCTGCTGGACATTTTGTTCAACGATCAGAACGGTCAAACCGTCGGCTCTGATCTTGCGGATCAACTCGAATACCTGCTGAACGATCACCGGCGCGAGCCCGGCCGACGGTTCGTCCATGAGCAGAATCTTGGGATCCGACATCAGCGCCCGGCCGATGGCGCACATCTGCTGTTCGCCGCCGGACATGGTGCCCGCCAGTTGATTGCGGCGCTCCTTCATGCGAGGGAACAGCGTATAGACGAACTCCAGTCGGTCGGCATATTTCGCCCGGAATGGCGGCGCAAACGACCCGACGCGCAGGTTTTCCTCGACCGACATACGGGGAAACAGCCGCCGGTTTTCCGGCACATGGGCGATGCCCATCTCGACGATCTTGTGGGGCGCGACTTCGGACAGGCGCTGACCTTCCATGACGACCGTGCCGCCTTTCAAGAGGATCATGCCGGAAATCGCCCGCATCAGTGTGGATTTGCCCGCGCCGTTTGGCCCGATGACCGCGACGGCCTCGCCAGCCTTCACGTCAAGCGATACGCCGAACAGCGCCTGAAAATCGCCATAGCCGGCTGTGACGTCGTCCAAGACCAGCATCGGCGCGGCGCCGGAGGATGCCTGCCCGGTCATGCTCGCGCTCCCCCTGCCGTGACTTCGGCCGCCGTTTCGTCGGCGCCGAGATAGACCTCGATGACCTTCGGATTGCGCGCCACGTCGGCCGGCAGGCCTTCGGCGATCTTCTCGCCGTGGTCCAGCACCATGACCCGATCCACGACGCGCATCAGCACGCCCATGATATGCTCGACCCAGATGATCGTAATGTTCAACTCAGACCGGATATTTTTCAGCATATCCGCCGCCTGATCCATCTCAGACTCGTCCAGCCCGCCCAGGCTTTCATCGGCGAGCAGCAATGACGGCCGCGTCGCGAGAGCTTTCGCAAGCTCCAGCTTCTTCAAGCCTGCCGCACCCAATGTCGCGACCTGAGCATTGCGATCCGTCGGCAGGCCGACCAGTTCCAGAGCCTCGACCGCGGCAGTCTCGGCTTCGGACCGGCTGCGGATGCCGTGCTGGCCGTAATATCCGGCGAGCATCGCATTCTCGAAGATCGTCAACCGGCGGATAGGGCGTGGGATCTGGAACGTGCGGCCGACGCCCATGCCGCAGATCCTGTGGGGCGGGACGCCGGCAATCTCCCGATTGTCGAGGATCACCGATCCCGCATTCGGCGCAAGGGTGCCGGACAGCATATTGAAGATTGTGCTCTTGCCGGACCCATTCGGGCCGATCAGCCCGAGGATTTCGCCTCGTTCGAGTTCGAAATCCACATTGTTGACGGCCGTGAAGCCGCCGAAGCGCTTCGTCAGCCCTTTGACGGACAACACAGGCGCAACACTCCTATCGCGTCGGAAAAGACCAGATCTATTTCATGAAGTCAGTGCATGGCGCGCCCGTCGGAGCGCGCCATGCATCAGGTCTGGATTACTTCGCGTAGGGCGAAGTGGCAGGGAGCGGCAGCACAGGGTCGCTGGTCTGCAACGCCTTCGGCCAGGCGACCTTCACTTCACGATTGACGTATTGCACCACAACCGGCGAAGCACGCTCGTTCTGGCCGTCCATCGTGGTCGATCCTGGCGTCGGGAACTTCACGCCGAAGCCCAGCAGCGTGCCGCCTTCAGGGATGTCCGTATCCAGCGCGGCTTGACGCAGCGCATCCGGGCCAACGCCGCCATAGGTCTTGATCGCCCGTGGCAGCACGTCATTGAAGAACACGTAGGCGTTCGAAGCCGCCATGCCGACATGAGCGGACTTCACCGTCGTGCCGGGCCGGGCGGCTTCATATTTGTCGCCGACGATCTGGGTGATCTCGGCAAGGCCGGGCTTCAGCGACTTCGGATCAAGCAGCCAGATCGAAACCGGGTCGACGTTGAACACATAGTCGACATCGTTGCCGAGCGCGTCATAGAGCGAGTCCGCGACGCCATAGCCTGCGCCGTGCCCGATCAACGCCTTGAACTTCAGGCCGCGCTCCTTTGCCTGGCGGAAGAACAGGGTGATGTCCGGGTTGTAGCCCGTGTGCAGGATGACATCCGGGCGGGCGCGCTTCAGCTTGGTGACGAGCGCCGAAAGATCAGCTGAAGTCGCGGCATAGCCTTCGTTCAAAACCACTTCCATGCCGAGCGCTTTGGCTTTCGCCTCATTGCCGGCGGCGACGCCCGTGCCATAGGGGCCATCTTCATGGATGATGGCGAGACGCACCTCTTTCGGGTCCATCCCGAATTTCTCCTTGGCGACGCCATGGATAAATTCAACCGAAAGTTCGCCGAACATGCCGCCATGGACCTGGGGCCGGAACACGTATTTCAGGCCGCGTCCTTCAAGCACGTCCGGGGCGATGCAAGTCGTGATCCACATGAACTTCTTCAGGGAATCGACTTTGGCGGAAACCGGCACGCACTGGGCGGAGGAATAGAACCCAAGCAGCATGTCGACATTTTCTTGCTCAATCAACCGAACCGCTTCGTTGATCGCAATATCCGGCTTCGATTGCGCGTCGGCATAGATCGCGTCGATCATGTAGCCTTCGACGCCGCCTGTCTCGTTGATGTGATCGATAATCGTCTTGGCGCCAAGCGCTTGCAGCTCGGAGCCGCCGCCGGCGAGCGGGCCGGAGTAATCGTAGATGACGCCGATCTTGATGACCTTGTCGGCGGCGTGCGCCGACATGGACATCAGCCCCAGCGCAGCCGCGCCAAAGGCGATGCCTTTAAGCATGTGCGAGAATCGCATGAGAGTTCCCTTCCTGAAATCTGACCGATTATTCGGTTCTAGGATTTTTGGTCAGATCATTCCGGATGATCGGAACCGGCCTGTCAAGCCGTTACAACCGCCCTAGCGCCAGATCCAGATCCCGAATCAAGTCATCAGGCGCTTCGATGCCGACCGACAGGCGCAGGAGATCGCCGGGAACGGGCGTAGTCGGCCCTTCGACCGACGCGCGATGCTCGATCAAGCTTTCGACGCCGCCGAGCGATGTCGCGCGCTTCCATAGCTGCACGTCCGCGGCGGTCTGGATCGCGGCCGCCTGCCCGGCTTTGACGCGGATCGACAGCATGCCGCCGAATCCGCCGCGCATCTGCCGACGGGCGACAGAATGGCCGGGATGACTGGCGAGGCCCGGGTACAGAACATCTGCAATCCGGGCGTCATTGGCGAAGCGCTCGGCGATGGCTGCTGCGCCCGCGCATGCGGCGGCGACGCGCAGATGCAGCGTCCGCATCCCCCGTAGCAGCAGCCATGCCTCGAAATGACCGATAATCGCTCCGCCGTCGTGGCGCTGGGTCTTGGCGCTTTGATAGAGGGGCCCATCGTCCGGGAAGACCAGAGCGCCGGCGATGATGTCGGAATGGCCGTTCAGATATTTCGTCGCCGAATGCATGACAACATCCGCGCCGAGGTCGAGCGGCCGGGTCAGCATCGGCGTCGCCGCCGTCGAATCGACCGCGAGGACAGCCCCCGCCTTGTGCGCCGCCGCCGCCAGGGCCGCGATATCGATGACATCCCAGAGCGGGTTCGACGGCGTTTCCGCCCAGACGAGCGCGGTCGTCCGCTCTGCCAGCGCCGCGGCGGCGACGCCCGGTTCATGCAGGGCCGCGAACGTCACCGCCAACCGGCCGGCCGCAACCCGGTCCAGCAGCCATTTGCGCAGCCCCCAGTACATGACCTTGGGCGCGAGCACGTGGGCGCCGACGGGCAAGCCTTCGAAGACCGCGACCGCTGCGGCCATGCCAGAAGCAAAGAGCAGCGCCTGCTTGCCGTTTTCAAGGCGCGCCAGCAGACGTTCCGGCGCCGCGGAGGTCGGGTTATCGTCCCGCCCATAGGCGACGCCCATCGGATAGCTATTATCGGCGCTGCGGATATAAGTCGTCGCTGTATGGATCGGCGGCGCGACGCCGCCATAAACCGGTTCGATCTCGCCAAGCGCTTGCGCCAAAAGGGTTTCAGGCGACCAGTCTGCGGTCATGGCGAGACATCCTCAAGCGGCGTTTCAATTCTTGTTTACGCCGCCTAGAGTACAGCCAATCCCTCAATCGTTGGAGCCCTCGCAATGTCGGCGATGCGCGCGCGCTTTCTGTTTCTCAATCTCGGCCATTTCGTCGATCACCTGTTCATGTTGATCTTCGCCAAAGCCGCCTATGACGCGGGCAAGGCTTGGGGCCTCGGCTATGATGAGATGATTGTCTATGGAACGCCGGCCGCCATTCTGTTCGGCGCGGCCGCGCCGATCGCCGCGGCCGCGGCTGATCGCTTCGGCCGGAATCCGCTGATCGTCGTTTTCTTTGTCGGCATCGGCGCGGCGGCCATTCTCGCCAGTTTCGCCACGACGCCATTGCAGCTTGGCTTCGGCCTTGCCGCGATCGGCGCGTTTGCGTCGATCTATCACCCGGTCGGAATCACCATGGTGATCCAGGGCGGCGGCAATGTCGGCTGGCGCCTTGGGGTCAACGGCGTCTGGGGCAATATGGGCGTCGCTTCGGCGCCGCTCCTGACGGGCTTTATTCTGGCGGCTTATGACTGGCGCCTCGCCTTCATCCTGCCGGGCGTTATCTCGATCGCTATTGGCCTGGCGTTCCTGGCGTTCGTGCGGACCGGCCGCGCGGCGCCGCCGGCGGCGTCGGCCCGGGAAAAGGCGATGGTCGGCATGGCGCCCGGCTGGAAACGCGCGCTCCTGAGCCTTGCGCTCGTCACCATGGGCGGCGGCTTTGTCTTCGGCGCCTTGATCTTCCTGATCCCGCGCTTGTTCGAGGTCAAGCTGACAGGCATCTCGACCGACGTCGCGATTACCGGCGCGCTCGCCGGCGCTGTCTATGCCGCAGCCGCCTTCGCGCAGATCGGCGTCGGCAAGATCATTGACAAGCGGCCGATCAAGCCGATCCTCGTCGCGATCGCCGCCTGCCAGCCGCCAATCGTGCTGATCATGGCCTATCAGGAAGACTGGGCGCTGTTCCTGACTGCATTCCTGGCGATGTCGGTCGTGTTCGGCCAGATCCCGATCACCGACGCCGTGTTGTCCCGCTACGTGCCGGACAAGTGGCGCGCCAAGGTGCTGTCGATCAAGTTCATGCTGAACCTCTGCATCGGCGCCGCGGTGTTGCCGTTTGCCTCATACGTCCTGCAGACAGGCGGCGGCTTTCAGACGATCCTGATCATTCTTGCGGCTGCGGCGCTGCTCATCGTTTCAGCGGCCTTGCTGTTGCCGTTCCAGGCGGCAGGCGAACAGAACCGGGCGCCGGCGTCGGCGCCTCAGCCCGCAGAGTAGGCGGCGGCCAGCGCCTGTAGCCCTTCCCGATATGTCGGATATGCGAGACGCACGCCCAATTCCTGCTTGATCAAGGCGTTTCTGACGGTTTTGTTGTCCGCGTAGAAGCTCCGCGCCATGGGCGAAAGGTCTGCGTCGGCGAAGCGCACGGCGGGAGGCGGCGGCACGCCCAGAAGGTCCGCCGCGAAGCTCAGGACTTCGGCGCTTTCGGCTGGCAGATCGTCGGTCACGTTGTAGATCGCCCCGCCTCGCGGCCGCGCCATCGAAGCCTGAAGCACGGTCGCGATATCGTCCACATGGATGCGGCTGAACCGATGCCCCGGCTTCAGGATGCGCCGCGCCCGCCCGCCCCGCACCTGCTCAAGCGCATTGCGTCCCGGCCCGTATATTCCCGGCAAACGGAATATGTGGGCGGTCGGCGTGGCTTTCAGCCAGGCCGCCTCTGCCGCGACCCGCCGCTCCGAGCGCCTGGAAGACGGTCTGAGCTCTGACGTTTCGTCGACGCTGCCGCCATCCCGGTCGCCATAGACGCCTGTCGTCGAGAGATAACCCGCCCACTTCAGCGGGGCTGCCCGGATCGCCGCTCCATATGCTGCAAGAAACGGGTCGCCCGCGTCCCCCGGCGCGGCGGACGCCAGGAGATGCGTCACGCGCGCGAAATCGGGCGGCGCATCAACATGGACCGTAAGGCCGCGTTCCCGAAGCATGCCGGCTTTCTCCGGCGACCGGGTCGTTCCGGCGACCTCCCAGCCGTCATCCAGCAGGCTCTCGGCAAATCGCATAGCGGTGTAGCCAAGGCCAAGAATCAGACACCTGGGATGATTGTTCATCAGTCGTTGGACTTCATCGCGACCCAGGTATTGCGCTCCGTACCGTCCGCATAGCGAATGCGGGCCGCGAGGCCCGGCTTGCCCTCGACGAACAGCTCAGCGGCGCCGTAGCCCGCCTCGATCGGAATGCGCATGATGCGCCCGCCTTCGACCTTCTCGCTCGCCGGCAGAACGGTCACGACCGGATTGGCCCGTGCGGTTGCGATGGCCTCGGCGACGGTGCGGCTGCGGCCGACCTTCTCGACGTTCAGGCGCGTCGGGAAAATGATCGTGCGATTGCCGGCGTCCGCCTCGGCGCAGGCGTTTGCCGCGGTAATCCAGACCGAATCGACCGATTCATGGCCGTCGTGCGCCAGCAGATGATCGTTCGGCGCCGGCGTCAGGAAGAAATGCGTGTCGAAGCGCTTCGGCATATGCGGCGGCGTGATCCAGTGGGCGAAGTGGGTCAACTGATCGAGCGCCAGGATCAGCCCCTCCTGGACTGCAATATCCGCCATGGAAAGCTTGTTGGCCTCCAGATCGGCCCGGTAGAGCGCGCCCATGCGCGCCGCTTCCGCGCCATCGACCAAGGGGCCGCCATGCGCACGCCGAGCCAAGAGCACGCCGCATTCCTCAAACGCTTCCCGCGCCGCCGCCACCATGACGGCGAACATGTCGTCGGCGACTGCGTCGGCGCCTTCCGACAGGCCGCGCAACCGCGGATCGGAATCTGCCGGGTCGGCGGAACCGCCGGGAAAGACCAATGCGCCCGAAGCGAAATCAATCTGGTGATGCCGCACCACCATGAACAATTCTAGACCGTCGGCGCCGTCACGGGCCAAAAGAACGGTCGCCGCCAAACGCGCGGCTACAGGGTCGGCCATCGAATGCTCCTAAACTTCGTCGCCGGTGATCCAGGCGATCCGCAAGACATTGGTAGCGCCGGGCGTGCCGAACGGCACGCCGGCGGTTACGACGATTCGGTCGCCCAGTTTGGCGAGTTCCCGATTGTAGGCAATGGCGCAGGCTTTCCGAACCATCTCCGAAAAATCCTCGACATCCTCCGTATGCTCCGGCCGCACGCCCCAGGCGAGCGAGAGCCGCCGCGCCGTCGCCACATTGGATGTGAGGCCGAGGATCGGCGCTTCCGGCCGTTCCCGGCTGGCGCGCAGGGTCGTCGATCCGGAGGTCGTGTAGGTGACGATCGCCGCCGCTGAAATCGTCTCTGCGACCTGCCGGGCGGCGCGGGAAATCGCATCGGCCGCCGTCGGCTCCGGTTCGTGGCGCGTATGGTTCAGGCCTTCCCGGTAGCCGGGATCGGATTCTACCCGGACGGCGATGCGGTTCATCATCGCGACCGCCTCCACGGGATAATCGCCGGCCGCCGTTTCCGCCGACAGCATGATGGCGTCGGCCCCGTCGTAAACCGCGGTCGCGACATCGGAAGCCTCCGCCCGGGTCGGCGCGGGCGACGTCACCATGCTCTCCAGCATCTGGGTCGCGACGATGACGGGCTTGCCGGCATTGCGGCAGGCTCGCACGAGCCGCTTCTGTGCAAGCGGCACGTCCTCTGGCGGCGTTTCGACGCCGAGATCGCCGCGCGCGACCATCACGGCATCCGACAGCTCCACCAGGGCGTCCATTTCCGCCAAAGCCGCAGGCTTCTCGAACTTGGTCAGGAGGCCGGCCCGACCGGCGATCAGCTTGCGCGCTTCCGCCAGGTCGTCGGGGCGCTGGACGAACGACAAGGCGATCCAGTCCGCGCCGATATCGAGCGCGAACGCCAGATCGCGGCGATCTTTCTCGGTCAAGGGCGACAGCGGCAGAAGCACGCCGGGCACGTTGACGCCCTTGCGGTCGGAGAGGACGCCGCCGGCGATAACCTCGAAATCCGCCCCGTCCTTCGCGATTTCCGTCACCCGAAGGCGAATCCGGCCATCGTCGAGCAGCACATCGGCGCCCGGCTCGAGCGCCGCGAAGATCTCCCGATGCGGCAGCGGCGCGCGGTGGATATCGCCCGGCGCCGGATTAAGGTCCAGGCGGAACCGAGCGCCGGCTTCCAGTTTCACCTTGCCGTCCTTGAAGCGGCCGACGCGGAGCTTCGGGCCCTGCATGTCCGCCATCACGCCGATCGGCCGTTGGACCAACTGCTCGATCCGGCGCACATGGCGCATGCGCTCCGCATGATCCTCATGCTCGCCGTGGCTGAAATTGAAGCGGAACACATCCGCGCCCGCTTCATAGATCGCCAGGATTTGCTCATAGGTCGACGTCGCCGGACCAAGGGTCGCGACAATCTTGGCGTTCCGGCGTCTCCGGATCATGGGTCGCTTCATCGAACGCCTCCGTCGTCAGGATCAGGGCCGATCAGAATAGCCCGAAAGTCATTGACATTGGTAAGTGTCGGACCCGTGACGATCAGATCGTCCAAGGCCGAAAACACGGTAAATGCATCGTTGTCCGCGAGCCGGGCGACGGGGTCGATCCCGGCCGCGCGGCAACGTCGGAGGAAGGCCGGGCCGATCGACGCCCCAGCGTTGTCCTCGACGCCGTCGATGCCGTCGGTATCGCCAGCCATGGCATGGACGCCTGGCAAGCCGTCCAGCGCCAGCCCAAGGGCGAGCAGAAATTCCGCATTGCGCCCGCCGCGCCCGGCGCCGCGCACCGTGACTGTGGTCTCGCCGCCCGAAAGCAGCACGACCGGCGGCGTAAATGGCGCGCGCCGCTCGGCGACATTGCGGGCCAGCGCCGCCAGCACTTTCGCAACCTCCCGCGCCTCGCCTTCGATCCGGTCGGAGAGGATAACGGCCGGCACGCCCGCCGCTTCCGACCGCGCCTTCGCGGCCTCGAGCGATGCATAGGGGGCTGCGATCATCTTGAACGTCGCGCGGGCGAAAATCGGGTCGCCCAGCTTCGGGGTCTCAGCCGATGGATCGGCGAGGCGCCGGGCGATCGAGGGCGGCGGCTCGATCCCGAATTCCGCCAGCACCTGCCGGGCGTCGGCCAGGGTGGAGATATCCGGAACCGTCGGGCCGGAGCCGATGACGTCGGGCGCGTCGCCGGGCACGTCGGAAATCGCCAGCGTCAACACGCTGGCCGGCGAGGCGGCGGCCGCAAGTTTGCCGCCCTTGATCAGGGAAAGATGTTTCCGGACTGCATTCATCTGGTGAATGGTCGCGCCCGAGCGCAACAGCGCCCCGGTCAGCGCCTGCTTGTCGCCAAGATCGATGCCGTCCGCCGGCGCCGCCAGCAAGGCGGATGCGCCGCCGGACGCAAGGAAGACCACCGTATCCGCCGGGCCGGCGCTGGCGGCCAGTTCAAGCATGCGGCGCGCGGCGGCGGCGCCAGCGGCGTCTGGCATGGGATGGCCGGCCTCGATGACCTCGATCCGCTCAACCGGGCAGGCATGGCCGTAGCGCGTGACGACCAGGCCTTCCATCGGCCGGGGCCAGGCTGCTTCGAGCGCGGCCGCCATGGCGGCTGCGGCTTTGCCGGCGCCCAGGACGATCACCCGGCCCTGGGTCGGCGCAGGCGGCAGGGCGTCGGCCATCACAAGGCGCGGGTCCGCGCGCGCGATCGCCGCGTCAAAAAGTTCTTTCAGGAAAACATTTGGGTCCAGCGCCATGATGCGCTGGACCCTAGCCGATTTCAGGCCGCTCGCAAGCATCCATTCCGAAGATGCGCGAGGCCCTTGTTAGTGGACAGCCGCCACCGCGAGATTGTGAGTGATCACGGCGGCGATGGCCGACATTTCGGCGGGCGCAAAGCCAATGGGCACGCCGTTCGCGGCATGGATCGCATAGCCTTCGACCCCGTCTATCTCGGCGCGGCGCAAATAGGCGACATCCGACAGGCCAAGGGATTCGAGATCAATCTGGCTACGCGGCGCCAGCGTCGCAGGCAATCCGTCAGTTCGATTAGACATCTCAATACTCCCTATTCGCCGGTGATCTGTATGGTGCGCGCCCGAAACGCAGGCTCTGGGCGCGCGAGGTCGATATGCAGCAGGCCATTTTCAAGATTGGCGCTGCCGACTTCTATGCCCTCCGCAAGTACGAATTTGCGCTGAAACTGACGGCCGGCAATGCCGCGATGCAGATAAACCCGACCTGCGTCGTCATCAGGCTGGCGTCCGCGGATGAGCAATTGGTTGTCCTCGATCTGCACGTCGAGGTCGCGGCGAGCGAATCCAGCGACGGCCAGCGTGATGCGCAAGCCCGTTTCGCCGATTTGCTCAATGTTATAAGGGGGGTACCCGTCGGCGGACGCTTTGGCGACGCTGTCGACAAGCCGCTCCAGATGATCGAAGCCCAGCATCAGCGGGCTATTGAATGCGGTATACCGCGACATCGCGCACCTCCTTTGAAAGCGAACGCGTATTGCTCGAACGTCCCGATCCCATGACGGCGATCTATGGACGGTTGGCCCTATCAGCCCAACGGACCAGATATGGCGTCCGGGCGCCTGCATTTCAAGCGGCGCGCTTGCTTGCGGCCCGCCGGCGACGCATCCTCTGCCGGTCCATTCCCGGAAGCTGGAGTTTGCAGCATTGCCCCCCATCCACGCATTGAAGTCGACGATCGACGTCGACGCCGTCATTCAAGGCATCGGCGCCTGGGTGGCGATCGAAACGCCAAGCCGGGACGCCGCCGCCGTCAACCGCCTGATGGACCTGATCGCGGCCGAGGCCGAACGGGATGGGCTGACCGTCGCCCGCACGGCCGGCCGGGATGGCTTTGGCGATCACCTGAAGTTGGAGACCCGACCCAACGATAACGGCCCGCGCCTGCTAGTTCTGACCCATGTCGACACGGTGCATCCGGTCGGCACGCTGGCCGCGTTGCCTTTCCGGCGCGACGGCGATCGGGTCAGCGGCCCCGGCGTCTATGACATGAAGGGCGGCGCCTATCTCGCGATGGAGGCGCTCAGGGCGCTTGGCCGGGTCGGCGCGGCGCCCGCCCTGCCCGTCACCATCCTGGTGATGGCGGACGAGGAAGCCGGAACGCCGACCGGGCGCGACCTGATCGCGGCCGAAGCGCCCCGGGCCGCAGCCGCCCTTGTGGTGGAGCCAGCCCGCGAAGGCGGGAAGATCGTGACGGCGCGGAAGGGCGCCGCCCGCTACCGGCTAAAGGCGACCGGCAAACCCGCCCATTCAGGCTCTCGCCATCAGGACGGCGCAAGCGCCATCCGCGAAATCGCCGCCAAGATCGTCGGGCTGGAAGCGATGACCGATTATGGCGCTGGCCTGACCGTCAATGCCGGCGTCGTCCAGGCCGGAACGGCGGTCAACGTCATCCCGCAACATGCCGAGGTCGAGATCGACATCCGCATGACCGACCTCGCGTCCGCCGATGCGGTCCATGCCCGCCTGACATCCCTCACGGCCGAAATTCCCGGCGTCACGCTTGAAGTGACGGGCGGCCTCAACCGGCCGCCGATGGAACGGACCGACGCCGTCTCGGGGCTATTCCTGCAAGCGCAGGCCCTGGCCCAGGCGATCGGCTTCGACCTGGAGACCGTGCCGCGCACCGGCGGCGGCAGCGACGGCAATTTCACCGCCGCCATGGGCGTGCCGACGCTCGACGGGCTCGGCGTCGACGGCGCCGGCGCCCATACGCTCGATGAACATATGCTCGTGTCTTCGATCGTGCCGCGGACGACGCTGCTGGCCGCCCTCTACGCAACCATCGGCCAGGAGGCCCGCCCATGAGCCGCCAACGCAATCTGCCGGAAATCGACCCGGCCGAAATCCTGGCCGATATCAAGACTTGGGCCGCCATCGAGTCGCCCTCGAAAGACGGCGTCGCCGTCAATCGGGTCGTGGACGTGGCCGAAACCGCCATGACGGGCCTCGGCATGCAGATTCAGCGCCGGCCGGGCCGCGACGGGTTCGGCGATTGCGTCGTCGCACGGTCGCCCTGGGGCGGCGACGGGCCGGGCGTTCTGATCATGGCGCATCTGGATACGGTGCACCCGCACGGGACCCTGCAAGGCAAGCTGAAGCTGGAGGAGCGGGACGGCTATCTTTACGGTCCCGGCGTCTACGACATGAAGGGCGGCGCCTGCCTCGGCCTGGCCGCGCTCCGTCATCTGGTGCGCGCCGGGCGGGAGACGCCGCTGCCGGTGACATACCTCTTCACGCCTGACGAGGAAGTCGGCAGCCCGACCAGTCGCGATCTGATCGAGAGCCTCGGCCTCGCCAACAAATACGTGCTGGTGCTGGAGCCGGGCCGGGACGGCAACAAGGTCGTCACGGCGCGCAAGGGCTGCGCCCGCTATGTCGTCCGCGCCCACGGCCGGCCGAGCCATGCGGGCATGCGCCATCAGGATGGCGTCAGCGCCGTCCTGGAAGCCGCCCGCCAGATCGCCAGAATCGAGGCCTTAACTGATTATGCGACCGGCGTCACCGCCAATGTCGGCCTATGGTCCGGCGGATCGGGCGCGAATGTCCGGCCGGCGTTCTCCGAGTTCGAGGTCGATGTGCGATTGCCGGACGACGCCAGCGCCGAGGCAGCCTGCGCCATGCTCGACGGCCTGACGCCGGTCGATCCCGAAGTCCGCCTGGAGATCGAGGGCGGCATAAACCGCCCGCCCTATCCCAAGACGGCCGCGATTGCGGCGCTGCTGGCCCATGCCCAGGGCCTCGCCGCCGAACAGGACATGCCGCTCGAGGATGTGGCGACCGGCGGTTTCAGCGACGGCAATTTCACCGCGGCCCTTGGCATTCCGACGCTCGACGGTCTCGGCGTCGATGGCGACGGCGCCCATACGGAGGACGAACGCCTGTTGCTCGCATCCATCAAGCCAAGGACGCAGCTCCTGATCCGCTTACTCGAAACGCTGCGCTAATCGGATCAGAA
Organism: uncultured Alphaproteobacteria bacterium; assembly: GCA_937891825.1. Taxonomy (GTDB): domain Bacteria; phylum Pseudomonadota; class Alphaproteobacteria; order Bin95; family Bin95; genus VMCJ01. The sequence goes on from CALAHN010000016.1 coordinate 18,777, forward strand.
TTTGGCGCCCGCCATTACCCGCCGTCGAAGATAAAGTCGCCCTCGGTCAATTGCGCGGATTGCACGCCGGAGAGATTGACGAAATTGCCGGCCGAGAAGGTCAGGCGGGCGGTGTTGTTCACATCGGCCAGCGCAGCCTGAACCTGCGCGAACTCGTTGAAAAAAATCGACACGTCCAGTTGATCGACGCCAATGGCGAAATCCGTGATCCGATCGACCCCCGACAATAGCTCGAACCGGTAGGTGTCGATGCCTTGCTGACCGGTCATGGTGTCGTTGCCCTGACCGCCCGCGATGTCGTCATTGCCGGAATTTCCGAAAATCCGATCGTCGCCGTCGCCGCCCAGCAGCGTGTCATTGCCGACCAGGCCGACGATCAGGTCATTGCCGCCTTCGCCGTTGATGGTGTCCCCGGTGGATATTTTGTTGGCGCCGGTAATCTGATTGCGCTGGAAATTCCCTGTCAGCACAAGCCCCTGATTGGCGAATTGGCCGTCCAGGATTTCGACATTCGCCGGATTGACGAAGTTCGCGAACGTGTTGATGCGGTCGGTGCCTTCGCCCACATTTTCACGCACGATATCGGTCGAATTATCGACGGTGTAGATGTCGTTGCCCCGTTGGCCCAGCATATAGTCCGCGTCAGCGCCGCCATTCAGCCGATCGTTTCCGGTTCCGCCCAGCAGAACGTCTTCGCCGCCGGCGCCCGTCAGCTTGTCATTGCCGATGCCGCCGAGTAGCGCGTCATCGCCAAGCCCGCCGCGCAGCAGATCGTCGCCAGCGCCGCCTTTGATGTTGTTATCGAAGCTATTGCCGTTCCGGACATCATCCCCGTCATAGCTATCGTCGCCGCCATCGAACAGGTCGCCATCCCCGAAAATCAGGACGCTTTCGCCGGCGCCGGCAGTGACGCCGCCGCCGGGCGCGCCGAGCAACAGATCGTTGATGCCGTCGCCGTTGACGTCGCCCGGATCGCGCGCGCTTCTGCCGAACAAATCGCCGGCGTCGCCGCCGATGATCTGGTAGCCCTCCGCATCCGTCAGCGCGTTGACATCGACGCTTGCGCCGAAGCCGTCTTTGTCGCCAAACAGCACGATCGCGCGGCCTACTTGAGATTGCTCAATCGAACTGAACCTGTTGTCGTCGATCAGCAGATCGTCGACGCCATCGCCGTTGACGTCGCAGACGCCGGCGGACCCTACGCCGCTCAATGCGCTGGTCCCAGTGATTGTGAACCCATCCGCGCCATCCAGAGCATCGACGTTCAACGATGGCGCAAATGAGCTGTTCGATCCGAAAATCACATAGCTTTGACGCGCATCGATCCCTGTGATGTGGATGTCGTCCACGCCGTCCCGGTTTAGATCGCCCGCATCGCGAACGTTCTTCAATCGGTTCAGGATGAATGTGGTCGATCCGATGACGCGGAAGCCATCGGACCCGTCGAGCGTCGTCGGATCGAACACGGCGTCGAAGCCTTCACGACGCCCAAAGATAACGTACGCCGCGCCATTTGCGTTTCCGCCGTTGTAACTGGCGAACGGCGCAGCCACGGCAAGATCGTCGATGCCGTCGCCGTTGACGTCGCCGAGCATCTCGACGCCCTGGCCAAGCCGAATGCCGTCTGCCGGTCCATCAATCCGGAAACCATCCGCGCCATCGAGGCCGTCGGCAGAAAAATCTTGATTATCACCTAGCGACCGTGGGCCAAACACGACAAATGCCTGGCCGCGCTGTGTGCCGCCGGCCTCAGAAAACGGCGCGCCCAAAATAAAGTCTACAATGCCATCGCCATTGATGTCGCCGATGGCGGCGACAACGCCGCCAAGTCCATCTGGCAAATTTAGCTGAGATTCGACTTCGAGATCGACCACGCCAGGACCGATGGGGAGTTCATCGGCGCGAACGACAAACACCGTGCCATTGAACAAGACGTTCGGCCCGACGCCGCCGATAACCACGTCGAACCGACCGTCGCCATCCCGGTCCGCGCCGAGCGTGCCGGACGATCCGACACGGCCATTCGCATCCTGGCCGTTCAGCAACCCATCGGCATCCTGGAACAGAACCGACTGATCGATCAGCCCATCGATATCGACGACCCGGGTGACAGCGACGTCCTGCTCGACCGAGATGATCCGCGCGCCCGAGACATAGCGATTGAAGGTCACGCCGCCGATCGTTTCGACGCCTTCGAATGCGAAGGATTGCGCGTCGTCCTGCCCCGGAAACAGCGCATCCCCGACCAACTCGACACGATTGCCGGCTCCGCCAGTGACGAACAGCTTGTTCGTCGTTTCCGAAAGGCCGGCGACATCAACCGGCCGCAGCCGAAGAATGTTGGCTTGGCCGGAAGCAAGGTCGATCGTTTCGATTGAATGCACGCCTTCATGCCCGATCGCCGTAAAATCCAGCGTGATCGCGGAACTGCCCGCCAGCCGCAGCGTGTCTGCCCCCGTCCCGCCGTCGACTCGCCGGAAATTGCCGTCCCGAATGATGAGAACGTCGTCGCCGGCCCCGCCCGACAGGGCATCCTCGCCGCCGCCGCCATCCAGCGTATCGACCCCCAGCCCGCCGATAATTCTGTCGATGCCTGAGCCGCCGGTAACTATATTCGCGCCGCCGTCCCCGACCTGGACGCCGCCGCTGAAATCGCCGCCATACATGACAGAGGTTACGGCTGAGCCAGGACCGGCATCCCCGACCCCGAAACCGCCCATGGCGATATCATCGAACCCGTCGCCATTGACATCGGCGCCGCCGGAGACGCTGAAGCCCAGCGCTCCCGCTGTTTCGCCGACGACCGCAAACCCCTGATCGAACGTCATCGACGCTAGGTCCACCGTTGCGGCGAACCCGCCGGACTGACCGAATACGATGTAGGCGGCGCCCACGTTGACGCCGTTTGTATCTTTATGGCCATGCGCGCCGACGATGAAATCATCGACGCCGTCGCCGTTGAAATCGCCAGCGGCCGCGACGTTGTTGAAGGAGGTTCCAATGCCCTCCCCTCCGCCGACCGGCGCGACAACGCGAAAGCCGTCGGTTCCATCCATCGACCCAAGGTCGATCGTGACGCCGCTTTGCGCTCCGCCGAAGACGACGACGCCGCCGCCATCGCTGTTGTCGGAATATTGCGAAATGAAGATATCGCTGAAGCCGTCGCCATTGACGTCGCCGACGCCGACCGCTGTGTAGCCGCGAATGGTGGAACTGACCAAACGAACGCCGACGCCGGGCCCATCCAGATCGTTGATCGTGCCGGACGCAGCCAGGGTCTGGCCGCCGAAGACCACGACGCCCGTGCCCTGTGTTCCGGGAGCATTGGGATCGGAATAGCCGCCCTCCCAGATCAGAAGGTCGTCCAGGCCGTCGCCGTTGAAATCCCCGACGAAATCGCCAACCGCGCCATTGACGTCGAGCGAGGTCACCCGGAAACCGTCAGCGCCGTCAAGCGCCGCGACATCGAACGAGGCCGCGGCGGCGGCCGCGCCGAAGATGACTGATGTCGTCAGACCGGCACCATAGAAGTCGCCGACGACAATGTCATTGAAACCGTCGCCGTTGAAATCGCCGTTGGCCGCGCTGTGGCCGAAATTCGTGGAGCCGCCATTGGGGCCGCCGGAATCGACAACCTCGAAGCCATCCGCTCCGTTCAGAAATCCAAGATCGAGCGCGCCATAAACATTCGGTCCGCCGCCGAACAAGACATGGGCCTCGCCGTTAGCCCGGCCAGCCAGGATCAGGTCGGCGACGCCATCGCCATTGACGTCGCCCGAACCGAACCCGCTGCGGATATTGCCCGCGCCGCCAGCGTCAATGCGAAACCCTTCCGCTGCTGCCAGGGTCGAAAGGTCGACCGTGGTCCCCAGGCGACTTCCGCCGCCGAACACCACAAAAGAATTTTCCGGATCCTGGACGATGCCGCCGACCACGATGTCCGCGAGACCATCGCCGTTGAAGTCATCGGTCAGCTTGATGAATGTCCCAAGCTTTTCATCGTTCGCGCCGCCTTGAAGGCTGAATCCGAAAAATCGGTCGACAAAACTTTTGGAAATGGTCGCGGTCATGCAACATGCTCCTTGTTTGCGACAAGGCGCATGCCCAGCCACATCGGAAATCATTCGCCCGCCGCCCAGGAAAAGAGTATTCCCTCAGAACGCCCGACGCAACTCCCGGCTGGCTATGATTTCAAAGGGCGCGCACATGTATTCTGGAAATCCTTTATTCATCTCAATATCTTAGTTGGAAAATCATATACAGTTAAAAGTGAATTATTTCATCCAACCGGGAGCATGCCGGACCCGCGCAAAGCGCCCAGTTGTAAAATATCACTTACCTTCCCACTGCACCCGGTTCCGCAGCGTCCCGATGCCGGTGATCTCGATCTCGCAGACATCGCCGTGAACCATGTTGTCGGTCTTGCCCTCCGTCCCCATCCAAACGACGTCGCGCGGGTAGAGCGTGCAATATTGCGACATGCGGATCAGGAATTCGGCGATGCCGAAGATCATCGACGTCGTCTTGAACGTGATCTTCTCCTGCCCATTGACGCGGACGGTCGTCATCGCGGCCTCGAGATCGAGGTCGGTCTCGATCCAGGGGCCCATCGGCGCGAAGGTATCGGTATTCTTGCCGCGCCACATCGTCCGGTCGCCCCGCTGCCATGTGCGCTCGGAGACGTCGTTGCCGATGGTGTAGCCAAGGATGCAGTCCCAGACCGTCTCCGCCGTCAGATGCTTGGCCTGCTTGCCGATGACGACGACAATTTCGCCTTCATATTGCAGCAGTTCCGTCGCGTCGGCGGGCACGATGATCGGGTCTTCGTGGCCGGTGATCGAGTTGATCGCCCGGTAGCCGATGTCGGCCGCCGGCGGCAGATCGGGCGACCGGCCAAGCTTCTCCGCCGCCTCACGGACATGGTCCGCATAATTGAGTCCAGCCGCGTAGAACGTCCGCGGCATGACCGGCGCCAGCAGTTTCGTCGCCGCAAGCGGCCGCGACGTCGATGTGCGTTCATACCCGTCGAAGGGATCGCCCGCGACGTCGATCAGCCGATCGCCTTTAACCAGGCCAAATGTTTCCTTATCCCCGACCAGATAGCGCGCCCACCGCATGTCCCGACTCTCCCCGCTATGGCATTCCAGATTTACGCCTAGCTTGCCGCCAAACTGCCGCCATTGACCAGAGGCAAAGGCATGGCATTCTTCGAAGCGGCACAAAGCGAGGCGAAGCCATGCAGGACTATGCGCATATCACTGTCGAACCGGCGTCGCGAAACTGCGGCGCATTCATCTCGGGCGTCGATCTGAAATCCGATATTGGCGACGCGGCGGTTCGGGAGATTCACGCCGCGCTGATGCGCCATCAGGTCGTGTTCTTCCGAGGCCAGGATGTGACGCCGGCAGAGCAGGCCGCGTTCGCCCGCCGCTTTGGGCCGCTCCGCCAGGCGCGCCGCGCGGCCTTCGAGACCCGTGACGATGTCCCGGAAGTATCGATCATCATCAACGACAAGGACCGGCCGCCGAATATAGACCACTTCCATTCCGACGGGATGTTTCGGGCGAAGCCGGAATTTGCGTCCGTCCTGAAGGCCGAGCAGCCAGCGCCGCTTGGCGGCGACACCATCTTCGTTTCCCTGACGGCCGCCTGGAAAGGCCTCTCGCCGACCATGCAGGCGGCGCTTGGCGACAAGACCGCCATCTATGACTTCATGCGGCTTCACTCATCGCCGGAGAAAGCCCGGAACTGGGAAGGCCCAGGCCGCGAGGGCATGATCAAGACACGGGATGAGAACCCGCCGATCGAGCATCCCCTGGCGCCGCGCCATCCGGTCACCGGCGAACAGCTGATCTATTTCTCGGAAAGCTTCACCGCCACGATCATGGGCGTCTCGAAGTTCGAGAGCGAAAGCTTGCATCTCTTCCTGACGCGCCATTGCGCCAAGCCGGAATTCCAGTACCGCCTGAACTGGCGTCCGGGCACGATCGCCTTCTGGGACAACCGGTCGAGCTTGCACTACGCCGTCGCTGATTATTGGCCGGCGACGCGCATCATGCACCGGCTGACCATCGAGGCAGACGCCATCGGCGCCAGCCTCGTCCGGCAAGCCGCCGAATAGCGTGGTATTCGATTCCGCCAAGATCGCCAAAGCGCTCGCCGCCCAAAGGCAAGCACAGGCCAAACCGCAAAGGACCCCCATGTCGAGACAACCCGTCATTGTCGGCGTCGCCGACGCGCCGACCGAAAACCGTGGCCGCGCTCTGCCCGGCATCCATGTGCTTAACATGCAGCGCTATGCCGCCAACGAAGCGCTGGCGGAAGCCGGCCTCACCATGGCGGATGTCGATGGCCTCGCTGTCGCCGGCATGTGGGGCATGCCCGGCCCCGGCGCGATGCAGCCGAACTTGCTGGCCGAATATCTGGGCATTCGCTTCCCGAAATACCTCGACGGCACGAATGTCGGCGGATCGGCCTTCGTGCTGCATGCGGGCCATGCCTATGAAATGATCAAGGCCGGCGTCTGCGACACGGTGCTGATCCTCTATGGCTCGATGCAGAAATCCCAGTCGGCGCGCAGCCTTGGCGGGCGCCCGGCGCTGTTCTCGAACCAGTTCGACATGGTGGCGGGCCTGCCCTCGCCGGCTGGCGCCTACGCCATGGCCGCCCAACGGCATTTCCACGACTATGGCTCTTCTCGCGAGACGCTCGCGGAGATCGCGGTCGCGACCCGGGCGTGGGCCAGCCTCAATCCGGCGGCCGCCTTCCAGGAGCCGCTGACCATCGATGAGGTGCTTGCGGCGACGCCCATCGTCGATCCCCTGGGCCGGCTCGATTGCTGCCTGGTCACCGACGGCGGCGGAGCGGTCGTCATGACGACGGCAGAGCGGGCGAAGGACCTGAATTCCAAGCCGATTTACATGCTGGGCCACGGCGAAAGCGCCAGCCACATGAACATCAACTACATGCCAGACATGTCCAGGCTCGAAGTCGCCGAGCGCGCCAGCCAGGCGGCCTACGCCATGGCCGGGCGCAAGGCCGCCGACATGGACATGGCGATGATCTACGACAGCTTCACCATCACGACGCTGCTGACGATGGAAGCGCTTGGCCTCTGCGGCCGGGGCGAAGGCAAGGATTTCGTCAAGGGCCAGCGCACGGCGCCCGGCGGCGAATTCCCCATGAACACCAACGGCGGCGGCCTCTCCTACTGCCATCCCGGCATGTACGGCATCTTCCTGCTGATCGAGGCGACCCGCCAGCTTCGCGGCGGTCTGGGCGCGCGTCAGGCGCCGAACGTCAAGACAGCGGTCTGTCACGGCACCGGCGGCGTCCTGTCGTCCGGCGCGACCGTCGTGCTTTCAAGCGAACCGAACTGAGGGGCGATATCCATGGCTTACGAAAAACCAGTCCCTGCCGTCGATCCCGACAGCGCTCCCTATTGGGACGGCGCCAAAGACGGCCGCCTGATGATCCAGCGCTGCAAGAAAACCGGCCAAACCTTTCTGTATAGTCGGCAATTGGTCCCCGGCGTCGACGATTCCCAGGTCGAGTGGATCGAGGCGTCCGGCAAGGGCGTGATCTACAGCTTCACCGTCGCCCGTCGGCCCGCCGGCGCGGCGTTCCAGGGCGATTGCCCCTACGTCATCGCCAGCGTCACCCTGGCGGAAGGCGCGCGGATCATGTCCAACGTCATCACGGACGACGTGAACGCCGTAAAGATCGGCATGCCGGTCGAGGTCTTCTTCGACGAGGTGTCCGACGAGTTGACGATCCCGAAGTTCAAACCGGCGGCGTAACGACAGCCCTCGCACTTAGAACCAGTCTTGGGCGGAAACGCCCAAGACTGGATGGCGATATCCAGATCGTATCGTTAGCGCATGGCGTGGGTCGATCAGAGATAGACGCTTGCGACCATCAGGCAGCCGGCCCATCCCGCCGCAAAGGTCAGCGTCCGCGCAAAGGGAATGCCAAGCGTATACACGACCATATGGCCGACCCGCGCCCAGAAGAAGATCAGGGCGCCCAGGGCCGTCGTCTCGTTGGTCAGTTCGGAAATATGCGCGACCAGAACGAGGCCGGCGAAGGGAATCAGGTTTTCCGTCAGGTTGCGGTGCGCGTTCTGCATCCGCACGGCCCAGACGGGCTGCGGCAGTTCGCGCTGGGGATAGCCCATGACTTCGACCACGCCCCAGGCATTCAGGCGCCCCAGAATATACGGCACCCACATCACGAGGCTGAGAACGCAAGTCGCGACGAGATACACAAGCTCGGGCTTCATTATTCGGTCTCCCAACAGCGGCAGGACACGAAGAACCAACTCTCCGCGATTCGCAGCCGCCAGTATTTTCGCCCGCGCGTACATGGCGCATAGGACGCTGTCTTAATGAACCAATCCGACCGGCCTGCCAAGCCGGATCGATCTGCCCCGTCCTAAGGTGCGCTGGCTACACTCAGGCGGGCTGGCTTTGACAGCGGGCGGATGCTCCGTCGATACTCACCTAAGCAGACGCGACAGCGCGATGCCCGATGCCCCGTCGAGGAGACCATCCCATGAACCCAGAATTGCTGCGCCTGGCTGAAGCGTGCGCCGACCGGCTGCGCGCGCGCGGCGAGACCGTCGCCGTCGCCGAATCCTCCGCTGGCGGCCTGATCGCAGCAGCGCTGCTCGCGGTCCCTGGCGCATCCCGGTATTTCCTGGGCGGCGCGGTGGTCTACACTGGCCAGGCGCGCAAGGCGCTGCTTGGCATCACCCAGAAGGATATTGACGCCGCCGGCATCCGGTCGAGTTCAGAGCCTTATGCGGCGCGTCTCGCGGACCGCGTCCGCACGGTCCACGAGGCGGACTGGGGCCTGGCCGAAACCGGGGCGGCGGGGCCGACAGGCAACCGCTATGGGGATGCGGCAGGCCATACCTGCATCGCCGTCAATGGCCCGACCCATGCGGTGACGACCCTGGAAACCGGCGACGACGACCGGGCGAACAATATGGTCAGGTTCGCGGCCGCCGCCTTGGCCGAATTGCTGCACGCCCTCGACACGAGTTCCGCCGCCGCCTGACGCGGCTGGCGGGCTGGCCTTGTCAGACTTTGGCGCGCCGCAAGGTAATCGCGTTCGTCACCGGTTCAAGCTGGCCTGAGACGCCGGGCGGCGCCAGGCAGGTCGCGTCATATTCCTCGACGATGAACGGCCCGATACGCTGCTCCGCCAGATCGGAGCGCGCCAGGATCGGGGTCTCGAGCCAACCGGTCTCGGGGCCGAAGTAGGCTGGCCGCCAGCCGCCGCCGGCCGCCGCCTTGCGGTCGGTCGATTTGGCGAGCGGCGCCCGCTCGCCGAGGCCGCGCCCGCTCGCCCGGAGGGTGATCAACTCCACCGGCTCCGCCAACCCAGCCCGGTGGCCATAGACGCGCGCATGCTCGACGCCGAACGCTTCCGCCAGCCCGTCCCGCGCCGCCAGATCGAACGCGCCCGACCAGTCGACCTCCAACTCATGGGTCTGGCCCTTGTAACGCAGGCTGGCGGACCGCCGCACCTCCTGGTCGGCAGGCTTGAAGCCTTCGGCCGTCAATTGCGCGCTGCCCTCATCCTCGAGCGACCGCCAGGCGCGCTCGATCTCTTCCGGATCGGCGGACGCCAGCACGCGCCGCAAGGTCCGCCCATAATGGTGCTCAACTTCCGCATAGAGCAGCCCGAACGCCGAGAACAAGCCCGGCGCCGGCGGCGCGATCACGCGCTGCATGCCAAGCGCCGCCGCCATGTCCCAGCCGAACATCGGCCCATTGCCGCCAAACGCGAACAAGGCGGCCGAGCGCGGATCGCGCCCCCGCTCGACCGTCACGGCGCGGATGGCGCGCATCATGTTCGCGACCGCGATCCGCCGGGCGCCGAACGCCGCATCCTCGACGCTGAGGCCAAGCGGGTCCGCGACCTTCGCCTTGAAGGCGGCCCGCGCCGCCGCAAGGTCGAGCGTCCGCTCGCCGCCAGCAAGCCCCGCCGGGTTCAAGTATCCCAGGATCAGGTTGGCGTCAGTGATCGTCGGTTCCGTGCCCCCCATGCCATAGGACACGGGGCCTGGAGAGGCGCCCGCGCTCTTCGGGCCGATCTGCATGGCGCCGCCCGCGTCGATCCAGACGATCGAGCCGCCGCCAGCGCCGACTTCCGCCAGATCGATCGCCCGGGTCTTGACCGAATAGCCCTGCCCCGTCAGCAGCCGCGACGCCTGAATCGCCTCGCCGCCGACCTGGAGTTCGTCGGCCCGTTCCGCGCGCCCGTCGATGACAAGCGCAGCCTTCGCCGTCGTGCCGCCCATGTCGAAGGAGACAATGCTGGCCTCGCCCAGGGGCGCCGCCAGCGCCTGGGCGCCGACGACGCCGCCAGCCGGGCCGGACTCGATAATATGCACCGGCAGCCGCGCCGCCGCGTCCGCCGGCGTCAAGCCGCCCGAGGATTGCATGAGCGACACCGGCGCTGCGATGCCCTGGTCCCGCAAGCCAGCTTTCAGCGACTTCAAATAGGCGGCGACGATCGGCAGCACGTAGCAGTTAACAACCGTTGTCGACGTCCGCTCATATTCCCGGATTTCCGGCAGCACGTCGGTCGAGATACAAGCCGCGACGCCAGGCGCGCGTTCCGCCATCAGCCGCGCCATCGCCTGCTCGTGCACCGGGTTCGCATAGGCGTTCAGGAACGCGACCGCGATGGCGTCCACGCCCTCTCCGACCAGATGATCGATGGCCGCCGCTGCGGCGGCCAGGTCGAGCGGGGTCGTGACGGCGCCCGTGGCGTCGATCCGCTCCGGGACCGTCAACCGCAGCCGACGGGGCACGAGCGGCTTCGGCTTCTCCCATGCAAGATCGTAGAGCCGGGGCATGCGGAGCGTGCGGATTTCCAAAATGTCGCGAAAGCCCTCGGTGCCGATCAATCCCACCTTGGCGCCGCGCCGTTCCAGGATCGCATTCGAAGCGACGGTGGCGCCGTGGCGGATTTCACTGACGTCGGCCGCCGTCAGGCCCGCCTCGCGGAGCGCAATTTCAAGGCCCTCAACAATCGCGCGGGCGTAGTCGTCAACGCTGGAAGAAACCTTGCGCACCGCCAGCCGGCCGTCCGGCCCGAGCAGGACGATATCCGTGAAAGTGCCGCCGATATCGACGCCGACGCGCCACTGGCCGCTCATGACGCTGCCTCCCGGGTGAATGGCGTCGGCGCAGGCCCCCGCGCCTTGGCCTTGGCGGCGCGCGCGGCCGCCGTCGCTGCAGCGTCCACGCTGTCCGCCAGGATGACGACGCCATAATCCCTGAGGGCGCCGGCGATGCTGACAAAGCCGTCGCGCACATCCTCAAGCACAGCTTCCGGCGGACGCTCCAGCGGGTCGCCCCAGCCGCCAGGGCCCGCCAGTTCATGGCGCAGCACGTCGCCCGCGACGACATCCATGGTGAACTTCGGCGACAGCGGCCGTTCGCCCGCCGTGCCCGGATTGAGGATGTTCCTGGCGAAATGCCCGGCCGCGCCGCCATAGAGGCCGTAGGGGCGGAACGACGCCCGGTCGGCGCGGACCTGCAAGCTCGCGGTCGTCGCCTTGATCCGGTAGTCACGGCCGAACGGCGCGCCGCCGCGATACAGCCCGGCGCCAGCGCGATCGGTCAGAAATTCGTAGCGCAGGATCTCGACCGGATGTTCGGCCTCCGTGATCTCGACCGATTGCGACGCCATGTTCGAGAAGATGTTGGCATTGCCCTCAAGCCCGTCGGCCCACGGCCTAGCGCCCCAGGCGCCGCAGGTGAAATCAACGTAGACAAAGGGCTTGCGATCGGCAGTCCAGCCGCCGATGGAAATCCCGGTATTGCCGCCGTCCGAGGCCGCCATGACCTTGTCGGGGCGCATCATCGCCAGCGCGCCCAGGGCGCAGTCGATCATCCGGAAGCCCGTCAGGCCCCGCGCGGCGCAGGCGGCCGGCAATTCCATATTGGCGATCGTGCCCTTGGGCGCGACGACATCGATGGCGCGAAAAAAGCCCTCGTTCGTCGGAATATCCTCGTCGAGGACGCACCGGATCGCGCAATAGCTCGCTGCCTGGGTATAGGAGAATGTGTTGTTGATGGCGCCGCGGACCTGGGGGTTGGAGCCGGTCCAATCGGCTTCGATCCGGTCGTCGGCCTTGCGGAAGGTCACGAACAGGCGGATCGGCTTGCCGAGATCGACGCCGTCGTCATCGATCCAGTCTTCGAACGACCACTCGCCGTCCGGCAGCCCCCCGATCGCAGAGCGGGTCAGGCGTTCGGAATAGTCGATCAATTCGTCGATCAGCGCGCGCGTCCCGGCGACGCCGTGGTCGGCGACGATCTCCAGGAACTGGCGCTCCGCGATATGGCAGGCGGCCAACTGGGCGCGCATGTCGGCTTCGACCAGGACCGGCAACCTGACATTCGCGCGGATCATGTCGAACAGGGTGTCGTTCGGCTGGCCCGCGCGAAACAGCTTCGAGGGCGGAATGCGCAGGCCTTCCTGATAGATCTCGGTCGAGTCGGCGGCATTCGATCCAGCGACCCTGCCGCCGACATCGGTGTGGTGGCAGATCGTGGCGGCGAAGGCGACGCGCACGCCCTCATGAAAGATCGGCTTGAAGACGAACAGGTCCGGCAAATGCATGCCGCCGGCATAGGGATCGTTCAGGCAGAGCACGTCGCCGTCGACGATGCTGTCGCCAAAGCGTTCGATCGCCGCCCTGAGGGCCGTCGGCAAAGACCCCAGATGGCCCGGCAAGGTCAGGCCCTGGGCGATCAGCCGCCCGTCGCCGTCGCAGAACGCCGTCGAGAAGTCCATGTTGTCTTTCAGCACGCCCGAATAGGTGGTTCGGGTGATGGTCAAGGCCATCTCATCGGCGATGGCGATCAGGGCGTTCTTGAAAAGCTCGAAGGCGATCGGGTCGGCGATCGTCGGACGCGCCGTCATGACGCATCTCCCGCGAGCAGCGCCTCCAGCTCACGCCATTCCCGCAAGCCGAGGCCGCTCGACGCCCGGTCGACCGTCTCGCCGCGCAGCCTGCGGCGCACCACATCGAGCGCCTGACGCGACAGGTCCGCGCCATGCAGGCGGTAATCCTCGAACGCCTGCGCCGCGAGTGGCGTCCAGCGTTGCGCGATATCGCGGAGCACGTCGGCATAGACCCGGATTTCATATTGCGCATGGGAATCCGCCCGGAGCGCCATGAAATGAAACAGATTATGCAGATCGGTCTTCCAGTACCATTGGGTATAGGTCGAAAGCGGCAGGCCGATCCGGGCCAGTTCGCGGGCAAGGCCGGGACGGCCGGCGTCGACCGGTTCGCCGTGGGCGTCAGCGTTCAGGAGATAAACATAACTATCAAAGGCCTGGGCGGCGTCGCGCCTTAAAATATCGAGCATGGCCGCCGCCGCCGCCGGATCGACCGCTTCGCCGCGACCCTGATGGTTCTGGGACGACTGCACCGCCAGATGCTCGGCTTCCGGCACATAAAACTCTTTATCCAGAATGGAATAGCGCGCGGAGTATTCATTGACGTTCGCTGTCCGGTGCCTGATCCATTGCCGGGCGACGAACATCGGCAGCTTCACATGCAGCTTGATCTCGCACATCTCGAAGGGCGAGGTGTGGCGATGTCGCATCAAATACCGAATAAGCCCTTCATCCTGGCTGGTTTTGCGCGTCCCCCGACCATAGGAGACCCGCGCCGCCTGCACGATGGCGTTATCGTCCCCCATATAGTCGACGACCCGGATGAACCCGTGGTCGAGCACCGGCAGGGCCTGATACAGGATCTCCTCCAACGCAGGCGCCACCGCGCGCCGGGTCGGCGCGGTTTCGCCCCGGCCAGCCTCGATCTCCGCCGCCTGCGCTTCGCTCAACCTCGTCATGCCGCGACCCTTCCGCATTATCTTTCCGTGCGCTTCGCAGACTGCCCTTTTATCACGCGGCCGCAAGGCGTATATTGGTCGCGTGGGGCTTCGGCCCTTCTATGGCGATAAACGCTGCGTGGAATAAGCGTTACGGACCCGGGGGCAGTACCCGGCGTCTCCACCAATTGGGCTTCGCGAGCACCTTGTCAGCTCGCGAATCGGGGGACGAAACAGGCTCGACGTGCGCGGTAAAGACGTAGTTTTTGCTCGGTGCGATGCCGCCGTTATCGGCTCAAAAACCTAGGTGCGAATGACAATGAAGTCGCACTCGCTGCGTAATTTGTCGTAAGACAAGTTAAGTAAGCGCGGTTTGGGGGGTTACCGGGCAACAGAAA
>CALAHN010000017.1 GCA_937891825.1 uncultured Alphaproteobacteria bacterium
GGTGAATCACAACCTGCTGATATCGCTCAAACACTTTTCGGTCAGGCTCTTAAGAAGACAAGTCCACGATGTTTGAACTTTGGGTCCCGGTCACCCTGGCCGCCGCCTTTCTGCAGAATCTGCGCTCCGCCCTGCAGAAGCATCTCAAGGGCCGCCTTTCGACCGCGGGCGCGACTTTCGCACGCTTCGGCTACGGCTTTCCCGTGGCGGTCGCCTATGTGCTGCTGCTGCATTACGGCTTCGATTTCGAGTATTCGACGCCCAATTTGCCGTTTTTCATCTGGGGCATTTTCGGCGGCGCCGCGCAGATCGCCGCGACGGCGCTGCTGGTCTATCTGTTCGGCCTGCGCAATTTCGCGGTCGGCACGGCCTATTCCAAGACGGAGACCGTGCAGGCGGCGGTCTTCGGCCTGATCTTTCTGGGGGACCATCTGTCCTGGCCGGCGATCGCCGCCATCGTCATCAGCTTGATCGGCGTGATGTCGATCAGCCTTGCGAAAAGCGGCGGCGGCATCCGCAACATGCGCGCCGCCCTCTTTGAGCGCACGACGGCGATCGGTCTGGCCTCGGGCGCGATGTTCGGGATTTCGGCGGTCTTGTACCGCGGCGCCAGCCTCAGCCTCGACGGCCCGCATTTCGCCATGCAGGCCGGCTATACGCTCGCCTGGGTGACCGGCCTGCAGACGCTCGCCATGCTGATCTATATCCGCATCCGGGAGCCTGGCCAGATCACCAAGATCCTCAAGGCCTGGCGGGTCGCCAGCATTGTCGGCGCGGCCGGCGCCCTCGGTTCGGTCGGCTGGTTCACGGCGATGACGATCCAGAACGTCGCTTATGTGCGCGCGCTCGGCCAGATCGAACTGGTCTTCACGTTCATCGCCTCGACGGTCTTTTTCCACGAACGTTCGACGCGCGGCGAGATCATCGGCATCGTGCTGATCGTCGCCGGCATCCTGCTGCTGCTGCTCAAGGGCTAGATCAACCCCGCTTTTGGCGGAATCGCCAAAAGCGGGGTTGATCGCTATCAATACGATAGAGCATGGACCGCGTGTCCGCTTGTGCGCGTGGTCCATGCTCCTGCCAGCGCAACCAAGCGCGATATCGCGCGCCGTCAGGCCGGTTCGGCGAGGAATACCGGGATCGTCCGGGGGGCTTTCGCCTGGTAGTCGTTGTAGGGCGGGAACGCCTCGGCGCTGATCGCCCAGAGGCGGGCGCGTTCGTCCGTGTCGGCGACTTCCCGGACCCGCATCTTGAAGACCTCGGTCTTGTCGCGGATTTCAACGTCCGGATGGGCGCGAAGGTTATAGACCCAGACCGGGTTCTTCTCCCGCCCGCCATAGGAGCCGACGAGCACGTAGCTCGCGCCGTCCTTCACCCGCATCAGCGGAATTTTCCGGATCGCGCCGGTCTTGCCGCCCTTGTGGGTGACGATGATGCACGGCAGGCCGGTATCGCGCAGCGTCGTGCCCTTCGTGCCGCCGCTGCCTTCATACAACTCGACCTGCTCGCGGACCCAGTCGATTGCGGGGGGAATATAGTCTGCCATTTGACGTCTCCTTTGCCGGCCGTTGGAATTTCGGCTTGGTCTATCTTATTGATAGCGATCAAATTACCCAGTCTTAGGCGTTTCCGCCTAAGACTGGTTTGATCTAGAAGCCCGCGACGCAGGCGCCTGCGCCGTTGAAGGCCATGGTGCGGCCGCTCAGGGGCACGTGGGCCGGCATCGCCACGGCTTTCAGGAAGGCCTCCGTCCGGGTGCCGGCGATGACCTTGCCGCCATCGGTCGCCGCCTCGTTGGCGTGGGACGGGATGACGGCGGCCGGTTTGACCAGATCGTTGATGACATAGGCAGCTTCCGCCGGCCCGGTCGTGAAGGTGTCGCCAATATTGATCACCGCTAGCTGGGGCTTGTAATAATCCCCGACGACCGTTTTCTGCTCCGCCGTCATGCCGGTGTCGCCCGAGAGATAGACGACGAGGCCGTTGGTGAAGCCCAGGATGTAGCCCGTCGGCGGGCCGACATACCCTGCCACCCCAGCCGCCTTCAAGGCTTCGCCGACGGCGCCGGCGATATATTCCGGGCCGACGCCATTGCTGTGAGACGCGGGCACGGTCGATATCCTGACGCCGCCGATGGTCTGGGTCGCGCCGAAGCGGGCGAGGACGGAATTCTTCGGATCGCCGCCGAGGTCCTTCAACTTAGCCGCGAAGAACGGCGGCATCTCGCTGCCGGTCACGATCTTGGCGTTCTGGGCGAGCGCGATGTTGACGGCATTGGTGTTGGGGACTGCGTTGACGGAGAGGTCCGGCTTGCCGCATTCGCCCGTGTCCGGCGCGGCGTTGTGCCGGGCGCCGACATGGTCGCCGTGCATGTGCGTGACCAGGACGATATCGATCCGGGCGAGGCGGGGATCGGTCGGCCCGGCGACCGTCATGCCGGGATCGTAGAGCACGCGCGTGCCGTTCGGGTCCTCGAAGACCAGGGCGCGGTCGAGCCGGCAGAACTCGCCATCCTTGCCGCCGAGCGGCGTCACCTTCACGTCCCCGGTCTGGGCCGAAGCCGCCGTCGCGCCCAGCGCCAGCGCCGATAGCGCCGCCAGGCTCACCAAAATCGTCCGCATCCCGCTCTCCCTCATTCCGCTGCGATCGGTTTCCGTCGTCGGACAATTCTAGCACGGAAGCGGTCGTACGGCGCTCTCGGGATTTCAGAAGCCGCGCTCGTCCGCCATGGGACCGACCGGGCGCGGCCATGATCGCTTGCCCTCAAGTCGGAAACGTCGCCCGGAAGCTGGTCGCCGTCAGGCTGACATGGGCGTCCAGCGGCGGCCGGAGCTCGAAGGCTTGTGGCTTTCGCGCAAAGTTCCAGAGGCGGAAGAGCACCCATTCCGAACGGCGCTCGTCCGCGACCTTGAGTTCGTTCGCCGTGATGTGAAATGGGGTGCGGTTCCAGCCATTGGTCGTCTTGACCTCGATCAAGCGACGGCGGCCCTCGGCATCGAAACTTGCGATATCGTATCCGGCGCCGTCGCCATCGTCCCTGGAGACCCAGCGGACTTCATCCGCGAGTGCGCTCTGTCCGAACTGCCGCAGCGTCGCTTTCTCATGGCAGAAAACTCGCTGCTCGCCAGCCGCGCCCAACACGCGGTTGGCCGCATCTCTGCCGGCGATGTCGAAGAGGCGCAACAGCTCTTTCGCCTTGGTCAGTTCTTCGGGCTCGGGTTCGTTGGATTGGGTCGGCGATGGGCCGACATCGAGCATCGCCGGTTCGGCCAGCGTCGCGGCGGCGACGTCGGGCGAACGCGGCGTCGGCCATGCCGGCTTGGCCGATAGCCAACGCCAGACCGCGTCGCGCAGCGTGCTTTGAAAATTGAAGGCCGGCTTGTAGCCATCGATCCAGGGTTGGCCGAACAGCTTCAGGACTGCGCTGACGTTCTGGTGCTTGAACTCGATCGAACCGCGGCCGCGGCCGATCAGTTGCTGCAGCGCGCGATTGCGGCCCGCCTTGTTGTAGCCCTCGCCAGCCAACTCCGCATTCAGCATGGCGAAGTAGTCGGCGACCAGCAGGTCGTTTTCCCGGTCGGTCCAGTCCTGGCGCTCAGGCTTCACCGGGTTTTCGGTATGTCGTGCCCCGCCCATTTGCCGAGCGTCTTGGCGAGCGCCGTGAGGTCCGCCTTGCGGCCTTGTTCGGCCATCGAGGCGAGATAGAGGGTGCGCAGGTTGGAGCCGAGCCACATCGGCGTCTCATGGGCCTCCGCCTCGCGCCGCCAGAGCTCCAGGTCCTTTTCGATGATGTAGTTGGCGCCGCCGAAATCGAGCGCGCCGGTCAGGACGTGGTTCGGGATCAGCCATTCGGTCGCCGTGTTGCGGCCGGAGGACGCGTTGATCACCTCCAGCATCTGCTCGGGGTCGAGGCCGGCCTTGGCGCCCAGGGTCATCGCCTCCAGCGCTACCGCGACATTGCCGAAGAAGATGATGTTGTTGACCAGTTTCATCACCTGGGCCGCCCCCGGCTCCTCGCCGAGATAGACGAGCTTCGCCGAGATCGCGTCGAACGGGCCGGCGAGGGCGTCGAAGGTCGCCCGGTCGCCCGAACACATGACGCCGAGCGTGCCCGCCTCCGCCCCCGGCGGCCCGCCGGAGATCGGCGCGTCCAGGAAGGCCTTGCCGGCCGCCTGCAGCTTGGCGGCGGTCGCTTTCGAGTAGGCGCTGCCGGTCGTGCCCATGTTGACGAAGGCCCGGGCACGGCCGCCGGCGATGACGCCGTCCGCCCCAAGCGCCACGGCCTCCGCCGCCGCCAGGGTCGGCAGGCAGGCGAGCACGATATCGGCCTCGTCCGCGGTCTCCCTGGCGGATTTCGCGACGGCGGCGCCGCGCTGGGCCAGGATCGCGGTCTTGGTCGCGTCCATGTCGCAGACGACAAGCTCATGGCCGGCGGCCACGATGTTGGTCGCCATGGGCTGCCCCATGGCGCCGAGGCCGATATATCCAATGCGCATGTCTGGCTGTCCTATCGGGTTTTGGGGATCTGGACCCCGGCCATCTTTTCCAGCGTCAAGGTGAGCGCCGTCATGTCCTTGTCGCGGCCGGTTTCGGCCATCGACTGCAGGAAGAGGGTGCGGATATTCGTGCCGAGCCACATCGGCGTCTCATACATCTCCGCCTCCCGGCGCCAGAGCTCCAGGTCCTTCTCGATGATGTAGTTGGCGCCGCCATAATCGAAGGTGCGGGTCAGCACGTGGTTCGGGATCTTGGTTTCGGTGGCGCTGTTGCGGCCTGAGGAGGCGTTGATCACCTCCAGCATCTGTTCCGGATCGAGGCCGGCCTTGGCGCCCAGGGTCATCGCTTCGAGCGCGACCGAGAGATTGCCGAAGGAGATGATGTTATTGACCAGCTTCATAGTCTGGGCGGCGCCTGGCTTGTCGCCGAGGTAAACCACCTTCTTCGCGATCGCGTTAAGCGCCGGCTCCAGCGCATCGAACGTCGCCTTGTCGCCGGAGCACATGATGCCGAGCGTCGCCGCCTCCGCGCCCGGCGGGCCGCCGGAAATCGGCGCGTCGAGGAAAGCCTTGCCGGCAGCTTGCATCTTCGCCGCCACGTCGCGGGAATAGGCGCTGCCGGTCGTGCCCATGTTGACGAAGGCCGTGGCGCGGCCGCCATGCACGGCGCCGTCCGCGCCGCCCGCGACCGCTTCGGCGGCGGCGAGCGACGGCAGGCAGGCGAGCACGATGTCCGCCTGATCCGCCGTCTCCTTCGGCGAGGCTGCGACGGCGGCGCCGCGCTGGGCCAGGATCGCCGTTTTCGTCGCGTCCGTGTCGCAGACGACGAGATCATGGCCCGCATTGACGAGATTGATCGCCATCGGCCGCCCCATGGCGCCGAGACCGATATAACCGATACGCATCAATTGTTGTCCTTGTTGCTTGCTCTTGTTGGGCGGTCCCGGGCTTGGCCGATCAGACCGGCTTGTCGCCCTTGACGACGACCCGGTGGACTGCGCGCTTTTCCTTCGCCGCGTCATAGGGCGTGACGCAGTGCATGGTGGAGCGGTTGTCCCACATCAGCACATCATCGACCTGCCATTTGTGGCGGTAGATGTATTTCGGCTGGGTCGCGTGGACTTCTAGGTCCTTCAGCAACTGCACGCCTGCGTCATAGTCCATGCCGATGATGTGGGAGGTGTGGCTGCCGACATAGATGCACTTCCGCCCGGTCACCGGGTGCGTGCGGGCGATGGGGTGCTGCACCGGCGGCGCGGCGGCGATTTCTTCCGCCGTCGCCGGCCGCTCGCCGACTTTCTCGCGGGAGCGCTTCCAGGAATGCTCGGCTTTCAGGCCTTCGATCTTCTGCTTGGTCTGGGCGTCGAGATCGTCATAGGCGGCATGGGTGTTCGTGAACAGCGTGTCGCCGCCCTCGGACGCGATCGCGGGCGAGCGCAAGACCGTCGTCAGCGACGGGGTCGCCACATAGGACTTGTCCGTATGCCACACATAGGTCCCAAGCTCGGGATGCACGCCGGTCGTCTTGCCGTCGTCCTTGACGTTGGAGAAGACCTGCACCTTGTCGTGCTTCTTGTGGTGGGTCGATTTGTTGACGTGGCCTTCCAGTTCGCCGAAGCGGCTGGCGAAAGCCAGGTGCTGCTCGTCGGTCAGGGGCTGTTGGCGGAAGACCAGGACATGATGCTTCAGGAACGCCTGTTCGACGACGGCGAACTGGGCGTCGGAAAGCGGGCGGCTGAGGTCGATGTTCGAGACCTCGGCGCCGAGGGCGGCGTCGAAGGGTTTGACCAGGGGCAGGGCTTCGGTCTGGATCTGGGCGCTATCCGGCATGGGGTTCCTCCTTGAGACGGCTTTTGCCGAGATTGTCGCGCCATTTCGCCGGCCTTGCAAAGCTACTTCTTTTGCGCGGCGCGATAGCGCGCCAGCGTCGCCTCGTTGGGCGGGTATAGGCCGGTGAGCGCCGCGCCCGCCTTGACCTCGCCGACGATCCAGGCTTCCAGGTCTTCCTGCGCCGCGCCGAGCGCCGCGACCTCGGCCGCGAGATCGGCCGGGATGACGACGGCGCCGTCATCGTCCGCAACGATGATATCGCCGGGCGCGACCGTGACGCCGCCGCAGGCGATGACGTCGCCCCATCCGGTGAAATGCATGGCCGCGACCGCGGGCGGCGCGGCCGCGCCCGCGCACCAGGTCGGCAGGCCGGTCGCCGCCACGCCCGCGATGTCGCGGACGACGCCGTCCGTCACCAGGCCCGCGACGCCGCGCACGGCCATGCGCTGGCACAGAATATCGCCGAAGACCCCGGCGTCCCGGCCGCCCATGGCGTCGATCACGGCGACCGCGCCCGACGGCATCGCCTCGACGGCGGCGCGGGTCGAATTCGGCGTGGACCAGGAGGCCGGTCCCGCCAGGTCTTCCCGGTATGGCGTGAAGCGCAAGGTGTGCGCCGGCCCGACGACGCGCTTCGCGCCAGGCGCCAGCGGCGCGGCGCCCCTGATCCAGACATTGCGGAAGCCCTTCTTCAACAGGATTGTCGTGACAGTCGCCGCCGTCACGCTTTCCAGGGTTTTCAGCACATTCTCGTCAACGGCCATTGGCGGGGTCCTTCGATCGGGGGATAAGCTTGCCTCGCCACTATCCAATCGATGCGTCATCGAAGGAAGCCCCATGCGGCGCCTGACGATCCTGATCCTCCTCGCGGCCGCCAGCCCGGCGCCGGTCGCCGCCGCGCCGCCGTTCGATCCGGCAGAAGCCCTGCCGGGCGGGGCGGCGACGGCGGCGGTGGACGATGCATCGGCGGCCTTCGCCCGGCCCGTCGGCAATCTGCCGGAGGCGGAGCGCGCCAGGTTCCTGCTGGGCGCGCGCTATTTCTACACGCGCTGGGTGGCAGGTCCGGCCCCTGCCCCGGCGCTGACGGGCGTCGGCCCGCTCTATAACGCGCTCTCCTGCGAGCAATGCCACCGGAACGACGGTCGCGGCCGCCCCCCGGCGCTTGGCGTCGACGAGACCGAGGTGACGGGAGCGATCGCGAGGTTTGCGGCGCTGTCCGCCCCCTACGGCGCGCAATTGCAGGACTTCGCCATCGGCGGTCAAGCCGCCGAAGGCCGGCTGATCCGGTCGCCAGCACCGGTTTCTGGCGGTTCTGGCGGCGGCTTCGGCGCCGTGAACGCGCCTGTCTGGCGCATCGGCGCGCCGGGCTATGGGCCGGTCCCGGCCGCGATTTCGGTCGTGATCGCGCCCCAGGTGAACGGCGTCGGCCTGATCGACGCGATACCGGCGGCGGCGATCCGGGCGGCGGCCGATCCCGATGACCGGGACGGCGACGGCATATCCGGCGTCGCGGTCGCGGGCGGCGCCGGCCGCTTCGGCTGGCGGGCGGCTCAGGCGAGCGTCGAGGGGCAGGCGGCGCGCGCCTTGGCGCTCGACATGGGGCTATCGACCGCGCGGTATCCGAACCACTGGGGCGACTGCGCAGAGGCGCAGCAAGCGTGCCGCATGCGCGCCAGGGCGGGCGCGGCGGCCGCGGTCGAAATCGACGGGACGATCCTGGATGCGATTGTCCAGTACACGGCGAACCTCGGCCCGCCGGCGCGGCCCGATGCGGCGCGGCCGGACGTGCTCGCCGGACGCGCCGCCTTCCATGGGGCCGGCTGCGCCCAATGCCATACGCCCAGCCATGTGACCGGCCCAAACGCCTATCCCTGGCTTTCCGGGCAGACGATCTGGCCCTATTCCGATTTCCTGCTGCATGACATGGGCGAAGGCCTCGGCGACGCCGGCGGCCAGGAATGGCGGACGCCGGCCCTCTGGGGCCTCGGCCGGCATGGCGCCGTCAACGGCCATGCGCAGTACCTGCATGACGGCCGCGCCGAGACCCTGTCCGAAGCCGTGCTCTGGCATGGCGGCGAAGCGGCGCGCGCCCGCGACGCCTTTCGGGCGCTCAGCCCCGTCGACCGCGACGCCTTGCTGGCGTTCCTAAGCTCGCTATAGGGCCTTAAACCAGCGGCACGTAGTCGTAGGTTCCGACGCCCTGCAGCACCAGGAACGTCAGGGATGTCTCGCCGGCGTTCGTCACCAGATGCGGCCGGCCGGCGGCGACGGCGTAGCTGTCGCCGGGCTTGAGGCGCATGTCCTCCTTCGGGTTCTGGACGAACAGGCGCATTTCGCCTTCCAGCACATAGAAGGTGTCGCTGATTTCCGTGTGGCTATGCCAGGGCACGGTCTGGGTCGGCGAGAGCTGCAGCTCGCTGATCCTGAAGCCCGGCCGCTCCAGATGCCGCGCCCGGCGCTCGACCTCGTAGAGGCCGCTCGCATCGGGGATTGAAATGCCGCGCTCGGTCGATACGGCCATGATGATCTGCCTCCTGTTGTTAAGCTTCGGCGATGGCCTTGACTTGCTCGTAGAGCGCTTGCGGCACGTCGACGCCGTCCTTCGGCGTCCGGGCGCGGTTGGCGAGGCGTCGGTCGCCGGGCAGGCGCACGCCCTCGTCGGCGAGCATGGTCTCGAACAGCCGCTCGATCCGGTCGAGGAAGCGGTCCTGGCCGAAGCGGGCGGGGTCCATGGCGAGGATCAGGTGGCCGCCGGGGGACGGGCCGCCATGGCCGGGATAGTTCGCCTCGGCCTCCAGGCTTGTGTCGCCGCCGGTCATGCAGGCGGAGAG
Organism: uncultured Alphaproteobacteria bacterium; assembly: GCA_937891825.1. Lineage (GTDB taxonomy): Bacteria > Pseudomonadota > Alphaproteobacteria > Bin95 > Bin95 > VMCJ01. Next base: position 9,158 of record CALAHN010000017.1, read on the forward strand.
GACCTCCACCATCATGGCGATGGCGCCGCCCTTGTAGCCGCCGAACGGCAATTGCACGCCTTTCAGGATCGTGGCGGGGTCGGTCGTCGCCTCGCCGTCGGGGCCAAGGCCCCAGCCTTCCGGCACGCTATGGCCGTCGCGGGCGGCGATCATGATCTCGCCGCGCGCGGCCGCGCTCGACGCCTGATCCCAGACCATCGGCGGCCGGCCCTTGCGGGGGACGGCGAACGACATCGGGTTGGTGCCGAAAACGCGGCTCTGGCCGCCCGCCGGCGCCACGAAGGCGCGGGAGTTCACGAAGCTCATGGCGACGAGGCCGGCTTCCGCAAGCGGCTCCGTATCGGGCCAAAGCGCCGCGAAATGCGCCGCATCGCCGATCGCCAGCGCCGCAATGCCCTGGGACCGGGCTTTCGCGATCAGCGCCGGGCGGCCGACCTTCACGGCAAGCGGCGCGCCGCCATTGTCCGCGTTCACGCGCACGATGCCGGGCGCGACGTCGATCACCGTCGGCGCGGCATGGCCGTTCAGGCCCTTGGCCTTCAGCGCCGCGCAATAGCCGGGCGCGCGGAAGATGCCGTGGCTGTGGCAGCCGTCGCGGTCGGCGTTCCGCATCACCTCCGCCGTCGCCTCGGCGTTCTCCCGGTTCGCGCCGGACGCCATCAGCGCCGCCGTCATCAGGTCGAAAAGCGCGTCGAGCGACAGGTTGACCTTGGTCGCGGCCATCAGCAGGTCCTCCGGACGAAGGCGCCCAGTTCCTGGATCGCATCCCGGCTTTGCTGCAACAGCGGCGCGAAGATGTGCCAGATATGCGGCATGCCGGGCCACTCGACGTAATCCACCGGCACGCGGGCATGACGGGCGCGCATGACGAGGCGGCGGCTGTCGTCCAGCAGCGTCTCCGCCGTGCCGACCTGCACCAGCAGCGGCGGCAGGCCCTCGTAGTCGCCATAGAGCGGCGACATCAGCGGATCGGTCTTGGCGTGGCCGCCTGCATAAAGGTCCGCGAAGAAGTCGAGCGCCGCCCGGTTCACCATCGGATCGATCGCCGCTTTCGACGTCATGCTCTGGCCCGTGCCGACCAGATCGATCCAGGGGGAGATGCAGCACCCGGCCGCCGGCAGGGGCAGGCCCCGGTCCCGCACGGCCATCAATGCGGCGACGACCAGGCCGCCGCCGGCGCTATCGCCGCCGAACGACGCAGTGTTCGGATCGACGCCCTTGTCGAGCAGCGCCTGCCAGGCCGCGACCGTGTCGTCGACGGCGGCGGGGAAGGGGTGTTCCGGCCCCATGCGGTAGTCCAGGTTCAGCACCTTGCCGCCGATGGCCTGGGCGATGTTGAAGACCATGTTGCGGTGGGTATGGAGCGAGCCCTGCACATAGCCGCCGCCATGGACATATAGCATGACCCGGCCCTGGTCGGCGGCGGGATCGTAGACCCATTCCGCTGGCCGGCCGGCGATCGTCAGCGGTTCGACCGTCGCTTCCGCCGGCGCGGGGAAGCGATCGCCGATATCCTCCATGCGCTGGCGGCGTTCGGCGAGCGTCAGGCCGTCGGGCAGGCCGCGCTCCCGCAGCACCTCCATCAATTTGTCGATGCCGATATCGGTGGGCGCTGTCATGGCTGGCCTCTGTGCTTCAGGTGGCGGATGGGGAAGGATGGGCGATCCTGGGCTGGCGATCAAACCAAAACGATGGCGGACAGGAGCCGGGCATAATCCGGCGCGCCGACATGCCGGCTCATGCGATAGCTGAAGAAGCGCTCCGGCTCGGCATAGACGTCGATGCCGACCGAGCCGACCGAGCCGAGCTCGAGCCGGCCCATCCGGTCGACCAGGTATCCCGCAAGGTCGAACTGCCGCTTGTCGGCGCGGACGCCGGGCTTGAAGAATGCGGCCGCGGCCGGATTGTCGCGCAAGAAGGCCGCCTCGAACTCCAGGCCGACTTCGTAGGATGCCTGGCCGATGCAGGGGCCCACGACGGCGGCGATGTTCCGGCGGTCGGCGCCCAGGCCCTCCATGGCGCGGACGGTCTGATCGACGATCCCGGCGACGGCGCCGCGCCAGCCCGCATGGGCCGCGCCGATCACGCCGGCCTTGGCGTCGGCCAGCAGCACCGGCGCGCAATCGGCCGCGAGCGCGCCGATCACGACGCCGGGCGTCCGCGTCACAAGGCCGTCGGCGTGGGGCCGGTCGCCGGCCGGAAACGGGCCGTCGACGACGATGACCTGATCGGTATGGATCTGATAGGCGGTCAGGGGGGCAGCGGTCTTTCCGGCCAGATATGCGGCGGCGCGGCGGCGGTTCTCCTCCACGGCCGTGGGGTCGTCGTCGGAGCCCGGACCGCAATTCAAGGACGCGTAGACGCCGCTGCTGACGCCGCCATGGCGCGTGAAGAAGCCGTGGCGGACATTGGCGCTGTCGAGCGCTTTCGCTTCGACGGGCGCGATGGTCTGGTCGGTCATCGTTCAAATCCTGCGGGCGGCGGGGCGGCGCGCGGCAGAACCGCCAGCGCCTTGAACAGACTGCCCATCTCCTTCGGATGCAGCAAGCGGCGGAGGCCGAGGGCGATGGCGGCGGCCTTCTCGGGCGGCGCCTGGCGCGTCAGTTGCGCCGCCCTGATCTCGGCGCCGAGCCGGAGCAGGAACGCGCCCTGGTCGACCGGCCCGAAGGCGGCGGCGCCCGCGTCCGTCGCGGCGCGCGATGCCGCCGCGAAATCCACATGGGAGGTGATGTCCGCCTGGCCGGGGTTCGCCAGCGGATCGGCTGGCCGCCCGCCCGCGAGCGCCTGAAGCGTATCGCCGATCCGGCCGGAGCCATGGCCATAATCGACCAGGAGCGCCGCGCCGCCCGTCCTGGCGATGCGGCCGCCGATCACCGCCATGACGGCATCGCGCTCGGCCGACCATTCCAGGATGGCGCCTTCGGGCGCTGCGTCGGGCGCGTCCGGCGGCGGCAGGGCGACAGGGCGGCTGGTGAAGGCGAAGCTGTCGCCTTGCGTCGCCGCCAGCCGTTCGGCCCAGCCCGATCCGGTCCGGATGAATTGCCTGATCGGCAGGGCGTCGAGGAATTCGTTCGCGATCAGGAAGATCGGGCGGTCGTCGTCGCCAGCGAAGGCGTCCCGCCAGTCGCTTGCCCAGCGCGGCTTGCCGGTCGCCAGCGCCGCCGCCTGATGGACGCGCATGATCGGGCTCGCCTCCACGAGCAGCAGGTCAGCCGCTTCCAGGAAATCCGGCGCGGCGCGGGCGGCGCGGAGCGCATCCGCCATCAACTGCCCGCGGCCGGGGCCAAGTTCGATCAGCGCGAACGGGGCCGGCCGGCCCGCCCTGATCCAGGCCTCGGCGAGCCAGAGGCCGATCAGCTCGCCGAAAATCTGGCTGATTTCGGGCGCGGTCGTGAAGTCGCCGCCGGCGCCGATGGGCTTGCCGGTGGTATAATAGCCGCCTTCGGGATCGGTCATCGCCGCCTGCCAGAAGACGTCGAGCGGCAGGGGGCCGTCCGCCGCGATCCTGGCTTTCAGGCGGCGGGCGAGCGGCGTCTCAGCCATTCCGCCGCCGCGCCAGCACGATGAAGACTGCGCCGATGAGGATCATCGGCAGCGACAGCAACTGCCCCATCGAAGCGCCCGCATAGAGGTAGCCCAGATGCGCGTCCGGCTCCCGCGCGAATTCGACCAGGAAGCGCGCGACGCCATAGCCAGCGATAAAGACGCCGAAGATCAGGCCATAATGCCGGCGGACGCTCTCCCGCCGCGCCAGCAGCCACAGGACCGCGAACAGCACGAGGCCTTCCAGGAAGGCTTCGTAGAGCTGGCTCGGATGCCGGGGCAGGCGGTCGGGGTCGGTCGGGAAGATCATCGCCCAGGGAACGTCGGTCGTCCGGCCCCAAAGCTCGGCATTGACGAAGTTCGCGAGCCGACCGAGCAGCAGGCCGATCGGCCCCGCCGCCGCCACAAGGTCCGCCACATGCAGCGGCGGAACCTGTTTCAGCCGCGCGAAAGCATAGCCCGCGACGATGCAGCCAAGCAGGCCGCCATGGAACGACATCCCGCCCTGCCAGATCTGCAAGGCCTCCAGCGGGTGGTCGATGAAATAGCCAGGCTTGTAGAACAGCACATAGCCAAGCCGGCCGCCGAGGATGACGCCGAGGGTGATCCAGACCAGCAGATCGTCGATCTGGGGCAGCGTCAGGTGGTTCGGCTGCTTCTCGGCGAGTTTCCGCACATAGCGCCAGCCCAGCAGCAAGCTGGCGATATAGGCGAGCGCATACCAGCGGATGGCGAAGGGGCCGATCTCGATCAGCGTGGGGTCGATCATCGGAAATGGCAGAACATACATCGACGATTTCGCCCTCTTGCGCATTGCCGCGATCCGCGCGGACCTCTAACTATGGGAGCGCAGCAACCTAACCATGGAGCGGCCTGATGCAAAGCGGCGATCGGCCCGGCGGGCGCCTATTCGAGGACCTGAGCAAGCTTGCGGGCGGCGCCCTGGGCGCGGCCGGCGGCCTCAAGGCCGATATCGAAGCCATGGCGCGAACCCAGGCCGCCAAGCTGATCGACGATCTGGAACTGGTGCGCCGGGAAGACTTCGACGCCGTCCGCGCTATGGCCGCGAAGGCCCGCGCCGAGCAGGAGGCGATGGCGGCGCGGCTGGAAGCGCTGGAGGCCCGGTTGGCGGCCCTTGAGGCGAAAGACTAG
>CALAHN010000018.1 GCA_937891825.1 uncultured Alphaproteobacteria bacterium
CTTGAATCACAATTCGTTCAATGGATTCAACATGTTTCCGGACAGACACTTAGAGGGACGACCTTAGCGGCTGTGCGGCGTTCCGCTAAGCGACATTCTTCCGGGCGGGCGCGTAGAGGTGGCATTCGACATGGCCGTCGCCCGAGGGAACCGGTTGCGGCGGCGTCGTCGAGCAGTGCGGCATGGCCTTGACGCATCGGGGATGGAACATGCACCCGGGCGGCGGCGCCAGCGGATTGGGAAACGCCGCGCCCAATTGGGCGTCCGGCACGCCCTTGCCCGGCTCCGGCGTCAACACGCTGGCCAGCAGCGCCCTGGTGTAGGGATGCTGCGGATTGCCGAATAGGGTCTCGGTGTCCTTCTCCTCGACGATGCGGCCGAGGTACATCACCGCGACCCGACTGGCGATATGCTCGACGACGGCAAGGTCATGGCTGATCAGCACATAGGTCAAACCCAGTTCCTGCCGTAGGTCCATCAACAAGTTAAGAATTTGCGATTGGACCGACACGTCGAGCGCCGAAGTCGGCTCATCGCAGATCACCACTTCCGGCTTCATCGCAAGCGCGCGAGCGATGGCGACCCGCTGCCGCTGGCCGCCGGATAGCTGGCTTGGATAGCTTGTCAGATAGCGCCGCGAGAGCCCCACCAGATCCATCATCTCCGCCGCTCGAGCCGACCAGTCGGCCGGGCCGCCCACCTTGTGCACCCGGAGCGGCAAGGTGACGATATCTTCAATGGACTTTCGGGGATTGAGGGACGAATAGGGGTCCTGGAATATCGGCTGAACCCGTCTGGCCCGCGCGAGCCGGTCCATGTCGCCCAGCGGCTCGCCGTCGAACAGCACGGCGCCGCCAGTCGGCGCCTGCAAGCCGAGCAGCATCTTCGCCATCGTGCTCTTGCCGCAGCCGCTTTCCCCGACCAGCCCCAGCACCGATCCCTTCTCCACCGTGATCGATACGCCGTTCACCGCGTGCAAGGAGCGCTTCTTGGCCATGAAGCCGCCGCTTACCCGGAAGACGCAGGAGACGTCGCGCGTTTCGAGGATCACGCTCATGCCGCTTGCTCCCGCATGCTCGCGGCCATTGTTTCCTCCGGCGTCATCACACAGCGATAGGCGCGACCGTCGCCCTGATCGCGCATCGCCTCATAACTGGCGCAGGCGCTCGTGGCATGGGCGCAACGATCGCGAAAAGCGCATCCGTGCATATCGCCGATCAGGGATGGCACTAAGCCGGGGATCGATCCGAGTCGACCGCCACGGACGGTCTTGCCTGGGATCGGGATGCAGGCCATGAGGCCGCGCGTATAGGGGTGCAACGGCCGTTCGAACACTTCGGCCGCCGTGCCTTGCTCGACTATCTGGCCGGCGTACATCACGGCCACCCTATCGGCCACGCGGGCGACGACGCCCAGATCATGGGTAATCAGCAGCATGCCCATATGGAACTCGCGCTGCAGGTCCGCCAGCAAGAGAAGAATCTGCGCCTGGATGGTGACGTCCAGCGCCGTCGTCGGCTCGTCGGCGATGATGAGTTCCGGCCCGCACATGAGCGCCATGGCGATCATCACCCGTTGCCGGAGACCGCCCGACAATTGATGCGGATATTGCCGAAGGCGGCCGGCAGCGCCCGTAATCCCAACTTTCTCCAGTAGGTAAACCGCCCGCTCCTGTGCTTTCGCGCGACTGACGCGACGGTGACGGATCAGCGCCTCCTCAAGCTGGTTGCCGATGGTGTAGGCAGGGTTGAGGCTCGTCATCGGCTCCTGAAAAATCATCGCCATGCTATTGCCGCGGATGTGCGCCATTTCCCTGGAGGACGCGCTGGATATATCCAGATCTCCGATCCGCAACACGCGCGCCGTCCGCTGCGCCCGCTTCGGCAGAAGGCCCATGATGGCGAGGGACGTCAGCGACTTGCCGCAGCCGCTTTCGCCGACGAGACAGAGCGTTTCGCCCCGCTCGATCGAAAATGAAATCCCGCGCACAGGGTGCAGTTCGCCATCGGAAACGGGGATGTCTACCGTCAGGTCTTGGACGTCCAGGAGCGCGCTCATGCCTCCGCCTTTCTTTCGAATTAGCTGCGGTTTTCCGGCGCGCTGATGTCGCGCACGCCGTCGCCCAGCATGTTGACCGCAAGCACAAGAATGGAGAGCGCAACGCCAGGAATGGCGATGACCCAGGGATCGAACAGAAGGAACTCCTTCCCCTCTGCGATCATCAGGCCCCAGGACGGCGCCGGCGGCTGCACCCCAAGACCGAGGAAGGATAACGACGCTTCCAGCAGGATCGCGTGGGCGACCTCGAATGTGGCGATGATGATCAGGTTGTTGATCACATTCGGCATGATCTCAGACAGGACGATACGCCAGGTCGGACAGCCGATCGCGCGGGCCGCGGACACGTAATCCATGCTGCGCGCTTGTTGGGTGGCGCTTCGCATGACGACCGCATAGCGATCCCAAAGCAGCAATCCCAAGACCAGGACCACCGCATGCAGGGAACCGCCGACAAGGGCGACGATCGCCAAAGCGACCAGCACGATCGGCATGGAAAGGCGGGTCGTAATGATGAAGGTGATGACGATGTCGACGCGGCCGCCGAAATATCCGGCCGTGACGCCAAGAGCCGTTCCGATAACGCCGGAGATCACCGCCGTGCAAACGCCGATCAGCAGCGAAACCCGCGCGCCGTAAATGATGCGGCTCAGGTAGTCGCGGCCAAGATTATCGGTGCCTAACACATGCTCCGGGACGCTGCCATCCATCCAGAATGGCGGCAGCAGCCGCTTGAACAGGTCCTGAGCATAGGGGTCGTGCGGCGCCAGAAGCGGCGCGAAGAGAGCGGTCAGCACGATAACAAGCAGGACCCCGCCGCCGAACATGATCGAGGTATGCCCCCGGGCACGGCGGAAGAATCTCGACGTCGGACTTGGGCCGAGAGCGCGGGCGGGGTCGAGCGCGGAGCCTGCGACGATGGCGTCTGCCATTTTTTGCGTTTCCCGTTAGCTGACGCGGATGCGGGGATCGAGCCACGCATTCACGAGATCGGAAAGGACGGTCAGGAATACGTAGAACATGCACACGATCAAAAGGATCGTCTGAATGACCGCAATGTCATTCCGAAGAATCGATTCCCAAGCCAGATAGCCAATCCCCTGCATGGCGAAGACCGATTCAATGACGATCGCGCCGGAAAGCATGTGGCCGAACTGCACGGACGCCAGCGCGACGACGGGAATCACGGCATTGCGGAGCGCGTGCTTGAATAAAACGGGCATCGGCCGAAGGCCCTTCGCATAGGCGGTGCGGATATAGTCCGCCGAGAGCACTTCAAGCATGCCGGACCGGGTCAGGCGCATGATCGGCGGCGTCGAATAATAACCGAGGGTGACCGCTGGCAGAATGAAATGCCGCCAGGACTCGTCCCCGCTGATGGGCGTCCACCCGAGCATCAGGCTGAACAGGACCATCAACATCAGCCCCATCCAGAACGTCGGGATCGCCTGCCCTGCGACGGCGATTGTCATGGCGAGACGGTCGATCCAGGAATTCGGACGGAGCGCCGCGATCACGCCGAATGGAATGCCGACCAACAAGGAAATGATCAGGCCCGACATCGCTAGCCGGAGCGTCGTCGGCAATCGGCTCGAGACCAATTCCCAAACGGTATCCGGAAAGAACAGGGATTCGCCGAAATCGCCCTGGACCGCGGCGCCCAGCCAGTCCGCATACTGGACGATGATCGGCCGGTCCAAACCATAGGCCTTGCGAATTTCTTCGATATCTTCCGCGCTCGCCTCCTGCCCGGCCAGTGACGTCGCCAAGTCGCCTGAAACGCGGACCAGAAAGAAAGCCACGATCGAGACAGTAAGCGCGACAAGCGCCGCCAACAAAAACCGACGCAACGCAAAATTCAGCACAGGCGTCTCCCTATCGAAGATATCGACGGCGGCCGGCGCCGGAGGCGGCGAGCGCCGCTCCCGGCTCGGCCATCGGCGACGCTACTTCCACTTCGCGCGGTAGAGGTGGACGATTTCGTCCGGCGTCGGCTCGAATTCGAGATCTTCGCTCATCGCATAGAAATAGGCGTAGCTGAACAGCGGCAGCCAGTGCGCCCGCTCGGCGATCAACTGAAGCGCCTTGCTATAATGCTGCAGCCGCACCGCAGGATCGATGGTCGCTCCGCCGGCGTCGAGTTCAGCCTTGACCTCCGGGTCCCGGGCTGTGTCGTCCGCGCGCCCGTCGAAGAAGTACGCCGTAATATTGGCGACGTCGCTCACGGAGCCCGACCCCCAGGTCATGAAGTTGAACGGCACTTCCTTGGACCGGACCTTGTCCCGCAGCGCGGAGTATTTCATCCACTGGAGATTGGCTTTGATGCCGACCTTGCTCATGAAGCCCATCATGGCTTCCGCGACGGGTCGGTCGCGGTAGGCATAGAAATCTACCTCGACGCCATTGGGATAGCCTGCCTCTGCCAGCAACGCTTTGGCCTTCTCCGGATTGAATTCGTATTGCGGCGCATCCGGCGATTGGCACCCGAACTGGGTCGGGTAACAGGCCAGATGCACGACTTGGCCGGCGCCCAACAGGTTCTTGAGGATCGAATCGCGATCGATGGCGTAGCTGATCGCCTGCCGCACCTTGACGTTCTTGAGCGCATGGTCCCCGGCGCCGCCTGAACTATCGAACTGGAGATAGCCGATGCGCATGGTTTCGCCGGCGACGACATTTACGCCAGGCCGGCGCCCGAGCTTTTCGCCCTGCTCCTTTGACAGCCGCCATACAAGATCGGCATTGCCGCCGAGCAGTTCGGCGATCTGGGTGTTCGCTTCCGGAATGTAGCGCATCTCGACCGTGCCGATATGCGCCTGCCCCTTGCCGCCTCCAAAATAGGCCTCATTCTTTTTCATCACGAGGCGTTTGCCGGGCACGACTTCCGCCGCCATGTAGGGGCCTGTGCCGACTGGCGCGCGGCCGTAGCCGTCTTTGCCGACTTTCTCGTAATACTCGTTCGGATACATCACGACCGACGTCGAGAGATACTCAAGCGCCGGCGCAAAAATCTCGTCCAGATGCAGGCGGACGGAATATTCTCCGGTCTTCTCGACCCTCGAAATCCAGCGTACCGGGTTCCGGTTCGCCATCTTGTTTTCCGGGTCGTTGACCATGGTCAGCGTATAGACGACATCATCTGCGTCGAACTTTTCGCCGTTGTGGAACGTCACGCCTTCCCGCAGCGTCACATCGATGGTCTTTGGGTCTGCATACTCGATTTTGGTCGCGAGATGCGGCACATATTCGCCAGTTTCGAGGTCGCGCCAGTACAGGCTATCCCAGATGTGACGTGACAGGATCGTGCCTTCCCGCAGCGTCTGGTCATAGTAATTATAGGTCGGCGGCTCGAAAGTCGTGATCCAGACCAACGTGTCGTCTTTTTTGCCGGCATTCGCCGGATTTGCGAGCAGCGCTACGCCCGCGGCCGCCAACAATGACGCTTTCAATTTTTTCAATTTCATCTGTCTTCGCCTTTCCGATTTCGTCGCTATGCGATTTTGCACAGCTCCAACTATCTCAGACCGGACATTTAAAAATGCGGGTCTAGCGGACATCGAAGCTGATCCACGCTTCGAATGTTCGACGCAAAATTCATGCCAAGCAAGGGCCGTTGGGAAATTAGTTTGGGCAAGACGCCAGCAAATTTCAGAATCGATTACAGACTAGGCTGCATTTAGACGGACTGCCCTTTTCTTGGGCGTCCGCCGAAATGCCGCCGCAAGCTTTCCGCCGCCGTCGGCTTGCGCCATCATTCGGTGCTGACGATTCAAGGAGAGCGGTCGGATGACAGAGAGCAGCTATGCGGTTGACGGCCCTTCGGGATCGATCTCGATCAAGATCGATCAATGGGGCATCCCGCATATCCGGGCGACGACCGCGACGGACGCCTTCTACGCCCAGGGCTGGAACGCCGCCCGAGACCGGCTTTGGCAGATCGACCTTTGGCGCAAGCGGGCGCTCGGCCTGCTGGCCCAGGATTTCGGCGCGGCCTATGCGGACAAGGATGCGGCCGCGCGGCTGTTTATTTATCGCGGCGACATGGATGCGGAATGGCGCTGTTATGGACCGAATGCTGAAGCATGGACGACGGCGTTCGTCGCGGGCGTCAACGCATATGTCGATAGCATCGCCTCCGGCGAGCGCTCCCTGCCTCCAGAATTTGCCTTTATGGGCACGAAGCCGGCGCGCTGGCAGGCGGACGATATCGTCCGCATTCGCTCCCATGCGCGCGTGCATAATCTGGACCACGAAATCCGCCGATCCGCCGTATTGGCGCGCTATTCCGCGGAAGCCGACAGCCTGCGCAAGGCCCGGCAGCCAGACCGGCCGCTCCGCCCGCCGGAAGGCCTCGAAATCGCGGAACTGCCGCCGGAAATCCTGCAGACATATCTCCTCGCGACCGAGCGGCCCGCTTTCGGCAGGGAAAGCGTTCAGGCCGCCGCGGCGGCCAGCGAATTGCTCGGATCGAATGCCTGGGCGCTTTCGCCCGACCGAACGGATACCGGCCGCGCCATGCTGGCGAGCGATCCCCATCGCGCGCATCAGATGCCGTCCCTTCGTTACATGGTTCATTTGCAGGCGCCGGGATTGAATGTCATCGGCGCGGGCGAGCCGGGCGTGCCCGGCGTCTCTTTCGGCCACAACGACGATATCGCCTTTGGCCTAACCATATGGGCGATCGATCAGGAAGACCTCTACGTCTACGACCTGAAGCCGGGGGCGCCGGAATTCTACCGCTATGGCGACGCCTGGGAGGCGATGTCGGTTCTGACCGAACGTGTCCCGGTCAAAGGGGAAGCCGACCGCGAGATCGCCCTCCGCTTCACCCGGCACGGCCCTGTGCTGCATGTGGACGCAGCGGCCGGCAAAGCCTACGGCCTGCGCACCGTCTGGACCGAACCGGGAACGGCCGCCTATATGGCTAGCCTGAATTTCCTGCAGGCGACGACCATCGAGGATTACGAGCAGGCGTTGACCGGGTGGGGCGCGCCCTCCTCGAACCACGTGGTGGCGGAGACGGGCGGCCGGATCGCCCATTTCACGGCAGGATTTGCGCCGATCCGGCCGAACTGGGATGGGACGATGCCGGTTCCGGGCGACGGTCGCTACGAATGGGCTGGCTTTTACGATCCGCTGACGACGCCGCGCGTGAAAGCGCCGGCGTCTGGATGGGTCGCGACGGCGAACCAGTTCCAACTGTCGGGCGACTGGCTGGATGAAGGCAAAACGCCCGGTTACGAATGGCCGGACCCGGCGCGCTACCAGACCATCGCCGCTGCGCTCGACGCCAAGCCACGGCACGGGCTGGCGGATTTGCGGCAGCTTCAAACCAGCGTCTTCAGCCAGCCGGCGGCGCGCTTGCAGCCGTTGCTGCGAGCCCTGCCGGCAAGCCTGGCCCGGTCGCTGCTGCTGGCCTGGGATTGTCGCCTCGCGCCCGATAGCGCCGCAGCGGCGCTTTTCGAGACCTGGTTTGCCCGCCACCTGACGCCCGCTGTCCTGACCGCGATTTCCCCGGAGGGCCTGCAAGCTTATGCGGCGCTGCCAGATGCGGCGCTGGCGCTGGAGTTGGCCGTTTCGGGCGATCCCCGGCTTGGCGCGCGATCGGAACTGCTGGCGAAGACCCTCGCCGCCGCATGGCAGGAGGCGGAATCCCGCTTCGGCCAAGATCCGGCCGCGTGGACCTGGGGCGCCTTCCACCACGCCTACTTCCCGCACGATCTTGAGGCCTTGCTCGACCGAGATGCAAAGGGCCGCTGGTCTGTCGGGCCGGCGCCCAAGGGCGGCAGCGGCCACACGGTCAACAACAACTACCGGCAAAGCGACGGCCGCGTAACCCTCGGCGTCACCTGGCGAATGATCTGCGACGTCGGCGCTTGGGACGCGTGCCAAACGATCAATAGCCCCGGCCAATCCGGCGACCCTGGCAGCCCCCACTACAACGACCTTTTCCCCCTGTGGGCCGCGGAAACCTATGTGCCGTTGCTCTACAGCGACGCAGCGGTCGATGCGGCGACGCACACGACCATCCGGCTAGCGCCCATCAAGCGCTCTTGATGGGCGGCGCTTTTTTGTCTGGCGGCAAAGCTGCCTTTCCGCTTGAATTATGGCGCCCTGGAATTTGGCCGACCGTGGCAGTTAACGCTTCAATGCCTGATCTGCTACGCCTTCTTCAAACAAGCATCGGAGATTTTGATGGCGGCTCTTCCTCAGTCGAACGCGCTTCGCATTCATTTTGCCCACGTCGCCTACCAGCTGAAAGCGCGCTTCGACGCGCGCGCGACCGGGATCGAGTGTTTTCAGACATGGACGCCGGAGGAGACGGCGGCCAGGATCGGCGAGGGCGATGTGTTCGTGGCGTCTGGGTTCTGGCGAAACCACCTCCTGCCAAAGGCTGACAATCTGAAATTCATCCAGGTCTGCGCCGCCGGATATGACAACTACGACCATGCCGCGATCGCCGAGCGCGGCGTCCGGCTCTGCAATGCGTCGGGCGTCAACGCCAACGCCGTCAGCGATCATGCGCTGGCTTTGATGCTGGGATTCACGCGGCAGACGCATCTGGCGCGGGACAATCAGAAGCGGAAGGTCTGGCGCGGCATGATCTCCGACATTCCCAAGCGCGAGGACGAACTGGCCGGCAAGACAGTCCTGATCTATGGCGCCGGCAAGATCGGCGGCCGGATCGCCCGCCTGTCGAAGGCCTTCGAGATGACCACGCTGGGCGTGCGTCGGGACGTGTCGAAGACAGTGCCCGCGATGGACAAACTCTACGCGCCCGGCGATTTCATGGGCGTACTGCCGCTGGCAGATTTCGTCATCCTGGCCTGCCCGCTGACGGACGCGACCCGCAATTTGATGGACGCCGCCGCCTTCAAGGCGATGAAGCCGTCCGCCCGCCTGATCAATGTCGCCCGCGGCGGCTGCGTCAACCAGGACGCGCTGATCGACGCGCTGAACGCAGGCGAGATCGCCGGCGCCGGCATTGACGTAACCGTGCCCGAGCCGCTGGACGCCGCCTCGCCGCTCTGGGGCTTCGAGAACGTCATCCTGACGCCCCATACCGGCGGCGAGACCCAGCGGTATGAGGACAACGTCGTCGATTTCCTGCTGGAGAACATCCAACGCCTGCAGGCGGGCCGAACCGACCTCTTGAACCAGATTGTCTGAGATGGCCGTCCGCCCTGCCCCGCTCGCCTCGGATATCAGCAGCGACAACGGCTGGCAGGCGCTGCTCGACGCGCCGCCGCCCGCTGTCCGCCTCGCCGGCGCAAGGCGCTGCCGGACGGCGATCATCGGCGCCGGCATCTGCGGCCTCTCGACGGCGCGCCGCCTGGGCGAGCTCTGCCCGGACGACGACATCGTCGTCGTCGACGCGGCGCGGGTCGGCGACGGCGCGTCCGGCCAGAACGCCGGCTTCCTCTTCAACATGCACACCCACGGCCTGGTGAAACGGCATGACGTGCTGGAACGGAACGCCAAGCTCTGGGCCGCCGGCCTGGCCGATCTTCGCCGGATCGTCAGCGAACACCAGATTCAATGCGACTGGAGCGACTGGGGCCGTCTCTATGGCTCGGCCGGGCCGGACGGCGAACGCCATATCGACTTCCTCGCCGAAACGCTGGACGCCCTGGGCCTGCCCTACGCCCGCCGCGACCACGCGCGGATGCGCGCCGATCTCGGCACGGACTTCTATCGGCGCGGCCTGCATGTGCCGGGCAACGCGATGGTCAATCCTGCGGCGATGGTCCGCGGCCTCGCCCGCGCCTTGCCGGCGAACGTCGCGCTCTTCGAAGAGACGCCCGTCGTCGAACTCGACCGGGAGGGCGCCGGGTTCCGACTGAGGACGCCGGCAGGCGAGATCGTCGCCGACCGCGTCGTCGTCACGGCCGGCGTGTTCATGCGCCGCTTCGGCGTCGCGCGCGGCCGCTATGTGGCGCTCGCGCTGTTCGCGATCCTGACGGAGCCATTGAGCGCAGAACAGCGCAGCCAGATGGCGGCCGGCGCCGAGTTCGGCCTGGTGCCGACCGCCGCCAACGGCGCCACCGTTCGCCTGACGCGGGATGGCCGGATTTTCATGCGCAACATTTCCCGCTTCGCGCCGGACGGCCCCCCGCGTGAGGCCCTGGCCCGAACCATGTCGCTCAAGCTGGAGCAAGCGCTCGCCAAGCGCTGGCCGGCGTTCGCTGGCCTGAAGATCGCCCACCGCTGGGGCGGCGCCATGGCGTTCACCGGCAATGACGGCGCCATCTTCGGCGAAACCGCGCCCGGCCTTTTCGCGCTGTTGAGCAACGACGTCTCGCCCATGACGCGCGGCGCGGCCGCGGGACGCCTGCTCGCCGAGTACATGGAAGGGATCGACAGCGATCTGCTCGCCGCCCAGATGAGCTACCCGGCAGCCAGCCGCCTGCCCCCACGCCCCGTCCTCGACCTCGGCGTCGCCTGGAAGCTCCGCAAGGTCCGTAAGGCCGGCGCGGGCGAGTTCTAGCGAGATGGAAAAACGTCTAGCGGCAGCCTATCCCAAGCCATAACCCCCATCGCCCGCCATGGCGCCATCCGGGAAGGATTATTGCGCCGGCGGGGCTGGACGGGCTTGCGGGGAGACTGCATGGTCGCGGAATGCGGGCTGCGTCTTGGCGGTCGCCGCCGTCGGGCCTGGCCCGCCCGCCCGCAACGCCAATGGAAGAGAGCGCTGACGATGAATGATCCGGCTGGTTATACGCCGCCCAAGGTTTGGAAATGGGTCGCCGCGAACGGCGGTCAGTTCGCCAATATCAACCGGCCGATCGCTGGGCCGACCCATGAGAAGACGCTGCCGGTCGGCAAGCATCCGCTGCAGCTCTACTCGCTCGCGACGCCCAATGGCGTCAAGGTGACCGTGCTGCTGGAGGAATTGCTGGCGCTTGGGATCGAGGGCGCGGAGTACGACGCCTATGTGATCAATATCCGGGACGGCGACCAGTTCTCCAGCGGGTTCGTCGAAATCAACCCGAATTCCAAGATCCCGGCGCTGCTGGACCGCAGCACGCCCACGCCGACGCGGGTATTCGAATCCGGCGCGATCCTGCTCTACCTCGCGGAGAAGTTCAGGGCCTTCATTCCGAAAGACCCCTCGGCCCGCGCCGAATGCCTATCCTGGCTGTTCTGGCAGATGGGCAGCGCGCCTTATCTCGGCGGCGGCTTCGGACACTTCTATGCCTATGCGCCGCACAAGATCGAGTATTGCATCGACCGTTTCACCATGGAGGTCAAACGCCAGCTCGACGTGCTCGACCGGCGCCTGGCAGACAACCGCTATCTCTGCGGCGACGACTACACCATCGCCGATATCGCGGTCTGGCCCTGGTACGGCGCCGCCGTCACCAATGGCGTCTATGACGCGGCCGAATTCTTGGATGCGGCGACCTATACCAACGTGCTGCGCTGGGCGAAGGAGATCGCCGGGCGCGAGGCGGCCCAACGCGGCCGCATGGTCAACCGCGTCAACGGTCCCCTGGAGAAGCAACTGCGCGAACGCCATGACGCCAGCGATTTTCAGACCCGGACGCAGGACAAGATCGAAGCGGCGAGCTAGCGCATGGCGCGCTCCGGCGCGCGCGCCACGTTCTGCCTTTATGCTTGCGATCAAATTATCCGGCCCCAGGCGATTCCGCCCGGGGCCGGTTTGATCTAGACTTGCCCTTCAGCCGCCGGGTCCTCCGGCGGCTGGAGAGTCCAGGCGCCCCGACCGAGGCGGCCATCAGGCTTCTTTTTCATAAGGCTGCGCTCTCGCCCGATTGCAGGGCGCGCCTGCCGTTTCGGTCGACCGGCCCCAAAGGCCAGTCAGGAGCGCCTGAATGTCGAAGCCGCTGGTCGGTGTTATCGGGTCAACCAATCTGCTGAACGACCGTCACCTCGTGCAGATGACCGGCGAGCGCAACATGCGCGCGATCAAGGATGTCGCCGGCGCCATTCCCATGATGTTCGCCGGCACGCCGGAGATCACCGACGTGGCGGACCTGATCGAGGCGGTCGATGGCGTGCTGCTGACCGGCGGGCGGGCCAATGTCCACCCGACCCGCTTCGGCGTCGAGCCGCACCCGGCGCATGAGCCTTATGACGAACTCCGCGATGCGGTGGCGCTTGCCGTGACGCGGGCCTGCGTCGAGCAGGGCGTGCCGATTTTCGGGGTCTGCCGGGGCTTGCAGGAAATGAACGTCGCGTTCGGCGGCACCCTGCATCCGGAGGTCCGGGACCTGCCGGGCCGGATGAATCACCGGGCGCCGCGCACCGAAACCGGCGAGTTCCATCCCGATCCCCTGGTCGTCTTCGCCGACCGGCACGATGTCGCCCTGACGCCGGGCGGCGCCTTCCGGGCGCTTTATGGCCGGGACGTCATCCGCGTGAATTCCCTGCATGGCCAGGCGGTGCTGACCCCCGGCGAGCGGGTCGTGATCGAAGGCCTCGCCGAGGACGGGACGGTCGAGGCGATCCGGATCGAAGGCGCGCGCGCCTTCGCCCTTGGCGTTCAGTGGCATGCGGAATACGAGGCGCACCTGAACCCGATCAACCGCGTGGTCTTCGAAGCGTTCGGCGAGGCGCTGCGGAAGCGCCAGTTGGAACGCTGCCCCGGCGCCTGATCGCGAACCCCCGGCCGCGCGCTGACGAATGGGCATTTCCCTTTCGGACCCAATCGCCCCTATGCTTTCCGTCAGCGATGGAAATAAAATGGGGAGGCCGGGTTATGAGCGGAAAGAAGAAAGTCGTCGGCACGGGCGGCGAACTGTTGATGCACCAACTGGTGGCCCAGGGCGTCGAGTACGCTTTCACCAACACGGGCAGCGCCGAGGCCGGCTTCTTCGACGCTTTCCTGACCGTGCCTGGCGTGCAGCCGATATTGCTGCTGTCGGAATCGCTGGTGCTGTCGGCGGCCGACGGCTATGCCAAGGCGGCGGGCAAGCCCGCCTTCGTCAACGTGCATCTGGCCGCGGGCACGCGCCAGGGCTCCGGCCAGTTGCAGAACGCCTTCTTCGACGGCACGCCGATGGTGGTGACGGCCGCGCTCCGGGACAACGGCTCCTTCGGCGACCACAACACGCTCGGCGCTTCCAGCGGCTTCTCCCAGATGGGCGCGGTCGAGGACATCACCAAGAAGCGCTGGGAGGTGACCGACGCCCGCGGCATTCCCATGGCGACGCGCCGCGCCTTCAAGGAAGCGATGACCATGCCGACGGGGCCGGTTTATCTGGCCTATTCCAGCCCGGCGCTCGATGCCAAGGGGGTCGAGGGCGTGATCCAGGCCGCCCATCCCCTGGAAATGCCGGAGACGCCCGGCGGCGCGACCGTCGCG
The DNA here is from genome assembly GCA_937891825.1 of uncultured Alphaproteobacteria bacterium. Lineage (GTDB taxonomy): Bacteria > Pseudomonadota > Alphaproteobacteria > Bin95 > Bin95 > VMCJ01. Next base: position 13,388 of record CALAHN010000018.1, read on the forward strand.
AAGATGCAAGACGCGCTACTGAACGCCGAGAACCCGCTGCTGCTGGTCGGCCCCGACGTCAAGTCCGCCGGCGCCCAGCGCGAGGTGGTGGCGCTCTCGGAGAATTATTCGCTGCCGACGGCGGTCGGGTTCTACGACTACGGCGCCTTCCCGATGGCGCACCCGAACTACATCGGCATGATCGATAACATCCCCTCCGAGGGCTACGATGTCGTGATCTGCGTCGGCTACCGGCAGAACACCCGCGCCGAGGCCAAGGACGAGAAATTTACCGACGCCGAAACGATCATCGTCATCGGCCACGATTCCAGCATGATCGGCAACACTTTCGCGGTCGACCTCGACGTCTGGGGCAATGTCCGCCACACGCTGACGGCGCTGAACGGCCTCTGGAAGCCGGATCATGCGAACCTCCGGCAGATCCAGCAGCGCAAGCAGGCGCTGATCGCCCAAAGCCGCGAGCGGGCCGAAAAGCAGTCCGGCCAGGTCAAGGCCCATGCGGGCGACATGCCGATCCACCCACTCTATCTCGGCGACATGATGGGGCGGACGCTCGCGCGGAACACGCTCGTCGTCTCGGAGAATTTCCGCGCCGCCGACCACCTGATGCCCTTCGGCTATGGCGACGAGGACTGGCGTCTGGTCCGGACATATGGCGGCAGCCTGGGCTTCGGCCTTGGCGGCGCCATCGGCGCGCAGCTCGGCGATCCGTCGCGGCCCGTCGTCCTCAGCATCGGCGACGGCTCGGTGATGTACAGTTCGTCCGGCTTCTGGACGATGGCGCGCTACAGCTTGCCGATCCTGACCGTCATCTGGAACAACATGCAGTACCAGACCGTGCGCACGAATTTCGCATCCTGGGGCGGCAGCATGAAGGGCCAGAACCGCTATCCCGAAACCTTCCTCGGCGACCCGGAGATCGACTTCGTGATGCTGGCGAAAGCCCAGGGGATCGACGGCCTGCTGGTGCGCGAACCCGGCGAGCTTGAAGCTGCCCTGAAGCGCGGCCGGGCGGCGCAGGCGGCGGGCGAACCCTTCGTGCTCGACGTCAAGATCACCAATGTCGGCGCCGGGTCGGACCAGAGCTGGTACATGCCGCACAGCCTGAAGGCTTAGCGGGCGGGCGCGCCCGACCCGTACCGTCGATCCAAGCTTTCAGCGCACCACTCAGGAGCCAGCGCCGCCATGACCGAGCCAGCTTTTACCTTCGACCATGTGCATGTCGTCAGCCAGAGCCCGCGCGCCGCCGCCGACTGGTATGTGCGGCACTTCGGCGCCGTGATCGCAGCCGACACGATGGCGCGCGGGGCGCCGCAGATCTTCGTGACGCTCGGCGGCGTCACCATCGCGATCCGGGGCCAGCGGCCGGGGGAGACGCCGACCGCGCCGCCTGGCTTCGACGATCGCGGCGACTATTCGAGCCATGGCCTTTGGGGCGTCGATCACTTCGGCCTGCTCTATGACGGCGACCTCGCGGCTTTCTGTGGGCGGCTTGAAGCGGACGGCGTCAGACTCTCCGTGCCGCTGAAAAAGGGCGTCCACGGGCGGACGCTCTGCTTCGTCGAGGGGCCGGATAACGTGCAGATCGAACTCATGGAACGGTGAGCGCGAGCCCGCCTCGGACAGACTTTCAAACACTTGCGGATCAAGGGGATTATCGATGTTAGCGACCCGGCAACTCGGCCAGAGCGGCCTCAGCGTTTCCAGACTATGCCTCGGCACCATGAACTTCGGGGAGCCTGGACGGGGTCATCAGGGCGACTGGACGCTGCCGCTTGACGAGGCCCGGCCGATCTTCAAGGCGGCGCTCGACCACGGCCTGTTCTATTTCGATTGCGCCGATGTTTACGGCCTGGGGGCGTGCGAAACCGTCGTCGGCCAGTTGCTGCGGGAACTGGCGCCGCGCGAGACCTATGTCCTCACGACCAAGCTCTCGGCGCCGATGGGCAAGAACCCGAACCAGGGCGGCCTGTCGCGCAAGCACATCATGGAAGGCATCGACGCCAGCCTGAAGCGCCTGGGCGTCGATTATGTCGACCAGTTGATCATCCACCGCCATCCCCACGGCCGCCTGGGCACGAGCCATGCGCCGGTCGAGGAAGCGATGGAGGCCCTGCACGATGTGGTGAAGGCCGGCAAGGCGCTCTATCTCGGCGCCTCGTCGATGTTCGCCTGGCAGTTTGTCGAACTGCAGATGACGGCCGAACGCCATGGCTGGACCAAATTCATCTCCATGCAGAACCACTACAATCTGATCTACCGCGAGGAAGAGCGGGAAATGAACCCCTATTGCGCCGGAACCGGCATCGGGCTGACGCCCTGGTCGCCGCTGGCGCGCGGCATCCTGACCGGCGCCTACAAAGGCAGCCTGGACGCCGGCAGCACCGCCCGCTCCAAGGGCGCCGACCGCAAGCGGACCGAAGGCCTCTACCGGGGCGAGATGGACTTCAAGATCGGCGCCCGCGTCGTCGAGGTGGCGGAAAAGCTGGGCCATACCCCGGCCCAGGTCGCCGTCGCCTGGCTGTTGAGCAAGCCCGAGGTGACGGCGCCGGTCGTCGGCGTCTCGAAGATCAGTCAGCTCGACCAGCTTGTCGCCGCGACGGATATCGTGCTGGACGCCGAGGACATCGCCTATCTCGAGGAGCTGTATCGCCCGCTGGAGAACCTGTTGAGCTTCGGCAGTTCCTGAGGCTCAGCCAGCCGCAAGCCGCCGCCAGCTCCTTCAGCCGACAATGAGGCCTTCCCATGAAAATCCTTCGCGTCAATGACTACGACATGGCCTATCTGGATATCGGCCCGGGACATGTCGACCAGGGGCCGCCGCTGATCTGCGTGCATGGCTCGCTCAATGATTTCCGCGCCTGGGCGACGGTCCTGAAGCCGCTTTCGGCCGGCCGCCGCCTGATCGCGCCGAGCCTCCGCCACTATTTCCCGGAGCATTGGGACGGCAAGGGCGGCAAGTTCAGCATGGCCCAGCATGTCGACGACATGGTCGCCTTCATCGAAGCCCTGGACGTCGGCCCGGTCGATCTGATCGGCCATTCCCGCGGCGGCCATCTGGCGTTCCGCCTGGCGCTCCAGCGGCCCTATCTGGTGCGGAAACTGATCCTGGCGGAGCCCGGCGGCACGCTCGACGCTTCGCTCGACCCGGGCGACATTCCGGCGAACACGCCAGCCGCCGGGTCGCGCGCTCATGTCGCCGAGGCGTCCGCCAGGATCGCGGCGGGCGATATTGAAGGCGGCCTCAAGATTTTCGTCGATGGCGTCAACGGCGCCGGCGCCTGGGACAAGCTCGCGCCCGCCGACCGGCAGATGCGGGAGGATAACGTCTACACCCTGCTCGCCCAGGTGAACGAAGGCCGCCAACCCTATACGGAAACGGAGGCGGCCGCGCTCTCCCGGCCGACGCTCTTTATCGGCGGCGGCGACACGCCAGGCATGTTGCCGATCGTCCTGAAGGCGCTGGCCGCGACCGTGCCGGGCGCTGAAACCGTCATCATCCCGAACGCCGGGCACAGCATGTTCCGCCAGCAGCCGAAGGCGTTCTGCCAGGCCGTATTGGCCTTCCTGGCGTAGACGCCGCTTCGATGACCCGCCGGTCGCGCCCGCTTTTCGTTTATGGCACGCTGCTCGATCCAGCCATCCGCGCCGCCGTGATCGGCCGCCGGTTCACGGGGCCGCTTCGGCCCGCGCGGCTTACCGGATATCGGCGCTGGGGCATACAGGGCGCCGACTATCCGGCGATTGCGCCAGCGTTCGGCGGGTCGGTTCCGGGCGGCTTGCTGGCGCGGCCGGACGATCTGATGCTCCGCCGCCTCGACAGCCATGAGGGGCCGGAATATGTGCGCCGCGCCGTCTCTGTCCGCGCCGGCGGCCGGCTGATCGGGGCGGAAGCCTATGTCGCGGCGCCGGGCGCGCGGCTGGCGCGTCGGCCCTGGCGCCTCGACGCCCGCTGGCGCCGGCGCCGGGCCGCATATCTCCGCCGCATGGCGTTCGCGAAGGCCTGACCCGCCGGGGCTTCCCTCGGGCGCCGGATGCCCCCACACTTGGATCGATGAGGCAGCGCATGGACCGCGCGTCCGCCGGGACGCGCGGTCCATGCGCCAGGCCTCCAGACAATTCCAGCGTGACGCGGCCCAGGTCCGGCCGCCGGGAGCGACGGCAGATGAGCGACAGGCCCGACATGGTCATCCGCGGCGGCACGGTGGTCGATGGTTCGGGCGCCCCGGCGTTCGAGGCCGATATCGCGATCGCCGACGGCCGCATCACAGCCGTCGGCGCCGTCGCCGCTGTAGGCCTGGAGGAGATCGACGCCCGCGGCCGGCTGGTCACGCCGGGCTTCGTCGATGTCCACACCCACTATGACGCCCAGGCCACATGGGCGAGCGAGATGACGCCCTCCTCCTGCAATGGCGTCACGACCGTGCTGATGGGCAATTGCGGCGTCGGCTTCGCGCCCGTCCGGCCGGACCATCACGACATGCTGATCTCCCTGATGGAAGGCGTCGAGGACATCCCGGAAGTCGTGATGCGGGAGGGCCTGCCCTGGACCTGGGCCAGCTTCCCGGATTACCTGGATACTCTTAGCGCCCGTCAGTATGACGTGGATGTCGCGACCCAGGTGCCCCATGCCGCCCTTCGCGTCTTCGTCATGGGCGAGCGCGGCGCCGAGCGGGAAGAGGCGACGGCCGAGGACCGCGCGGCGATGGCGGCGCTCGCGGCCGAGGGCATCCACGCCGGGGCGTTCGGCTTCTCGACATCCCGCTTGCTGCAGCACCGGACGGCCGAGGGCGAGCCGATCCCCTCCTATGGCGCGGCCGAAGCGGAGCTTGGCGAAATCGCGGACGCCGTGGGCGCCGTCGGGCGCGGATGGCTGCAGGTCGTCGGCGATTACGGGGACGCCATCGACCAGGAATTCGGGCTCCTGAAGCGCCTCGCCAAGCGCTCCGGCCGGCCGATCACGCTGACCCTGCTGCAGAAGAACAGCTTCCCCGAGCAATGGCGCGACCTCCTCGCCCGGATCGCGGAAGCTAATGCCGAAGGCCTGAAGATCACCGGCCAGGTGCGCGGCCGCCCAACCAGCACCCTGCTCGGCTTCGAGCTATCGGAGAACCCATTCCTTGGCTGCCCAAGCTGGCAGGCGCTGGCGCCCTTGCCCATCGACGCCCGCGTCGAACGGCTACGGGACCCGGCCGTCCGCGCCCGCCTGCTGGCGGAGCCGGCGGGGACGTCGGCCCAGATCAAGCGCCTGCGCGATTGGGAGCGGATCTTCCCGTTCGGCGACCCGCCGCAATACGAGCCCGACCCAAGCGCCAGCATCGCCGCCGAGGCGCGCCGCCGGGGCGTCGATCCGGCGGAACTGGCCTATGACCTGATGCTGGCGAACGACGGCCGCACGATGCTCTACCATCCCATGACGAATTATGCCGGCGGCGACATGGCCCCGGTCTATGAGATGCTGGGCCACCCCAACACGCTGATCGGCCTGGGCGACGGCGGCGCCCATGTCGGCATCATGTGCGACGCGACGGACATGGCGCACGCCCTGACCCACTGGACCCGCGACCGCGCCCGCGGCCCGAAGCGCCCGCTCCCCGACATGGTCCGCCGCCTGACATCCGCCAACGCCGAGGCCATCGGCCTGACCGACCGCGGCCGCATCGCGCCGGGCTTGCGCGCCGATCTCAACGTCATCGACTACGAAGCCCTGGAACTCCGCCTGCCCGCGGTGCAATACGACCTGCCCGCCAACGGCAAGCGCATCGTCCAACGCTCCAAAGGCATCGACGCCACCCTCCTCGCCGGCGTCCCGGTCTGGCGGAATGGCGAAGCGACCGGGGCATTGCCGGGAAGGTTGATCAGGAGCGGGGGGTGAGGGGCGGGCGTAAAGCAGGGAATGTTATCAAGATCGCCACACAGTCTACGTAATCGTTGCGAAAGCCAATTTGCTGATTTCGACGGTGGCCACCGCGTCAAGAATTCATATTCTTTCGCAGTATTAGAAGCGCTTCCGCTTCTCGCAAATTCTCAACTGTTCCGGCCCAACCGAGTGGAACACGCTCCACCGTCTGCTCCTCGAGCGCCAGGCGATAAGCCGCAACGGCCTCCTCAAGCCGCGCCGTACCGCTCTTGCGCTCCCCTAGCGATGCAAGCGCATTGCCCAGGTTGTTTTGGGTCGCCGCCCAATCGAGCGGAACTCGCTCCCGCGTCCTTTCCTCAAGCGCCAGACGACAGGCCGCAACGGCCTCCTCAAGCCGCGCCGTATCGCTCTCGCGTTCCCCAAGCGATGCAAGCGCATTGCCTAGGTTGCTCTGGGTCGTCGCCCAATCGAGAGGAACCCGCTCCCGCGTCCGTTCCTCGAGCGCCAGGCGATAGGCCGCAACGGCCTCCTCTAGCCGCACCGTACCGCTCTCGCGTTCCCCAAGCGATGCAAGCGCATTGCCCAGGTTATTCTGGGCCGTCGCCCAACCGAGTGGAACCCGCTCCCGCGTCCGTTCCTCGAGCGCCAGGCGATAGGCCACAACAGCCTCCTCTAGCCGCCCCGTACCGCTCTCGCGCGCCCCTAGCCATACAAGCGCATTGCCCAGGTTGTTCTGGGTCGTCGCCCAACGGAGCGGAACCCGTTCCCGCGTGTATTCCCCGAGCGCCAGGCGATAGGCCGTAACGGCCTCCTCAAGCCGCGCCGTACCGCTCTCACGCTCCCCTAGCAATGAAAGCGCATTGCCTAGGTTGCTCTGGGTCGTCGCCCAATCGAGAGGAACCCGCTCCCGCGTCCGTACCTTGAGCGCCAGTCGATAGGCCGCAACAGCGTCCTCGAGCCGCCCCGCCCCGCTCTCTCGCGCACCAAGCGATACAAGCGCATTGCCCAGGTTGTTCTGGGTCGTCGCCCAAGGGTGCGGAACCCGCTCTCGCGTGTATTCCTTGAGCGTTAGGCGATAGGCCGCAACGGCCTCCTCAAGCCGCCCCGTACCGCTCTCAGGTAGCGTCCACGGACGTGGTGTAATTTCATCGCCGTCAACGGTGTAATCCCG
>CALAHN010000019.1 GCA_937891825.1 uncultured Alphaproteobacteria bacterium
TCGAACGCTTTGGGAATCCCGAAAATGAGTCTGCCTCACCGCAGGCTGGTATTACTGCAGGACCGAACGATTGCGACATTGTGCCACAGAATGCGCTCGGGCGATAGGCGCCTGGAACAGGAGCGTCGTCCGCCTCAGACCGGATCGCCCAGGCCGACGTTCGTCAGGGCGGCCGCCTGCCGCTCGGCCAGCAGATCGACGTCGAAATCGCCCGTCAGGTCGTGGAACATTTCCGCCCAGTTCAATTCGGCCTTGAGCCGCATGAAGACCGAGCCGAGGCCGATGGCGGCGCGGTCCATCAGCACGAACTCTCTGGGCGGCGCGACGCCGCCAAGGCGCCGCAATTCCTGATGCACCTTCTGCGCGACTTCCGCGCCATATTGGCCGGTCTCGGCATCCTGAATCCGGCGCACCTTGTCCTCGAGCAAAGGCGCATAGATGAAGCGCGCCCAGATCGTCAGCGTCTCAAGCATCTCCTTCGAGAGATCCTTGAAGCCCCAGTCGGCATAGGCGGCGGCGGCGCGGTCCTGATCGTCATGCTTGAGCGCCAGATAAAGCTCGATCACGCCATTGACGAAGCCCGGCGGGAACACCCGGATCGAGCCGAAATCGAGCAGGTTCAGGGACGCATCCTCGCCGACCGAGTAATTGCCGAGATGCGGGTCGCCGTGGATCACGCCATAACGATAGAACGGCACATACCAGGCGCGGAACATATTCTGGGCCACCTGATTGCGGACCTCTACCGGCGCTTCGGCCAGGGCCATCATCGGCTGGCCGGTCAGCCAGGTCATCGTCAGCAGGCGCCCGGTCGAAAGCTCGGGGATCGAGCGGGGCGTCGCGACGCCGGCTTCGCCCGCGAGCATGGCGTTATAAAGCGCCATGTGCTTCGCTTCGAGACGGTAGTCCAACTCCTCCCGCAGGCGATCCGCGATTTCGGCTTGAATGTTTTCCGGCCGGATGGCGGCGTCATAGCGGCGGTAGACCGCGATGATGAGCTTCAATTGCTTGAGGTCGGACTCGACCGCGGCTTTCATGTCCGGATATTGCAGCTTGACGGCGACGTCCTGCCCGTCGTGCAAGGTGGCGCGATGGACCTGGCCGAGGGATGCGGCATGGGCGGCGGTCAGGTCGAAGTCCTTGAAGCGGGCGCGCCAGTCCGGGCCGAGCTCGCCCGCCATCCGCCGGCGCACGAACGGCGGCCCCATGGAGGGCGCGTCGGCCTGAAGCTGGCGCAATTCCTCGGCATATTCGTCTGGAAGGGCGTCGGGAATGGTCGCCAGGATCTGCGCGACCTTCATCAACGGGCCCTTCAGGCCGCCAAGCGCGGCGCGCAGCTCGCCCGCGTGCCGGTCCCGGTCGATCGTGACGCCGAGATAGCGCTCGCCCGCGATCTTGGCGGCCAGGCCGCCGACCGTGCGGGTGGTGCGGGCGAAGCGCCGGGCGCGACTGCCGAAGCCGTCTTCGTCAGGCATCCATCGCCTCCAACTGGTCGACGAAGCCCGCGATGACGTTCAGGCCGCGCGCCCAGAAGGCCGGGTCGCTGGCGTCCAGTCCAAAGGGCGCCAACAATTCCTTGTGGCCCTTGGTCCCGCCGGCGGCGAGCATCGCCAGATACCGCTCGGCGAACCCGGCCTCCCCATCCCGGTAGACGGCATAGAGGGCGTTCACCAGGCAGTCGCCGAAGGCGTAGGCGTAGACATAGAACGGCGAGTGGATGAAGTGCGGGATATAGGCCCAGAACCACGTGTAGCCCTCGTCGAACCGAAGGGCCGGCCCAAGACTGTCCCTTTGGGTCTGCATCCAGATCTCGCCGAGCCGTTCCGCCGGAATTTCGCCCTTGCGGCGTTCGTCATGTACGGCAAGCTCGAATTGCAGCATGGCGATCTGGCGGACGACCGTGTTCAGCATGTCTTCGGTCTTGGAGGCCAGCAGGATGCGCTTCGCGGCCTGGTCCGGCGCGTCGGCCAGCAGCTTTTGGAAGGTCAGCATTTCGCCGAAGACCGACGCGGTTTCCGCGAGCGTCAGCGGCGTCTGCGCCAGGAAATGGCCCTGGTCGGCCGCCAGGCGCTGGTGGACGCCGTGCCCCAGTTCATGGGCGAGCGTCATCACGTCCCGCGTCCGGCCCCGATAATTCAGCAGGAGATAGGGGTGCGCGGACGGCACGGTTGGATGGGCGAAGGCGCCGGGGCTTTTGCCGGGGCGCGCTGGCGCGTCGATCCAGCGATTATCGAAGAACGGCTGCGCGACGTCGGCCAGCTTCCGGCTGAAGCCCCGATAGGCTTCGAGCACGGTCTGCGTGGCCTCGGGCCAGGGGATCAGGCGATCCGCGCTGTTCGGCAGCGGCGCATTGCGGTCGAAATAGTCGAGATGCTCCTGGCCGAACCATTTCGCCTTCAGCGCATAATAGCGGTGGGAGAGGCGGGGATATGCGGCCTTGACCGCATCCACGAGCGCGTCGACCACTTCGTCCTCGACCTGATTGGCGAGGTTCCGGGCCGAAATCGGTCTGGCGTAATGGCGCCACTTGTCCTCGACGGCCTTGTCCTTGGCGAGGGTGTTGGTGATCTGGGAGAACAGGCGGCCATTGGCGCCAAGCGTCTTGCCGACCGCTTCGCCTGCGGCTTTCCGCTTGGCTCTGTCCGGGCTGGAGAGCATGTTCAGGACTTCGGCGCTGGTCAGGTCCGACCCATCGACCGGGAAGCGCAGATCGGCCATGGTCTCGTCGAACAGGCGGTTCCAGGCGGACCGTCCGGATGAGGCTTTTTCCTGGAGCAGCGTCTCCATGTCCTCGGCCAACTGGTGCGGCCGCCAGCGGCTGACCTGCTCGAGCCAGACTGTATAAGGCCCAAGCGCCGGATCCTGCTTCAGCGCCGCCATGCGCGCCTCAGCCAGGCCGTTCAATTCCAGCTCGAAGAAGACGACATGCGTGCCGATCTCGGTCGCGCGCTCGCCCATGTCCTGAGCGAAGCGGCCGCGGGCGGCGTCCGAAAGGTCGCCCGCATGTAGCAGGCCAGCGTAGCTCATGATGCGCGACAAGGTCTCGTCGATCGCTTCATAGGCCTTGATCGCCTTCAGGATATCGGAGCCCGAGGCTGCTTCCAGGCGGCCGCGCCAGTCCTCGGCAAAGGCTTTGGCTTGCGCCTCGGAGGCGTCCAGATCCTGCTTGATCCTGGGGTCGTCGGTTCCGGCATAGAGGTCGGCGAGGTCCCAGGTCGGCAGGTCGCCCAGCGCTGGCGCGGCGTTTGTCATGCGAAAAGCTCCGTTCAGACAGCGCGAGCGGCGCCGCTTTCAATCAGGGATGTAATCTGGCTTTGGTCATAGCCAAGGTCCTGCAGGATTTCCGTTGTGTTGGCCCCAAGCGCCGGGGCGAGGCTGAGGGCGCCTTCGGGAACCGGCGCGCCCGGGATCAGCGGCATGGGGATCGAGCCGATGCCGGCATGGTCGAGCCAGCGCACGGCCGCCACCGCCTGCACATGCGCATCCTCCAGAATGTCCGGGAAATCGTTGACGCGGCCGGCCAGGATATCCGCCTCGCCAAAAGCGGCGAGCCAGGAGGCGGTCGGCTGTTCTCGCAGGGCCGGCCGGATGACGGCATCCAGGCTTTCCCGGTTCTGGACGCGCGCGTCGGGGGTCCGGTAGCGCGGATCGGCCGCAAGCTCGGGCCTGCCGATCAGGCCCATCAGCGCGGTGAAATGCTGGTCCCGGCGGGCGTTCATGTTCAGGAACCCGTCCGCCGTCCGATATGTCCCAAGCGGCGCGCCGAGCAGCGTCGGCTCCGGACCTTCCAGATGCCGCTCGATCATCTTGGCCGAAAGGAAGGCGAGGGCCGATTGCATCAGGCTGACGTCCAGATGCGCGCCCTTGCCGACGCGCGAGCGGCGATACAGCGCAGGCGCGACGGCCTGAAAGGCATAGAGCCCCGTGAAGACGTCGATGGCGATCACGCCGATCCGCTGCGGCACGCCACGGTCGTCCTTGTTGACGCTCATCAGGCCGGAGAACGCCTGCATGACGCTGTCCGTCACCGGTTGCTTGGAATTCGGGCCCTTCTGGCCGTAGCCGGAAACCGAAAGATAGACGACGGTCGGATTGACCTTGGCGACCGTCTCGTAATCCAGGCCGAAGCGGCCCATGACGCCCGGCCGGAAGCTTTCGAGAATGACGTCCGCTTCCGCCGCGAGCTTCCTGGCGACGGCCAGGCCCTCCGGCGCCTTCAGGTCGACCGCGATCGAGCGTTTGCCCCGATTATAGACAGCGCCGAAAGCCGAGAGGTCGCCGTAGCGCTTGCCGAGCGCGCGGCCCCAGTCCCCGTCGAGCGGCTCCAGCTTCACGACATCCGCGCCGTGTTGCGCCAGCAGCAGGCCGCAATGCGGACCCGCCACGCCTTGCGCCATGTCGAGGACCTTCAGCCCGCGAAACGCCAGATCGTCCTGTATCATTGCTCTCGATGCTCCATCGTTCGTCGTTCGCTTTCGGGCCAGCATAGCCAGTTTGTCCGGCCAATGCGCCCGCGCATGACGGCCGGCCCCCGGCCCCTGACCGGCGGACCGAGCGCCGGGTTCGCCATTGCGCAGGATGAATCAGCGGGGCGAGAGCGCGCCCTCATCGGCGGGCTTGGCGTCGCTCAGATCGGCCTCCGCCTCCGTGGTTCGGGGCGGCTCGTCCTTCGGGACTGTCGGATCGGGCGCGGGGACCATGTGCACCACCCGTTGCGGGAACGGAATCTCGATGCCTTCGGCCTCGAACCGCGCCGCGATCCGGTGCCGCAAGCTCGACGCGATCCGCAAGCTCCGCAGATTGTCGCCTGTGTAGAGCCGGAGTTCGAAGTCGAGGCTGCTGGCGCCGAAGCCCATGAACAGCACGAACGGCTCCGGCAGGGCCAAAGTTTCCGGGTGCGCCTTCGCCAGTTCCAGCAGGATCCGCTCGACCCGGTAGGTATCGGTCCCATAGGCGACGCCGACCGCGATATCGACCCGGCCATTGCGGTCCTTGAGGGTCCGGTTGGTGACGGCATTGGCGATCAGATCGGAGTTCGGGATGATGACGCTCGACCGTTCGAAGGTTTCGAACTCGGTCGCGCGGATCGCGATGCGCTTCACAATGCCCTGTTGCCCGCCGACGATGATCCAGTCGCCGACCTTGATCGGCCGCTCGATCAGCAGGATCAGGCCGGAGACGAAGTTGTTGACGATGCTCTGCAGCCCGAAGCCGATGCCAAGCGAAAGCGCGCCGGCGACGATCGCCAGGTTCGACATGTCGATGCCAAGCGTCGAAACCCCGATCATGATCGCGAACAGCAGTCCGAGATAGCCGAACCCTGTCGTCAGGCTGTGCTGCGCGCCCAATTCCATCCGGGTGCGCGGCAGAAGGCGCGTCAGCATGGCGCGCTGGATTGCGCGAGTCACGGCCAACGCCAGGACGAACGCCAGGACGCCGAGGCCGATCGCCGTCAGGGATATGGTGACGCTGCCGACCTGAAAGCCGCTCAGGACATCGCCGGCGCGACTGAACATCTCGCGCTGGCTGAAGCCCCAGAACGGCGCGGTCAGCACCGCCGCGGCGACCAGGAACAAGGGCTCCAGCAGGGCATGGCCCCAGAAGATCAGGGTTTCGGCGCCTTCCGGCCCGACGCCGATCCAACTGCGCACCGTGCGCGCATTCAGCAGCGCCTGGATCGCCTCCCGCGCCGCGCCGCGCAGCAGGAACACGCCGCCGACGACGACGATCGTCCAGGACATCGCGCGGGCGACGAACAGCGCCAGGTCGGCATAGCCGAGGCCGGCCGCGGCGACCGCGCCGACGGCGGCGAAGCCAAGGCCGATCCGGGCAAACAGCCAAAGCGGGTTGCGTTGCCGGGCGGCCGCGCCGTCGGCCGGCGGGGTCAGGGGCGGCAGCGCCGCCTCGTCCTGAAATTCCCACAGGCGGCCGCGCAGCAAAGGCATCAGGGCCGCCGCCCGGACGCCGCAGGCGATCATGGCGTAGATCGTCATGAACTCCGCCGATTTGGCCTGGCTGGCGAGCGCCGCCCACAAGAACAGGTCGAACGCGGCGACGAAGGCGAACAGGACGCCGCGTCGCCGGATCGCGACCGCCGCCGCGTCGGCGACCGGCAGCAAGCGCCATAACGGCCGCTGCGGCGTCAGGGCCGCGCCCAGGCCCGCATGGGCGAGCAGGGTCATCGCGAGGCCGATGGCCGCGCCGCCGAGGGCGTCGGCCAGCACCGGCGCGCCAAGGCCGACAAACGTATCGCCCGACCAGAAATAGAGGATCGCCATCAGCCCCGCCGGAATCAGGCCGTCCGCAACCGCGCGGACCGTCGCGGCGCCGAGCCGGCGCGCCTGGGTGATGTGCCCGCCGCCCGTGTGATAGCCGTATCGCCGCAGCAGGAGGCTGCGCGCCAGCACGCCGAACCCCAGGACGCCCGCCAGCATCGCCAGCAGAGGCGGCAGGGCGTCGCGTTTGAAATCGCCCCATTCCTCGGCCGACAAACTGGCGCGCCAGGCAAATGGGGCCTGGATGACGTTGGCGAGCGCCGCCAGAACCTCATCCGCGCCTATGCCGAACGCCTCGATGGACCAGGTATCGACCTGGCGCTGATTGAGCTGGGTCGTCAGTTCCTGGCGCTCCAGCCCGGCGATCTCCACGTTCAACTGCTTGGCGCGGACAATCGCCAGATCGGCTGCGGCGACACGGCCGAGCGCGGCGTCGATGTCGGCGCGCAGCTTGGCGCGTAGCTCGGCGACCTGCGCCGCTTCGGCTTCGCCCGAATCGGCGGCCGGCGGCGGCGGCAGCGCCGCCAGCAGCGGCCGCTGTTCGTTCACGTAGGCGGCGGCCTTCTGTTTCAGGCTCTCGGCGGCGGCGATGACGTCGCCGAGGAGTTCGGCATAGAGCTCGGTCTCGGTCGGCACGGATCTGCCGGCGGCGAAGTAACTGGCGGCTGCATCGAAGACCCGCTTCCATTCCGCCATCTGCTCGGCCAATTGCCCGTCGGCCAGATTGGCGGCCGGGCCGGGGGCGGCCTTGGGCGCGGGCGCCGTCTCCGGGGGGGGCATTGGTCTCGGCAGGCTTCGGGAAGCCCGGAATAAGCTGGGCGACGCCGGGGCCGGGCAATGCGGCGGCCAGCCCAAACAGCCAGAGCAGGACGATAGCGGCAGCGGCGGATCGGATCATGCTGAACAGGCTCTCAAGGGCGGCTACAGTCGGCCGGGTTTGTTTCGGCGGTCCGGGCGTAAAAGTCCACACCTGCTTGCCGGAACTGGCGCTGAGAGCCGGAGAATTCCGGCAATGGAGCGGTCTGCGGGTTGCATTCGGGCCGCGCTTGGTCTAGATCGTCTTTCGCACCGCCGATGGCCCTATCGTCTAGCGGTTAGGACGCTGGCCTTTCACGCCGGAAACACGGGTTCGATTCCCGTTGGGGTCACCATCGGGCGCTGCAGGTTCCGCGCCGGCCGCCGATAAAAGGCGCACGGCCGCCGACATGCCTAATAGCCGTTAACCATACCGCAAGACCGCTCGGCGTAGTGCTGTGCCGTGATCATGGTGTTATTGCAGGTGGGTTCCGATGGATTTCCGATGGCCGGTATTGGCGGGCGGCGTTCTGGCGGCTGGCGGGGCGGCGGCTGGCGCCTGGTCCTACATGCCCGATCCGCTTTATGCCGCCGCGATCGGCCTTGCGGTCGCGGCCTGGGGCGGCGCGGCGTTCGAAGCGACATGGCGGCGCCGCGAAACAGCGGCGCTCCGCCAGGAGCTGGCCAAGCTGAAACGACTTCAGTCGAGCGTTGAAAGCGAAGTTTCCGTCGCCAAGGACAGCATGCTGGCGGTGCATCAGGCGCTCTCGTCGGGCGGCGGCGCGGTCAAGCAACGCATGCAGGTCATGGCCGACGAAATGGTCGTGCTGCAGAAGCTGGTGTCCCGGCTGCAATCCACGGCGCAGGGCTCGGCCGACCCCGTCATCCCGATCGAACGGGATACGAAGGGGCTGCTTTCGAACGAGGATGTGCTGGCTCTCGTCCGCACGGCCGTTTCCGACGGCGTCATCGATCTCTATCTGCAGCCGGTCGTCACGCTGCCCCAGCGCCGCCGACGCTATTACGAATGCTTCAGCCGGATTTCCGATCAGCGCGGCGGCGTGCTGGCGGCGGACGCCTATGTGGCCGCGGCGGAAGCGGCAGGCCTGATCGCGCCGATCGACAACCTGCTGCTGTTCCGCGCCGTGCAACTGGTCCGCCGCGCCCGCAGCCAAAGCGCCCAGGTCGGCTTCTTCTGCAATGTCTCGCGCCACACCTTGAAGGACAGCGGCTTCCTGACCGACTTCGTGGAGTTTCTGGAGGAGAACGCGGATCTTGCGCCCAGCCTGATCCTGGAAATCGCCCAGTCGGACTGGGATCCGGATGACGCCGACCTTGCCCGTTACATGCACAGTCTGGCCGGCCTCGGCGTGCGGTTCAGCCTGGACCGGGTCGAGAACTTCGCCATCGACGGCGCGCGGCTCCGGCGCCGCGGCTTCCGCTTCGTCAAGGCGGCCGCGGGCGCGCTGCTCTGCGAAGGCGGCCCCAACGCCCATTCTCTGAAGCGCTCGCTCGGGTTGGAGAACATTCAGCTCATCGTCGAGAAAGTCGAGACCGAGCGCGATCTGGTCGAGCTTCTGGAGCATGACATCGAGCTTGGCCAGGGCTTCCTGTTCGGCGCGCCGAAGGCCGCGGCGCAGCCCGTCGCCGCCTGAGGCTTCGGACCGGCCCGCCATCCGACATCGCCGTCTGCCGTTGCTGTTGCGCATGCCGTGGCGTTCTTGCAAAGATTGCCTTTGCTTGAAGCCCCCGCCATCGCTCGAACGGAGCCGCTTGATGTCCGATGCCGAACCGACCGTGACGCGGCGCCAGGACGGCGCCGTCGCGATCCTGACGCTCTCCAATCCGAAACGGCGGAATGCATTCTCGCCCGAACTGCGGACTGCGCTGGTCGGCCATCTGGACGCGATCGCGGTCGACGATGCCGTGCGCGCCATTCTGCTGACCGGCGCCGGCGGCACGTTCTCGGCCGGCGGCGACCTTTCGACCATGCAGGACATGACGGCGTTCGAGGGGCGCGAGCGCATCCGCGCCGGCCGCCGCATGGTCGAGGCGCTCTGGGGGTCGGAGAAGCCGATCGTCGCGGCGGTCGATGGCTTCGCCTTCGGCGCCGGCCTCAGTCTCGCGCTTCTGGCCGACTGGATCGTCGCGGGCGAAGACGCCAGCTTCTGCGCATCCTTCGGCAAGGTCGGCCTGATGGGCGATATGGGCCTGTTCTGGACGCTGCCGCAGCGGGTAAAGGCCGGCAAGGCGCGGCGGATGCTGATGCTGGCCGACGTGGTCGCCGCCGACGAAGCGCTGGCGATCGGCCTGGTCGAAGCCGTCGCGCCCAAGGGCAAGGCCTTCGAGGCGGCGTTGAAGCAAGCCGGGATCATGGCGGCGGCGGCCCCCTTGCCGAACCGGCTGACCCGGGAGGCCCTTGGCCAGTTCCCGGCGCCCCTGGACGACATGCTGGCCTACGAGGCGCACGGCCAGGGCCTGCTATTCACCAGCCAGGATACGAAGGAAGGCCTGAACGCCTTCTTCGAAAAGCGCCGGCCGGTCTTCCGGGGAGCATGAGGCCATGACCGATACAGCCACAGTCCATGTCGCCCGCGACGGCGCCGTCGCGGTTCTGACGATCGACAATGTCAAGCAGCGCAACGCCCTGACCATGCAGGTCAAAGCCGCCCTCGTGCCCGCGCTTGAGGAAGCCCAAAGCAATCCCGACGTGCGCGCCATCGTCATCACCGGCGCCGGCGGCACATTCTCGGCCGGCGGCGATGTCAGCCTGTTCGGCGACATGACGCCTGCAAAGGGGCGCCAGGTCGTGTTCGATCAGCGCAAGTTCCTGCATCTGATGATCCGGGGCGAAACACCCATCGTCGCGGCGGTCGAAGGCTTCGCGTTCGGCGCGGGCTTCGGCGTCGCCATGGCGGCCGATCACGTTGTCGCCGCGACGAGCGCCAAGTTTTGCGCCGCCTTCAACAAGATCGGCCTGATGCCGGACGGCGGTTTGCTCTGGACCCTGCCCCAGCGCGTCGGCATGGGCCGGGCGCGGGACATGCTGATGTGCGCGACCGTGATCGAAGGCGCGGAGGCGAAACGCCTCGGCATGGTCGACATGCTGACGGAGCCGGGCAAGGCCCTGGAGACGGCGCTGGCGAAAGCCGCGCGCTTCGCCGCCGCGGCGCCGCTCGCGGTCAGCGCGATCAAGGGCGCGTTCGCCCGCTATCCGCTCGATCTGGAGGCGGCGTTCGCGCTCGAGCTCGACGTCCAGCCGGCCCTGATGCAAAGCCAGGATGCGACCGACGCGCGGCGGGCTTTCTTCGCCAAACAGAAACCCGTGTTCAAGGGAGCTTGAGGGCGATGACCGGTTACTTCCCTGGCTGCACGCTGGAAATCGACGGCCCCGTCGCTGTCATCGCCATGTCGGACGCAAAGAAGCGCAACGCGCTTTCCCATGCGGTCGTCAGCGGGCTTGAGGCCCATGTGGACGCGGCGCTCGGCGATCCCGCCGTGCGCGCGATCGTCCTGACCGGGGCGAACGGCGTGTTCTGCGCCGGCGGCGATATCTCCGGCTTCGACGGCGAGACCCTGCCGCTTCGCCGCCGGATGCCGCGCCTGCACCGGCTCTGCGCCAAGCTCGCCCACTCGGAGAAGCCGACGGTCGCGGCCGTGGAAGGCGGCGCATTCGGCGGCGGCCTCAGCCTGGCCCTGCTGGCGGACCAGATCGTGGCGGCCTCGGACGCGCGCTTCTGCGCCTCCTTCGCCAAGATCGGCCTGATCCCGGACCTTGGCCTGCTGGCGACCCTGCCCGCCCGGGTCGGCATCGGCCGCGCCAAGGAAATCATGATGCTCGCCGACGATGTGACGGCGGCCGACGCGCTGGCCGACGGCATGATCGACGAAGTGACGCCGCCCGGCCAGGCGCTCGACCGGGCCAGGGAAATCGCGGCTGATTTCGCGGCCATGGCGCCCCTGGCGCTGGCCTACACGAAGGCGACGATCATGCGCTGGCCGATGACCCTGCAGCAGGAGCTGGCCTGGGAAGCCCACGGTCAGGGCCTGCTGCTGGCGAGCGAGGACTTGCAGGAAGGCCGCGCGGCGTTCTTCGAAAAGCGGCGCGCCGCGTTCAAGGGCAGGTAGGCGCGCTCGGTCGCATTTCCAGTTCCATGAGCGTCGGGCTAATCTCCCGGCCGAACATTTTTTGCCTTGAAGGAAGTCAGTATGGCCTCGAATAAGAAGCTGCTCGTTTTGCCGGGCGATGGCATCGGCCCGGAAGTCATGAATGAAGTGCGCCGGATCGTCGATTGGATGGACAAACGGCGCCATGTCTCCTTCGACATGCAGGACGGGCTGTGCGGCGGCGCCGCGATCGACGCCCATGGCACGCCCCTGACCGATGAGACCATGGCCGACGCCCTGGCGGTCGATGCGGTGCTGTTCGGCTCCGTCGGCGGCCCGAAATGGGACGATCTGCCCTTCGCCATGAAGCCGGAACGCGGCTTGCTGCGCCTCCGCAAGGAAATGGACCTGTTCGCCAACCTGCGCCCGGCCATCGTGTTCGACGCCCTGGCGGATGCGTCCGCCCTGAAGCCGGAACTGGTCGCGGGCCTGGATATCATGATCCTCCGCGAGCTGACCGGCGGCATCTATTTCGGCGAGCCGCGCGGCATCGAAACCCTGCCCTCGGGCGAGCGTCGCGGCTTCAATACCCAGAGCTACACCGAAAGCGAAATCGCCCGCGTCGCCCGCGTCGGGTTCGAGCTTGCCGGCAAGCGCCAGGGCCGCCTGACCTCGGTCGAGAAGGCGAACGTCATGGAATCCGGCGTCCTCTGGCGCGAAGTCGTCCAGCAGATCGGCGACACGGAATTCCCGAACATCAAGCTCAATCACATGTATGCCGACAATTGCGCCATGCAGTTGGTGCGCGCGCCGAAACAGTTCGACGTGATCGTGACCGACAATCTGTTCGGCGACATCCTGAGCGATTGCGCGGCGATGCTGACCGGCTCGCTCGGCATGCTGCCCTCCGCCTCCCTCGGCGCCGAGGACCCGACGACCGGCCGTCGCATGGCGCTTTATGAGCCGGTGCACGGCTCCGCGCCCGATATCGCGGGCCAGGGCAAGGCCAATCCGCTGGCGGAAGTGTTGAGCTTCGCCATGCTGCTCCGCTACTCGTTCGATATGGGCGAGGATGCGGATATGGTCGAGAAGGCGGTCGCGAACGTGCTGGCCTCCGGCAAGCGCACCGGCGATATCGCAGCGCCCGGCCAGCAGCCGATCTCCACCAGCGAGATGGGCGCGGCGATCTTGAGCGAGCTCGATAAACTGGCCGCGTGACCGTCGCCCGCTTCGCGCCGAGCCCGACCGGGCGCCTCCACCTGGGGCACGCCTATGCGGCGGACTTTGCGCGAAGCCTCGCCCGGTCAGAGAACGGCCGCTTCCTGCTCCGGATCGAAGATCTGGATCAGGGGCGCGCCCGGCCCGAATTCGAAGCCGGCATCCTCGAAGACCTGATCTGGCTCGGCCTCGACTGGGATGGGCCTGTCGTCCGCCAGTCGGAGCGGGCGGCGGCGCATCTTGCTGCGTTGGAAGCCCTCTCGGCGCTTGGCGTGGTTTACCCGTGCTTCTGCACCCGCCGGGATATCGTCCAGGAGATCGCGGCCGCCGGCGGCGCGCCCCATGGGCCGGACGGTCCGGTCTATCCGGGCGTCTGCCGGGGGCTTCCGGGCGCGGCCAGCGCGGCCCGCGTCGCGGCCGGCGCGCCGCATGCCCTCAGGCTCGACGTCGCCAGGGCGGCGGCCATCGCCGGGCCGCTTGAATGGCGCGACCGC
>CALAHN010000020.1 GCA_937891825.1 uncultured Alphaproteobacteria bacterium
CCGTCAGCGGGTCGCCGTCGATGTCGCTATCGACCCCGGACCCGTTGTCCGCCAGAACGTCGCCTGAAATAACCGTGTCTTCATCGCCCGACACGGCGTCCGCTACAGCAATCGGCGCATCGTTCACGGCATTGACTGTGATCGTCACCGTCGCCGTATCCGTGCCGCCTTCGCCGTCCTGTAGCGTGTAGGTGAAGCTGTCGACGCCGTTGAAATTGGCGTCCGGCGTGTAGCTAAACGAACCGTCCAAATCATTGAGCGACACGGCGCCATTTGTCGGGCCGACGCTGATTATCGCCGTTGGAATAGGCGTGATGTCGACCGCGACGCTCTCCAGCGTCAGATCGCCCGGAGCGGCGTCGGCGAAGTTGATGCCGCTCACCGTCATCGAGACATCGCTCCGGCCGCTGCTTTCCGACAGGCCGGCTGCGCTCCACGTCAAGACTGCGTTTGTGGTCGCATCCAGGAATTGGATTGCATCGCCAACAGTGCCTTGAGCTCCAGCGTAATTCGCGATTGAGAATTCGCTGGTTGGGCGAATGGTCTCGACGCCATTATTGTAGCTGCGCGCTTCGGCGGTCCAATCCAAAGCGACGGACCTAGGATTGATCAGAATAAACGCGCCATTGCTGGGCAGCACATCTGGCGTAGCGGCCGCGACGCGCGCCTGAGCGGTCGTGACGCCCGTGTCGAAATCAATGACGAAGAAGAAGCCGTTATTCGAGACTGTGGTCGCGGGCGCAATGAGGCGGGTGACGGTCACATCGCCGTCGATATCAGAATCAACCCCGGACCCGTTGTCCGCCAGCACATCGCCCGAGATGACCGTATCTTCGTCGCCTGAGAACGCATCGTCCTGGGCGACCGGCGGCGTATTGGTCAGCGCGACCGTCACATCCCGGTCGATGATGACCGTCGCGGCCCCGTTGGCGAGAGTCTGGGTGGTCGCATCGGACGCCGCCAAGGTCCATCCAGAATCGGCGAGCGTCAGCGTTGTGCCCAGGCCGCCCGTGACCGTCAGCGTATTCGAGGTATCGGAGAGAGAAAGAACAGACAGCTTGTCGACCGTGGCGCTTGAGCCGACGCCCGCAAGATCGATAGCCTCGACCCTGCTGACATTCTGATCGCCAGCCGCCGTGAAATCGAGCGTCTGGCCGGCGCCGGCCAGACGCAGAATATCAACGCCCGAGCCGCCATCGATGCTGCGGAATCCGGAATCCGCAATGGAGAGAATGTCGTCGCCCGCGCCGCCGACCAGCACATCCAGGCCGCCGCCGCCGACCAGCACATCCGCGCCCAGCCCGCCGACGAACCCATCCGCCGCCGCCGTACCAGTCAGCACATCGGCGCCCGCCGTGCCGTTCTGGGTGACGGCGCCGGTATCGAAGCCGTTTACGACATAGCTTTCGCCAGCGGATGCGGCGCCGCCAGGCGCTGCGGTTTCCGCGCCGATGATCAGGTCGGCGAAACCGTCGCCATTGGCGTCGCCGCCGCCCCCGACGCCCCCGCCCAGTCGGTCGCCAGTCGCCAGGCCAGGGATAATGACGCCATTGCCGCCGTCGAGCGTCGCCAGGTCGACGGCGGCGCTGAAGCTCGCCTCCTTGCCGAAAAGAATATAGCTCTCGCCGCTGTTCGCGCCGGCCGGGTCTGCGGCGAATGCGCCGAGTATGAGATCGTCGAAGCCATCGGCATTGAAATCGCCGGCCACGGCGGCCTCACGGAGGCCGTCATTAGGATTGAGGGCATCGACCCTGAAGCCGTTCGAGCCGTCGAGCGTCGCCAGGTCGAACGACGCGCCAACGCCGTCCGATTGCCCGAAGATGACAGTGATGCGGCCATCGCCGCCGCTTGAACCGATCAGGAAATCGCCAAGGCCATCGCCGTTTAGATCGCCGGCGTTCGCGACATGGAAGCCGAACCGTCCGCCCGTGACATCGCCTTCAATCGTAAAGCCATTCGCGCCGTCAAGCGCCGCCAGGTCGATTTCGGCGCCGAAGCCCGCTGTCGTTCCGAACACGACAAAGGCCTTGCCGGCGATCGCGCCCGCGGCCGTCGTCGCCCGATAAGCGCCGACGATCAGATCGTCGACGCCATCGCCATTGATGTCGCCTGCGATGCTGATGCTGGAACCGGTATAGTCCCCGTTGGCGGCCCCCAGAATGCGGAAGCCGTCCGCGCCGTCTATCGACCCGACGTCAATGACATCGGCAAACCCGTTGGCCTTGCCGAATACGACAAAACCGCCGCCGCTATAGACCCCAGGCGTCGTCTGTAAATATTTAGACCCGACAATCAGATCATCGAAGCCATCGCCGTTGAGGTCTCCCGCATTGCCGACAACGAAACTCGGTTCAGGAGGGCCTTCGATCTGGAGCCCATTCGTTCCATCTAGATCCAGGGTGCTGATCGACGCGGCAAATGCAGCTTGCGACCCGAAGATGACATAGGCTTCGCTACTGTAAGACGCGCCCAGAATAATGTCGCCAAGCCCATCGCCATTGATATCGCCGCTGGCGGCGGTAAAGCCGCTTTGGGCGCTGTTCGTGTCGCCGTCGATGCGGAATCCGTTCGATCCGTCCAGGTCGGCCAGGCTGAACGGCGTCGCCAACCCATCGGCGCTGCCAAAAACGACAAAGGATTCTCCGCCGCGATTGCCTGGCGTACTGGGAGCCAAAGGTGCGGTGACGACAAAATCGTCGAAGCCATCGCCATTGACGTCTCGAAGATTCGCGACCGCGTGGCCCGACTGATCGCCCGAATCGAAGCCTTGCAGACGGTAGCCGTCCGACCCGTCCAGCGTCGTCAGATCGATCGACGTCACGGCGGCGCCCGTTAGCGCGATCGCCCGGTCGACCACCGCTTCCGCCTGGCCGTTCCGGACGGTGACGGTGGTGTCGGTGAAGTCGGCGATCGTCCAGCCGGCATCGGCAAGCGTCAGGGATGTCGTGGCGCCGCCGGTGACGCGCACGCTGTTCGTCGTGCCGGAAAGCCCGAGAACGGAAAGCGCATCGAGCGTGACTGCGGCGCCCGCGCCCGCAAGGTCGATCGCCTCGATTTCCGACACGTTCTGGCTGCCGGACGCCGTGAAATCTAACGTCAGGCTCGCGCCGGACAGGCGGAGCGTATCCGTGCCGAAGCCGCCGACGACGCGCTGGAAGCCCACATCCGCCACGTCCAGGATATCGTCGCCTTCGCCGCCGCGCAGCGCATCCGCGCCGCCAGCCCCGACGAGCACGTCATCGCCCTGGCCGCCGACGATAACATCGACCGCGCCGGAGCCCGTCAACGTGTCGGCCGCATTCGTGCCCTCGGCCGTTACCGCGCCGCTGTTGAAGCCGAAGATGACATAGGTTTCGCCGGCGTCGGGAAGGCCTGCAACATCCGCGCGGTACGCGCCGACAAGGATATCGTCGAACCCGTCGCCATTGATATCGCCGGCGCCGCTGACCGGCTTTCCGCTGTAGTCGTTGATGCCGAGGCCATCGATGCGGAATCCATTGGTCCCATCGATAGACGAGAGTTCGAATGTTGCGGCAAATCCAGCGCCGCTGCCGAAAACGACATAACTTTCGCCGACATTCAGGCCGCCTGCGCTGTTGTTTGCGCGATAGGCGCCGACGATAAAGTCATCGAACCCGTCGCCGTTAATATCCCCTGCGCCGCTGACAGAGGCGCCGTTGTTTTCACCGATATCGACGCCATTGACTATGAACCCATCGGCGCCATCCAGCGCGGACACATCTACGGAAGCCGCGAACCCCGCATCCGTGCCGAACAAGATGAATGTTTTTCCAGCGCTGGCATATGTCGTCGGCGCGCCCAGCGCGATGTCGTCGATGCCGTCCCCATTAATGTCGCCGATATTGCTGACGGACCTGGCGAAATTCGAGCCGCTGTAGGGCGCCGCCGAATAGGCCAGCGTGAAACCGTTGGCGCCGGTCAACCCGTTCAGATTGATGGTCGCGGCAAACCCGGCAGTGCTCCCGAAGACGACATAGGCTTCGCCATAGTTGGAATTCGCAGCGTAAGCGCCGATCAGAATATCCGAAATGCCGTCGCCGTTGATATCGCCCGCGCTGCTGACCGAATAGCCGCTAATGTCGTAGTTGACCCGACCGTCGATCCGGAAGCCGTTCGCGCCGGTGAGCGTGGACAGATTGACGGTCGCCCCGAACCCGGCGGCTAACCCAAAAACGACGTAGGTTTCGCCAGTTTCGGCGCCGGCCAAGCCATCGCCATTGGGCGCGCCGATCAGGATATCCCCGAACCCATCGCCATTGACGTCGCCGGCATCGCTGACCGACAAGCCGGCTTGATCGCCGCCATCGACGCCAGTCAGAACAAACCCGTCTGTCCCATCCAGATCGCCCGTGGCGATCGACGCCGCGCCAATACCTGCGGCCGCGCCGAACAGGACAAAGCTGGCGCCGACGCCGCCCCCGGCGGCAGGCTGGCCGACCAAAAGGTCGGCGAAACCGTCGCCGTTGAAGTCGCCCGCGCCGCTGACCGAGCGGCCGCTCAGTTCATTCGCCTCGACGCCGTCCAGACGGAAGCCGTTCGACCCGTCGAGATCCAGGACGGAGAGCGCCGCCGAAAAGCCGCCAGCGGCGCCGAAGACGACATAGCTTTCGCCCGAACTGCCGCCATAGCCATTCGCGCCCGGCGCGCCGACCAGGAAGTCGGCGAAGCCGTCGCCATTGAAATCGCCGATGTCGCTGACCGCGAAACCGGTGTTCGCGTCATCGATGACGCCGTTCAGCACAAATCCGTCGCTGCCGTCCAGCGCCGCCACCGACTGCGTCGGCTGCAGATTGGCGAAGGTCGCCGTGACGACGATGTCGCTGTCGACAAGGATCGATGCTTGGCCGTTCACTAGGCGGTTGTTGCCGCCGTCGCTAAGCTGCAACGACCAGCCGTTGTCGGTCAGCGTCAGGGAATTGGTCGCGTCGCCCGAAATCGTGAGCGTGTTCGACGTCTCGGAAAGCGCCAGGACGCTGGTCAGATCAAGCGTAATCGATGCGCCGGCGCCGGTGAAATCGATCGCTTCGACGCCCGTGACGTTCGCGCCGCCGGCGCCCGTGAAATCAAGCGCGGTCGCGGCGCCGGAGACGCGCAGCGTGTCAATGCCCGACCCGCCATCGATCCGGGCGAACGTCGCGTCCGCCACATCCAGGATATCCGCGCCCGATCCGCCGCGCAGGACGTCGGCGCCGCCGCCGCCGACGAGCACGTCCGCGCCCTGGCCGCCGATCATGATATCGACGCCCGCGGCCCCGGTCAGCGCATCGGCACCAGCCGTGCCCTGGGCGGTGACGGCGCCGGTGCTGGCGCCAAACAGCACATAGCTTTCGCCCGTCGCTGAATAAGCGAGGTCGGCGCCGGGGGCGCCGATGATGACATCGTCGAAGCCGTCGCCGTTGACGTCGCCGGCGGCGCTGACCGAGCGGCCGCTGGAGTCGTTAGTGTCGAGGCCGGGAATGAGAATGCCGTTCGTGCCGTCCAGCGAACTGAGCGCCAAGCTCACGCCAAAACCGGCAGTCGACCCGAAGACGATATAGGTCTCGCCCGTCACGCCATCGGCGTTATAGCTCGCCAGAATGATGTCATCGACGCCGTCGCCGTTGAAATCTCCGGCGCCGCTGACTGAATAACCGGTGGTGTCGCCGCTATCGGTCCCGCTAAGGGCGAAACCATTGGTCCCATCAAGGCTCGCAAAATCGATCGCGGCCAGGACAGGCGCCGCCCGCCCAAAAATGATGAAACCGGCGCCGGCATACCCAAAGGCGCTTGGCGCGCCGACGATAACGTCGTCGAAGCCGTCGCCGTTGATGTCGCCGACGCTGCTGACTGATCGACCGGTATACCGCTCGGTCCCGGAGCCATTGATGCGGAAGCCTTCGCTGCTGGCCAGTCCGTAAACGTTGAACGTGCTGGCGAACCCTGCCGCCTTGCCGAAGACCACGAACGCGGCGCCATAGCCGCCGGAAGCGCCCGGCGCGCCGACGATCAGGTCGTCGAACCCGTCGCCATTGAAATCGCCCGCGACGCTGACGGAATATCCGAAATTGTCGCTCGCGGCCGCGCCGAACAGCCGGAAACCGTCGCCGCCATCCAGCGCCGCCAGGTCGAAGGTGGCCCCAAACCCGCCGACTTGGCCAAAAACGACATAACTTTCGCCGGAATCGGCGCCATTGGCGCCATATCCCCGGTAAGCGCCAATAATGAAGTCCGCGAGCCCGTCGCCGTTGATATCGCCCGCAGCGCTGACCGACTGGCCGCTCCGGTCAGAGGACGCGAGGCCGTCAAGCCGAAACCCATCAGCGCCGTCCAAATCGCTGAGCTCAACAGCGGCGCCGAACGGGGCGGCCTTGCCGAAAACCACGAAGCTTTGGCCGGCGTCGGCGCCGCTCGCCGGATCGGCGCCCGCCTTGCCAATGATCAGATCGGCGAAGCCGTCGCCATTGATATCGCCAGCGCCGCTGACTGTCGCGGCCGCATTATCGCTTGCCTGGAGGCCGTTCAGACGGAAGCCGTCCGTCCCGTCGAGCGCCGCCAGATCCACGGTCGCGTCGAAGCCCGATGCGCGCCCGAAGACTACATAGGCCAGCCCGGTCGTCAGGAATGTGTCGGAGTCGGCCGCGCCGACAATCAGATCATCGAACCCGTCGCCGTTGATGTCGCCCGCATTGCTGACGGAAAAGCCCGAGTAGTCATAGCGGTCGAGGCCGTCAATGCGAAATCCATTGACGCCATTAAGGGTCGCTAGATCGAACGGAGCCATAGGCTAAAAATCCACCTGAAGAACAGGAGCGCTGTCGTCGCGCCCCCGTTCGGACGGCGCCCACCACCCAAACACGACAAATGAATAAAGCATTAAAAACGCTGAAAAAGCAAGGCGATTGCAAATGAACATTGTATTAATCCAGCGCGCCCGCGCTGAGTGTTCGGTCGATCCGCCAGAAATCCCAGGAACCTGCCTAAACGTCCAGCCGCCAGGCGTCGCCGTCGCGTTTCAGGAAACCGGCCGTCGGCGTCGCGAAGTGCGTGCCGATGATCAGCGTCGGTCCGTCCGCGAAGCGATTGTACATGCTTTTCCGGGTCGCGATCGCCTGCGGCCGGTCGACGTCCGGCGCGGAACTCCACTCCGGATGCGCCATCTGCACGGGGTGATGCAGAAAATCGCCTGTGATCAGGGCGCTTTCGCCCGCGCTCTCCAGGAAGACGCTGGCATGGCCCGGCGTGTGGCCGGGCGACGGGATCAAGGTCACGCCAGGGCAGATTTCGGCGTCCTGCTCGATCAGGTCCGCCAGCCCGGCCGCGTGGATCGGCAGCACCGAGTCGGCCATGACATCCGCCTGACCGTCCCTCGCGTTATCCCGCCAGTATTCGAACTCCTTCGCGCCCATCAGATAGCGGGCGTTCGGGAAGGTCGGGACCCACTTGCCGTCGACCCACATCGTGTTCCAGCCGACATGGTCGATGTGGAGATGGGTGCAGAACACCCGGTCCACATCCTCACGGGCGCAGCCGGCCGCCGCCAGATCGTCCAGGAACGCCGTCTGGAGCATGTTCCACGCCGGCACGGCGCGCTGCTTGTCATTCCCGACGCAGGTATCGACGACAATCGCGAGGTCCGGGGTTTCAACGAGCAGCGCATGGATCGCGCCCCGCATCCGGCCCTCGCCGTCCGCGAAATGCGGCATGAGCCATCGTATCCCCATAACCCGTTCCCGGGTCGCGTCAGGGATGATCCGCGTCATGCCGCCCGTCGCTTCGATCTCGACGATGCGGGTGATCTTGATATCGCCGATCCGCCATACCTCGCCGACCATGCGCCTAGCCTCGCTCGACCCTGGACGACTGCCGCCTGCCATACCAGGTCATGACGATCGCCGGTACCCCGACGGCGACTGCGATCAGGTTCAAGGTCGAATGCTCGTATCCGACAAGATCGCCGCCCGGCAGCATCATCAGGATGCCCGACGCCAGCAGCAGCAATCGGCTGATCCACCCCATCGGCCCATAGGCCGTCATCCGGCCGACGCCGACGAGATACCCCTGGAGCGCCCCCGCGACCAGCACGACGCCGATCACGGCCGCGCCGAAGGTGACGATCACATCGAGCGGCTCCCCCCGACCGATGAGCGCGGGGTTCAGGACGAAGAAGAACGGCACGAAATAGATGATGCTGCCAAGGCGCATCGCCTCCAGCCCGGTCTTCATCGGGTTGGACTGGGCGACGGTCGCTGCGGCGAAGGCGCCGATGGCGACTGGCGGCGTGATGAATGAGATCATGCCCCAGTACAGCAGGAAGAGATGCACCGCGATCTTGTCGAGACCGCTATGGATCAATGCCGGCCCGACGGTGACCGCCAGGAACAGATATGCGGCCGTCACCGTCATGCCGATGCCAAGGACGAAGCTGGTCGCCGCGCCCATCAGCAGCAGCAGGAAGACGTTTTCGCCGGCGAGGGCCACGAGATCGTAGGCGAGGCTGCCGATCTTGCCGCTTAACATCAGCGCGCCGATGATCAGGCCGACGCCCGCCAATATGCCTGCCAATTCCGTGAACAGACGGCCGACGCCCATCAGGAATTCCAGGAAACGCGCCCGGCCCCAACGATGTTTCGCCGAAATCTGATTGATGATCAGCAAGGTCGCAGTCGCGTAATAGGGCGCCTGCGCTTCACGCTGCATGTGCAGCAGCATGACCACCAGCATCACCAGCACGAAGACGAAGTACCAACCGTCCTTGATAACGTCCCAGGCCTTCGGCAGCTCGATCAACGGCAGGCCTTTCATGCCATAGCGCGCGGAGTAGGCGTCGATCTGCATGAACAGACCGAAGTAGTAGAGCAGCGACGGGAAAATCGCCGCAATGACGATCTCCGCGTAAGATACTTCAAGGAAGGTGGCCATGACGAAGGCCGTCGCGCCCATCACCGGGGGCATCAGCACGCCGCCCGTGGAGGCGCAGGCTTCCACGCCGCCCGCGTATGTGCCCCGGAAGCCGACCCGCTTCATCGCCGGGATCGTCATGACGCCGGTCGTCAGGACGTTCGTGATGACAGAGCCGCTCATCGATCCCATCAGGCCGGATGCGAAGATCGCGACCTTTGCAGGACCGCCCCGGAACTTGCCGAGCAGTGCAAACGCCAGATTGAGGAAAAACGCGCCGCCGCCCGTATATTGCAGAGCGACGCCAAACACCAGAAATCCGACGACCAGGTTCGCAAACGCCCGCATCGGAATGCCGAGCACAGATTCCGTGCCGTAGATGTAAAACGCGCCGGCAAGCTCCCAGCTTACGGCCTGGCCTTGCAGAATGCCCGGCGCGATGTCGGCGTAAATCGGATAGACCGAGAAGACCACGCAGATCAGGAAAATAGCCATGCCGCCGGTCCGTCGGGTCGCTTCCAGCACGACCGCCCACATGACGAAGGCGCAATAATTCGCTGGCACAGGCGGCAGGAATTCCCAGCCATCCTGCAAAATCTCATTGCCATGCATGATGAAGTAGACAGACAGGGCGACTGTCAGTCCCGCCAGCGCCACATCGTACCAGGGCACGTCGCCGCTCTCGATCGAGCCGGGCGCGATGGACTTAAACGGAAAGAGCAGGAAGACCAGCGGCAACAACATGCCGAGCATCAGGTAAAAATATTCGGTCTCCAGCGGAACATAGGTCCCGATCCGGTTGCCGACGCCAAAAATCACATAAATCGAAACCAGCACTGAGCCGATCGATGCGCATAACAGCCACATCCACCAGAATCTCGAAAGGTGGCGATGGCGGCTGATGCTGACTTCGGCCTTGTCCACCGCTTCTTCGGCTGTAACCGCGCCCTTGGGCTCCGACGTGTTCATTGGAGGCTTCCCCGCATGTCTCTGGCTTGTTCTTTACGCAAGTCCAAGACGACGAATATTGTTATTTTATAAAGTTTTGATTGTCGCCGAGCGGCTGCCCGGCCTGGAAGACGGCGGCCTTGGTTGGATGGCCGCCGTCTCCCCGCCGATGGCAGTTACATCGGGTTGCGGAACGGCACGTTGAGGCCGGCGGCCTCCAGCTTTGCCGCCCGCACTGCGAGCCATTCAGCTTCGAACGTATCGTCATTGCGGTCGATCGACATGAACTCCTTCCAAGCATCCGCCAGAAGGTCCTGGCGAGCGAGGACGGCGTCCGTATTGGCCTGATTCTCGGCCGTCCACTTGCCGACTTCCTTGTAGTAGGCGATCGAGCCGGGATGGTACGGGAACACCCAGTTGAAGTCCTGGTTCGCCATCTGGTAGCCATCCATGCCCGGACCGGATTCCTTGAACGTCTCGTAGTTCTCCATAACCGCCTTGGTCAGACCATAGGCCGTATCCGCGTCCAGGTTATCGAGGCTGACGAAGATCGGGTAGGGATAGCCGGAGCCCTGGTAGGGGAATTCGCCCGACAGGTTCTTCTCGCCGCCGACCGCCTTGGAGACCATCATCGGCGTCCAGAACGGCATGACGTCATGGGCGCGCTTCCAGGCTTCCGTATCCGCATGGGGATATGTGGGATGCAGGATGCCGCGCGGGCTGGAGTCGATCTGGGCATAGATGCTTGAGATCGTCGAGCCATGGGCAGCATCGGCCTGACCGTCGAGGATCGCCTGCATCGATTGGCCCCAACCGGGAACTTCGATCTTGACGACATCGTCCCAGGTCAATCCGGCGAACGCCAGGGTCGCGGTGGCGTTCAGGTTCAGCGCGGGCGAACCCTTGACCCAGGTCACGCGCTTGCCCTTGAGGTCGGACAATTGCTTGATGCCCGCGTCGCCTGCGAAAACGAGGCCCTGTCCGTTCTGGCCAATGTTATTGAAGAGGTTGAACAGCCGCGTCGGGCCCCAAGACTTGTTGGCGAACATCAGAACGCCTTCCTGGCCGAAATAGGCGGCAGCGCCACAGGCGCAGATTTCAGCTTGTTTCACCCGGAGCGGCAGCATCCGCGAAACGTCGTTCTTGCCCGGGATCACCCGAAGCTCTGTGCCGTAGTGCTTCTTCAGCATGTTGCCGAGACCGATGGACTGGGCATAGCCGGACGACGTCGTCCCGTATGCCGTCCAGGACAAGGCTGACGGCAGTTTGACTTCGGCGGCGCCTGCCGATGCGGCGAATGCCGCTGCGCCAAGCGCGACGGCAGCGGCGGTAAGTGTCTTTCGGATCGTCAATGTATTCTCCCTGAGAGAGTGGACGTGTTTTTAGTGCGATTGCCGGTGCTGGATGAACCAGACCCGATAGCGAAGCCTATGGGCGAAGCCGAACAAGGTAAACCCCTCACTCGACGACACAGACCGAATTGACGACAGTCGCAGTCGAGTTCTCAGGAAGGACCGATGCGTCGGGGCGATATCCAGGGCCAGGGCGCCGCACGGCCTCCCCTGGCCCAGGACAGCAAACCACTTAGCGAAGGCGCGCGTTACATCGGATTGCGGAATGGCGCCGACATCGAGTTGGCTTCAAGGGCCGCCGCGCGCGCGGCGAGCCAATCGACCTCGAAGGTCTGCTCGTCCGGATTGCCGGCCATGAACGCCGTCCAGGCGATCGCCAGCACGTCCTGGCGCTTCAGCAGGGCGTCAGTATGCGCCTGATCGTCAGCCGTCCACTTGCCCGCTTCCTTGAAGTAGGCGATCGAGCCGGGATGATACGGGAAGACCCAGCTCAGCGACTGGTTATCCGTTTGATAGCCGTCCATGCCGGGACCGGAATCCTTGAAGTCCTCATACTTGGTCATGACAGCTTTCGTCAGGCCGTAGGCTGTTTCGACAGCAAGGTTATCGAGGGCGACAAAGATCGGATAGGCGTATCCGGCGCCTTCATAGGGCAGCTTGCCGGTCACGTTGTTTTCGCCGCCGACGGCATTGGCGACCATGAGCTTGTTCCAGTAGGGCGCGACTTCATGAACACGCTTCCAGCCTTCCGTATCGCCGTGGGGGAACGTTGGATGAAAGATGCCGCGCGGGCTTGCGACGATCTGGGCATAGATGCTCGAAATCGTGCTGCCGAAGGCCGCATCCGCCTGCCCATCCAGGATCGCCTGCATCGACTGGCCCCAGCCGGGCACCTCGATCTTCTCAACGTCGTCCCAACCCAGGCCGCCGAAGGCCAGGACCGCCGTCGCGTTCAGATTGAGCGCCGGCGAACCCTTGACCCAGGTCACCCGCTTGCCCTTCAGATCTGCCGCCGTCTTGATGCCTGCGTCGCCCGCGAACACGAGGCCCGTGCCGTTCCGCCCAAGATTATTGAACAGATTGAACATGCGAACGGGTCCCCAGGACTTGTTCGCGAACATCAGGACGCCTTCCTGACCGAAGTAAGCCGCGATGCCGCAGGCGCAGATTTCCGCCTGTCCGGCGCGCAGCGGCAACATCCGCGACACATCGTTCTTGCCAGGAATGACGCGCAGTTCCGTGCCGTAGTTCTTCTTCAACATATTGCCGAGGCCGATCGACTGGGCATACCCGGAAGACGTCGTCCCATAGGCTGTCCAGGACAAACTCTTCGGCAGCACGACCTCGCCCGCGGACGTCGTGGCCGCCAATCCGACCGTCATGCCAAGCGCAAGTCCGGCCGCCAGAATTCTGCTGCGAGTCATAGGCTATCTCCCCTGTTCCACGGGGCGCCATTTTCAGTTGCCGACGCCCTCAATTGCGTCGCCGTCAAGCGGAGCGACTGAACAGACGCTAGACGGAAATCAAGAATCGGTAAAGCGCTGCCTGACGAACGCCAATCGTCGACCGCATTTTCGCTGACGCTACTCATGCTTATTTTGACGATCGCGAGTAGACACCAATGCTGCACTTGCGAAATCTGCCGCCTGGCCCTCACGGTCCGCTGCATGCGGCAGGATGCGGGCATGACCCCAGAAATGCAGTTGGCAATCCCGCTGAAATTGGTCTTTATGTCGCCCAATCCATCTTCGGCTCTGCCGGCGCCCCTTCGCGAAAGAAGCGAGTTTACGGACATGAACCTTTCCCGAATGCTCCGGGCGCGCGCTGCGGCAGGCGATCCAATCCGCGTCGGCGTCATCGGCGCCGGCAAGTTTGGCTCAATGTACCTGGCCCAGGCGATCCGCACCCCTGGCGTACATGTTCTGGGGGTCGCCGATCTGGATGTGGAGCGCGCCAGGGCCGCGCTCGACCGCACGCACTGGACGCCGGAGCAGTACGGCGCGGCCAGTTTCGACGCCGCCCGCAGGACCGGCGCGACCCATGTGACGGCAGATTCCGCCGCGCTTATCGCTGCCGGCGTCGACGTCATCGTCGAAGCGACCGGCAATCCCGCCGTCGGCATCCGCCATGCGCTCGCGGCTTTTCAAGCTGGCGCGCATGTGGCGATGGTCAATGTCGAGGCTGACGCGCTCGCCGGTCCCTTGCTGGCGCGGGAAGCCGCGGCGGCGGGCGTCGTCTACAGCCTCGCCTATGGCGACCAGCCGGCGTTGATCGTCGAACTCGTCGATTGGGCCCGCACCGCCGGGTTTGAGGTTATCGCCGCGGGCAAGGGCACCCGCTACCAGCCCTATCTGCATCAATCGACGCCGGCGACCGTCTGGGATCATTATGGCATCGACGCCCTGCATGCCCGGCAGAATCATCTGAACGCCCAGATGTTCAACTCCTTCCTCGATGGCACCAAGTCTGCCCTGGAAATGGCGGCGGTCGCGAACGCCTGCAGCCTGAACGCCCCGGCGGACGGCCTCGCCTTCCCAGACCTCGCGATCCCCGAACTGCCGGACGGCCTGAAGCCGAAAGCCGACGGCGGGCTTCTCGAGGGGCGCGGCATGGTCGAGGTCGTCGCCAGCGAGCGCCGCAACGGCGATCCGATCGAGGCCAACCTGCGCTGGGGCGTCTATGTCACCTTTGCGGGCGACACCGACTATGCGCGAACCTGCTTCAAGGAATACGGCATCGTCACCGACGCCAGCGGCAATTACTCCGCCATGTGGCGCCCGGCGCATCTGATCGGGCTGGAGCTTGGGCTGACCGTCGCGAGCGCCGCCTTGCGGAAGGAGCCGACAGGCGTCGCGGAAGCCTGGCGCGCCGACGTCGTCGCGGTCGCGAAAACGGACCTGGCCGCCGGCGTCAAGCTCGACGGCGAGGGCGGATATACGGTCTGGGGCAAACTGATGCCGGCCAAGGCGTCCCTGGCCCTCGGCGGCCTGCCGATCGGCCTCGCCCATGGCCTGACCCTGAAGCGGGCGATCCCTGCCGGCGCGCCGGTGTCCTGGAGCGATGTCGCGACGATTTCCGACGATTTTGCGACATCCTACCGCAAACGGATGGAACGCGAGTTCGCGCCCGGTTGACCCCGCGCCCCGCGCTCCTATTCAACACCTATGCCTAACCCATCTCCCGACCCAGCCGAACAAGGAAGACCCCCATGCCAATAGCTCGCGGCCGCCAGTTCCTTGCCATCCCCGGCCCGACGAACGTGCCGCAACGCATCCTGCGCGCGCTTGACCGGTCGCCGATGGATTTCACGACGCCCGAATTCGCCGAGGTCGCAAAGGAAGTTCAGTTCGGCCTGCGCCGCATCTACAAGACTGAGCATGACATCTTCATCTGGGCGTCGACCGGGCATGGCGCCTGGGAGGCCGCGATCGCCAATTTCTATTCCCCCGGCGACAAGGTGCTGATCTGCGAAACCGGCGCCTTCTCGGAATGGTGGAAGGAGATGGCGGGCCTTTTCGGGCTGGATGCGGAATATCTGCAGGGCGACTGGCGCATGGGCATCGACCCGGACCAGTTGGAAGAGCGATTGAAAGCCGATAAAGCCCATGAAATCCAGGGCATCGGCGTCGTCCACAACGAAACCTCGACCGGACTGACCAATGATGTCGCCGCGATCCGAAAAGCCATCGATGCGGCCGGCCACCCGGCGCTTCTGATGGTCGACACGATCTCCTCGCTTGGCTCCATGGACTTCCGGATGGACGAATGGGGCTGCGATGTCGTCGTCGGCGGCTCACAGAAAGGCCTGATGCAGCACGCCGGCCTCGGCATGCTGGGCGTCAGCCCGAAGGCCATTCACCGCGCCGAGAAGGCGACCACGCCGCGGCGCTACTGGGATGTCCGGCGCTCGATGCAGGCGCCGATTCACATGCGGAACCCCGGGACCGCGCCGGCGCACTTCTTCTATGGCCTGAAGGAAGCGATCGACTTCCTGGAGGAAGAGACCCTGGACGGCGTGTTCGCTCGTCACGCGCGCCTTGCCGAAGGCGTGCGCCAGGCGGTGGCCGCATGGGCGAAGGGCGGCGCCATCGATTTTTATGTGAAGAACCCGGCCCGGCGCTCAAACTCGGTCACCGCCGTCGAGATGACGGGTCCGGTCAATTCCGACACGTTCCGCTTTGCCTGCCGGGACGATTTCAACGTCCTGCTGGGCGGCGGCCTGCTGCAGCTTGGCGGCAAGGTTTTCCGGATCGGCCATCTGGGCGACCTGAACGAGCCCATGGTCTGGGGCACGCTCGCCGCGATCGAGGCGACCTTGCAGCGGCTGATCATCCCCCACGGACCCGGCGGCGTCGA
Source organism: uncultured Alphaproteobacteria bacterium (assembly GCA_937891825.1). Lineage (GTDB taxonomy): Bacteria > Pseudomonadota > Alphaproteobacteria > Bin95 > Bin95 > VMCJ01. Next base: position 15,555 of record CALAHN010000020.1, read on the forward strand.
CGCGGCGATCAAGTTCCTGGCGGCGCGCTGACGCCTGGATCGGTTTAGATCGAACCAGTCTTAGGCGGAAACGCCTAAGGTTGGTTTGATCTAGAGCGTCGGGCGATTAATCTGC
>CALAHN010000021.1 GCA_937891825.1 uncultured Alphaproteobacteria bacterium
GTACGAAATAAGCGACATAATGCTATTTGGCCGTGCAGTTGAGCCAATCGGATACGACAGACGACTGCCCACCCTATCCACCGAGATGCCCAAACGTTATCCTAGGGGATATCAAGGCTTCAAGTGATATTTGCACATCAATCAGGAAACGCTGCATTTGCTATTGACACAAAGCGGCTCAAGAAATCACGATTTTTTTCAATAATTTATGTGCTTTTAGTAATGTAAATTCGCACGCCGAATTTGTGCGACTGAAGTTGCGCGAGCACTGAGGCGCACAAGAACATGGCCGGCACACCTATGCTCGCGCCGCTAGCGATCGACCACGAACAGGTTCTCGTCGAGATCGACATCGAACGCCCGATTGCTCAGCACGGTCTTCGTGTAGCGGCCTTCGGGATCGATGAAGCCCCAGCCGTGCAGGGTCCAGATCGGCTTCGTTCGCTCGAAATGCAGGATGACCTTGCCCTGATCGGGGTTCGTGCGGTCGCCGACGGCGAAATAGGCGTTGGCGCCCTTCACCGCGATCTCCAGCACCTCGGCGTCGCCCGAAAGGCTGGCGTCCTTGCCGAAGATCAATTTCAAAGGCGTGGACTGCGTCCCGGCGTTCACGATCGTCCCGTCGCCGCCGATAAAATCGACGCGGCTGCCGTTCGCGACCAGAAGATGGCTCAAGGGGGGATCGAACTCCATCCGCAGGCGGCCGCCGACCCGATCGACGAACAGCCGGCCGGTGTTGATCTGGGCGACGTTCTGGAATTTGAAGTCCGCGGTCATGATCCCGATCTCTCGCAACGCAGCTTCCGCCTGCGGGATCAAGGTCGGATCGCCTGGCTTGAAAGCCTGGGCGCCCACGGGCGCAGACCAAAGGGCGAGCGCCGTGAGCGCAAGGCCGAACAATCGTTTCATTGTCGCAGATGCTCCTGAAATTTTGCCCGCAATACAGCAGACGGGTTTGAAACTCCAGCCAATGGACGCTGCGCCCCGGCACTTGCGCCGCTTTATCGATCCATGGCCTGCTGTAGTCTGCTAACTAGTTTTTTCAGAAGCAGGAGCCAGTCCCATGACCATTCAGAGATTCGAGATTACCGAAGGCCCCGGCCCCCGCATGAGCCGCTGCGTCGTCAACGGCGACATGGTCTATGTCTGCGGCCTGACGGCGAGCGACACCTCCCAGGATATCAGCGGCCAGACCCAGCAGATTCTGGACAAGATCGACGGCTATCTCGCCAAGGGCGGCACGAGCAAGTCGAAGCTGCTGACCGCGCAGCTCTGGATTACGGACATGGCGAACTTCAAGGCGATGAATCAGGTCTGGAACGCCTGGGTCGACCCGGCCAATCCGCCGGTCCGGGCTTGCGTCAGGGCTGACCTGGCGCGGCCGGAAATTCTGGTCGAAATCATGGTCACGGCGACGAAATAAGCGCTGCTCTCAACCGGTCTCCGTTTGCAGCAAGGCGCGGAGATCGGTCTTGAGAATCTTGCCGTAATTGTTTTTCGGCAGGCTCTCGACAAAGCGATAGCGCTTCGGGCGCTTGAAGCCGGCGATCAGCGCGCGGCAATGGGCGTCGAGCGCCGCCTGATCGACGCCGCTGCCGGTCCGCGCCACGACAAAGGCCAGCACGTTCTCGCCCCACTCCTCGTCCGGCTCGCCGATTACCGAAACCTCGGCGACGCCTGGATGGGTCAGCAGCGCTTCCTCGACCTCGCGCGGATAGATGTTTGTGCCGCCGGAGATGATCAGGTCCTTGGAGCGATCGCGCAGCGTCAGGTAGCCGTCCGCGTCCAGGAATCCCACGTCGCCGGTGTGCAGCCAGCCATTGCGCAGCGTCGCCGCCGTCGCTTCGGGATTGCCCCAGTAACCGGCCATCACGACATCGCTGCGGGCGCAGATTTCGCCCAACTCGCCGACGGCGACCGGTTCGTCGTTCGCATCGGCCACCATGACCTCGACATTGATGAACGGACGACCGGCGGACGCGATCCTCTCCTCGTATCGCGGATGATCCTTCGCCGCGATATCGCCGCGCGGCAGGCAGGTGATGGTCATCGGGCATTCGCCCTGACCGTAAATCTGCACAAACACGTCCCCAAAGGCCGCCTGGGCCGCCTTGCAATCCTCCACATACATCGGACCGCCGCCATAGACGATGGTTTTCCAGTTCGACGTATCGGCATGGGCGCGGGCCGGATGCTCGACCAGGCGCTTGACCATGGTCGGGGCCGCAAACATCGACGCGCCCGGCAGGCTGGGGAGCATGTCGAACAATTCCGGCGGATCGAACTTGCCGCTTTCGGGCACGACCTGCCGGGCAGCCGCGGCGACGAACGGCAACCCGTAGAGGCCGCCGCCATGGGACATCGGCGCGCCGTGCAGCCAATGGTCGCCTGCCGCGACCGGATTGACATCGGCCAGATAAGCGAGCGTGCAGCCCATCAGGTTGCGGTTGGTGAGGATCGCCCCCTTCGGCCGCCCGGTCGTTCCGGAGGTATAAAACAGCCACGCCGGATCGTCCTGGGCGCGGGCGACCATGGGCAAGGGCTCCGCGGCCAGCATCGCCTTGTAGTCGGCGCCCGACGCGAGGATCAGCCGCTCGCAATCCGGCAGATCGTCCATGACGCCGGCGAGCGCGTCCGCCAGATCGTCGGTCGCGAAGCAGATGCGCGCGCCCGAATTCTCCAGGATGTAGGCAAACTCCTTCGGATGCAGCTTCGCGTTGATCGGCACCGCCGTCAGCCCGGCGATCCAGCAGCCGAACAAAATTTCCTCGAACGCGACGGTGTTGGTCATGGCGAACCCGGCCCGGTCGCCGGGGCGCAGGCCGGCGGTTTCGGTCAGCCAGCGGGCGATCGCGCCGGACCTGGCCGCGAACGCGCGGTAGGTCGCATGGGGCTTCAATCCGGTCATCAGCGCGATGTTGTCCGGACGGGACAGGGCGGCGCGGGCGAGCAAGCTGGCGATATTCATAGGCGAGACCTTCCGAAAGCAGAACCGGCGCTCCAAGCGCGGGTTCCAGCCAGTATGGCAGGCTCGGGCGGCGCGCGTCAGTAGGGTTGTCGCATCTCGCCCTGGCCGATCGCGGCGGCCGGGATGGCCAGTCCCTGGGTCTTGTCGCTCGCGATATGCAGGCCGAAGATCATGCTGGCGCCGTCCCGCCGCCCGACGACGGGACCGCCTGAAAACCCCGCCGCCAGGGGGCAGGAATGGGCGAAGCGATCGGGTCCGACCCGCGTCGCCCGGCAATTTACCGCCCAGGCCGCGCGATGGGCGCGCCTGGCGCCGAACCCGCCGACCGCATACGCCGCCCCCCGCAGCGCCGGAACCGGCGCCAGCGTCGGCACGGCGCCCAGGAGCGGCCGGTCGAGAGTCAACAGCGCCCAGTCGCTCGCCTGTCCCGGCCCGCGATCGGCGCGGTATGCGGCCGCGATGCGATAGGCCGTCACCCGGATGTGCTGGACATAATCCCCGCGGTCATAGCCGAGGAGCACATGCAGGGATGTCGGCCGAATCCAGGCCCGTGGGCGTTCGAGCCAGAGGCAGTGCGCGGCGGTCGCGACCGTCGTCGCGTCGAGCGCGAAGCCGGAGCAATGGCCGCCGACTTCCCGATTGACCCGCAGCACCAGATCGCCCGCGCCAAGCACGGACTCCTCCGTCGCGGCGGCGGCAGGGAGGGAAGCCAAGAAAAGGGGGGCGCAGAAAAGTACAATCCATGTTAAAACCAGTCCCAGGGGGCGGTGCTGGGCGGCGCGCGTCAGTTGGAAGGAAATGGCGCTTGCAATGGGACGATTGAACGGCATCAAATTGCTGGAGACCTTGAACGCCGAGGAGCGCAACGCGCTTGAAAGCCGCTGCCAATGGCGTCGGTTTGGCAAAGGCGACGAAATTCTTGCGCGGAATTCCGACAATCGCGATCTTTCGTTGATTGTCGAAGGTTCGGTCGACGTCATCAACTACTCCTTGTCCGGCCGCCCGGTCGCTTACGGATCGCTCGGGATGGGGGACTATTTCGGCGAATTGTCGGCGATCGACGGGGAGCCGCGCTCTGCCTCGGTCCTGTCGGCCGGGAATACCACTATCGCGACGCTGCCGGCCAGCGTCTTCCTGGAACTGATCGCGTCGCGGCCGGAAATTGCATCCAAGGTGCTGCGCCGGATGGCCTCGATCATTCGCATCTGCGACGAGCGCATCATGGACCTGGCGACGCTGGGGGCCATGCAGCGCGTCATCGTCGAACTATGCCGCGCGGCGAAGCCCGACCCGATCACCAAGGACTCCTGGCTGATCTACCCGGCGCCGCCGCAGCGCGAGTTCGCCGCCCGCGCGTCCACGACGCGCGAAACCGTCGCCCGGGTGTTCGCGCAATTGGCGGCAGGCGGATTGATCCGCCGCAAGGGCCGCACGCTGTACCTTGCCGACAAGACCCAGCTTGAACGGATGGCCCAGCGGATCAGCGGTCCTTCGCCCGGACAATAAGCCGACCGCTTGCCGCCGCCCTGGCGGAGGCCCATCTGTGTGCGACGAACGCCTGAAAGCGGAGACCGCGACAATGGGACGTTTGCCCAAAGCCCCGATTGCCCTCCTGAGCGCGCTTGGCGCGGCCGCCTGCGCTGGCGATCGCATTTCCCATGTGAGCTATGACAGCTACAGCCGGGCGGACCTGGCCTATGCCGCCAGCCGCGGCCCCGTGCCCGTCCGCGTGCTCGGCGCGCCGGCGGCGGGCATTGAACCCACGGCGCTGACCGATCGGGTGATCGAAGCGATGACCGGCGCGAATTTCGGCACGCCCGTCGCCTACACGCCCTATGCCGGGACGACGGCCTCCGGCTATGTCATGGCGCTGCGGTTCGGCGCACGCGGCGACGCCCGCGCGCTCTGCGCCGATACGCCGCCGCCCGGCGGCATTGGCCCCGATTATCTCGCGGCCTTCTGCAAGGACGGCCGGGCGCTTTCCTACCTTGAGGGCGCGGTCGGCGAAACGAACATTCAAAGCGCCCGGTTCCACAACGCCATCGCCGGCGCCGCGAGCCAATTGCTGCCGATCCGGAACCCGGAACGGGACGATTGCCGCGGCCGCCGCTGCGATTGACCGCCAAGGCGGGGTTGAGCATAGATCGCCCAAACCAAGCTTGAGCAAGGGCGGAGACCTTGACATTTCGGGATTTTTACACTAACTCGCACCTATTAAAACAGCGTCCACTTGATGCCGGTCGATAAAACCGTTTTGCGGACGCGATAGCGCGCTAGCGCTCAAACCGCACAGAAAGTCCTGAATCTACACATGAATTTTGATGAATTTGGCCTGTCAGACGCAATCTTGCAGGCCATCCGCGAGTCGGGTTACGAAACGCCGACTCCAATCCAGGCTCAAGCCATTCCCGTCGCCCTCATGGGCCGGGACATCCTGGGGTGCGCGCAGACCGGCACCGGCAAGACGGCCTCCTTCGTACTGCCGATGATCGAAGCGCTCTCCACCGGCCGCAGCCGGGCGCGGATGCCGCGCGCGCTGATCCTGGAGCCGACGCGCGAACTCGCCGCGCAGGTCGCCGAGAACTTCGAGAAATACGGCAAGCACCTCAAGCTCACCCATGCGCTGCTGATCGGCGGCGAGTTCATGACCGAGCAATTGAAGACGCTGGAACGCGGCGTCGATGTGCTGATCGCCACCCCCGGCCGCCTGATCGACATGTACGAACGCGGCAAGATCATGATGTCCGACGTCAAGATTTTCGTAATCGACGAATCCGACCGCATGCTGGACATGGGCTTCATTCCCGATGTCGAGAAGATTGCGAGCCGCCTGCCGTCCTTGCGTCAGACCATGCTGTTCTCCGCGACCATGCCGCCGGAAATCAAGCGGCTGGCCGATCAGTTCCTGATGAACCCGAAAACGATCAGCGTCGCGCCGCCGGCCTCTCCGGCGGAAACGGTCGAACAACGGAAGATCTTTTGCCAGGCTCGGGACAAGCGCACCGTGCTCCGCCAGTTGATGCGGGCCGAGGAGATCGTCAACGCGATCGTCTTCTGCAATCGCAAGCGGGACATCGACGTGCTGGTTAAGTCGCTGGTGACGTCCGGCTTCAATGCGGCGGCGCTGCATGGCGACATGGCGCAGTATCTGCGCACCGAAACGCTCGCCAAGTTCAAGAGCGGCGAAATCGACATCCTGATAGCCAGCGATGTTGCGGCGCGCGGGCTGGATATCGTGACCGTCGGCCATGTCTTCAATTTCGACGTGCCCTATCACCCGGACGATTACGTGCATCGGATTGGCCGCACGGGCCGCGCCGGCCGCTCGGGCAAGTCGTTCACGCTCGTGACCGATGACGACGCGAAATCGATCGCCGGCATCGAGCGCTTGATCAAGCGTGACATTCCGGAACTCAAGCTCTCTGACGTCGCTGGCGGCCGGTCCGCCGAAGACGCCGGGCCGACCGAGGCCGCCGAGGACGAGCGCCCAAGCCGTCCGCGTCGGGAACGGTCCGCACGCAGCGGCGAGCGCAGCGAACGGGGCGAACGCGGCAAGCGCCGGTCCAGCAAGACCGCCGAAGCGGTCGAGGCCCCTGAAGCCGCTGAAGCCGAAGCTGCGCCGGAGCCTGTCGAAGCCGAAGCTGCGGCCCCGGTCGAACCGCCGGCGCCCCCTGCCCCGGCCAAGCCGGCCAGAGCGGCTAAACCTGCCCGCGCCGCACGCCCAAGCCCGCGCCGCGAGCAAAGCGACCGCCAGGACAGCCGCGATGCTCCGGCCCGCGGCCGCCAGGGCTTCCGGACCGAGCATCCAGCCGACATTCCCGGCCCGCAGTCCTTCGGCGAGGACAACACCCCCGCCTTCCTGCTGCGCCCGACGCGCAAGGTCGCGGCCAGCCAGGCCAGCTAAGCTGGCCGGCAGCCTGAGCACGGCCTGAACGGATTGATCCAAAAGCCTTTATCCGCCCCTTGGCGACCCCGCCAAGGGGCGGATGGTTTTAGCGCCCCGCGGTCAGTTTCTGTTTCAGGGACGCCATGCTCTTGATCCAGCGTTCCGGATCGGCGGCTTTCTTCGCCCAATAGGCGCCTGCCGTAGGGTGGGTGTAGATCATGAACCGATCGTCGGCGATGCCGGCCATGATCTGGGCCGCCGCTTCGTCAGCGGACAAGACCCCGTCCCGCACCGTTCCGGAATCCGGCGTATCGGCCGTCATGGCCGTCGCGACCCGTAGCGGACACACGACCGCTACGCTGACGCCCTTCGGCCCCCATTCGACCGCGAGCCATTCCGCCAGCCCGACCGCGCCATGTTTCGTCGCCGTATAAACGGCCGAGTTCATCTGCATCAGAATGCCCGCGGCCGAAGCGACATTGACCAGCTTGCCGCCGCCGCGCGCCGCCATGCCGGGGGCGACCGCCCTGGCCGCGAACAGATGCGCCATCACATGGACGCCCCATTGCTGCGCCCAATGCCCGTTGTCGTCGTCCCGGGGCGGTTTCGGACTGATGCCGGCGTTCGAGACGAACAGATCGACCGGCCCATAGGCAGCTTCAGCTTTCGCCGCCAGCGCCTGGATGGCGGCTTCGTCAGATACGTCGGTCGGACAGGCCAGGCCGCCGATCTCTTTCGCCCTTGCCGCCAGCGGCTCCGGTTGCAGGTCCGCCATCGCGACGCCTTTGGCGCCGGCGGCCATCAAGGCCTTCGCCACGGCGAACCCGATGCCGCCGGCGGCCCCGGTTACGACTGCGACTTTCCCTGAAACGTCCATCCCGATTGTCTCCCCCGCATTGAAATTCAGTTCCCCGAACTTTCGACTGTCCGGCGCGCCGGAACAAGCCCCCCGCGCCGACCGGCCGGCGCCAAGCGGGCATGCGGCGACGGCTTGCAATGTCCGGCCCCCTCCCATCCAATGGTCCAAACGACAAGACATTGGGGGAATGCAGGATGGCGGATGAAAACCGGGCCGGAACGATCGGAATCGTCGGCGTCGGCGTGATGGGCGGCGGCATGGCCCGCAACCTTTTGAAGGCCGGCCGCCGGCTCGTCGCTTTCGACACGGATGCCGGCCGCCTGAACGATATCGTGGCGCGGGGCGCCATTCGCGCCAGTTCCGCCCGCGAGGTCGCGGAACAGGCGGCGACGTTGATCTCGATGGTCGAGACGACGGCGCAGTCCGAAGCCGTCATTATGGGCGAGACTGGGTTTTTGCCGGCGCTCCGCCAGGGCGACCGGGTGCTCTCGACCGCGACCATCGACCCGAACGCGGTCAAGCGCTGGCATGGCGTGCTGGCCGCCAAGGGCGCGGAACTTCTGGATGCGCCGGTATCGGGCGGGGCGGAACGGGCCGACAAGGGCGATCTTTCCTCCATCGTCGGCGGCGACGCCGCGGCCCTGGAGGATGTGCGCCCGATCCTGGAAGCCTATTCCAGCCGGGTGTTTCATGTGGGCGGCGTCGGCCAGGGCCTGGCGATGAAGCATGTCAACAACATGATGATCCAGACCACGACAGCCGCCCTCGCCGAGGCTTTCGTCATGGGCGCCAAGGCGGGCCTCTCGACCCAGGACATGTATGATGTGCTCAGGGTTTCGACCGGCGCATCGACCGCGCTTGAAATGCGGGCGCCCCGCTTCCTGACCGGCAATTTCGAGCCCGGCGGCACAGTCGACATCACCGTCAAGGACCAGAGCCTGCAGACCGATTTCGCCCGCTCGCTCGGCGTGCCGATCTTCATGGCGAATGTCAGCCTGCAGATTTACGAAATGGCGAAAGCGTCCGGTCTCGGCAAACGGGACGGCGCATCGATCGTCACCCTTTACGAAAAGCTCGCGGGCGTAACCCTCGGCCCGCGTGAAGATTAAGGAGGCCATCCAGGATGACCCTAGCCGTAGAAAATGCCCCGACCGAGCCATTCGTCTGGCCGGAGGAAGGCATCACCCGCATTCCCTACCGCCTGTTCGCGGACCCGGAAATTTATGCGATGGAGCAGGAGAAGATCTTCCGCGGGCCTGTCTGGAACTTCCTTTGCATGGAGTTCGACATCCCTGAACCCGGCGACTTCAAGACGACCTTCGTCGGCGAAACGCCCGTGGTCGCGACCCGCGACCGCCACGGCGACGTCCATGCCATGGTCAACCGCTGCGCCCACAAGGGCGCGCTCGTCTGCCTGCAGAACAAGGGCAACGCGAAGTCGCTGACCTGCGTCTATCATTCCTGGAACTATGGCCTGGACGGCAAGCTGATCGGCCTCGCCTTCAAGAACGGCGTCGGCGGCAAGGGCGGCATGCCCGATGACTTCGACATGGCCGCCCACCGGCTGGAGCCGCTCCGCACGGAAGTGTTCTGCGGCATGGTCTTCGGCACCTTCTCCGAGGCGACGCCGCCGGTCGAGGATTATCTCGGCAAGACCATGGCGGATTTCGTCCGGCGCAATCTCGGCCGCAAGCTGAAGCCGCTCGGCATGCAAAGCCAGATCATCCACAATAACTGGAAGCTCTACGCCGAAAACCTGCGCGACGCCTACCACGCGACCTTGCTGCACACGTTCTACACCACCTTCAAGGTGAACCGCCTGGACATGGATGGCGGCATCATCATTGCGCCCTCGAAGTGGCACCACATCTCCTACGCCAAGCGCGCGACCTTCGACGAGTCCGATGAATACAAGAAGGCGGAGGTGCATTCCGCCAAGTACGAATCCAAACTCGAAGGCCCGCAATTGCTGGCGACATGGGACGAGTTCGAGGACGGGATTACCCATTCGATCCAGGCGTTCTTCCCGAACCTCTGCATCCATTTCACGCTGAATTCGCTCTGCGTCCGCCATTTCCTGCCGCGCGGGCAGGACAAGACGGAACTGTTCTGGATCTATGTGGGCTACGAGGACGACACGCCGGAGGAAACCGAGAAGCGGGTGATGCAGGTGAACCTCACCGGCTCGGCCGGCCTCGTCTCGATGGAGGACGGCTGCATCAACAATTTCGTCCAGCGCGGCACCAAGGGCAGCGAGGACAAGCGGGCCTTCATGGAAATGGGCGGACGCGACGCCGAATCCAGCGAGAATTCCCGCGCCACCGAAGCCGCCATCCGCGGCTTCTGGACGGGCTATCGCCAGATCATGGGCTTCTGATCATGCTGGAACCGGCTTTGCGCAAACGCCTCGACGACCTTCAGACCGACTATGCCCACGCCATCGACGACGACCGGCTGGAGGCCTGGCCAGGCTTCTTCCGGGAAGCGTGCGTCTACAAGATCGTCACGCGCGAGAACCATCAGGCTGGAATGCCGATGGGGATACTCTATTGCAACTCCCGCGGCATGTTGTCGGATCGGGTGCTGGCGCTCAGGACAGCGAATATCTACGAGCCGCACACCTATTGCCACATCCTCAGCCGCTCCCGCTACGAGGATGCCGGCGGCGGCTGCGTCGCCGGGCGAACGAATTTTCAGGTGATCCGGACCATGGAGGACGGCGAGATGAGCTTGTTCGCCGCCGGGAAGTATCTCGACCGGATCGATATCTCGGGGCCGGAGCTGAAATTCGCCGAACGCCTGATCGTCCTCGAATCCCGCCGCATCGACGTGCTGCTCGGCATTCCGCTTTGATGGCGACGACGCCCGCCTGGGCGCGTCCAGGGCTGATCCAGATGGGCGACTTTGCCGTTTCTTCGGTGTTATGGCAAAAGGCAAGATTAAAACGGGCCCGAGGTCCCGCGTAATGTGGAGTTGCGGACGCTTCAATGACCGAAGTCGATCCATCCGATGAACTGAAGCAGCTCCGCGCGCTGAACAGCTACATCAAGCGCACGGCCAACGAAGAGCTCCGGGAAGCGCAGCGCCTGCTCGCGACGGCAAAGCATATCGAACTGAAGAACGAGAAACTGGCGTCCGCGCTGACGGCGCTCCGTCGGGAGCACAATGCCCAGGCCAGGCAGTTTACGGCCGTCCTGCAACAGCAGACCGATACCCAGGCCGCGTTGGCGGCCGCCCTTACCGAGAATTTCGGCGATCTCGCTGAACTGCAGTCGGCGGCGGCGGCGCTGAAGACCGCGAATCTTTCAAGGTGGGTCGAGGAAATCGGCCAGCTTCAGGCAAATATCCTCGGCAGAAACGATACGATCGCCAATTTGCGCGACCAGATTGCGGGCTACCGTGAGCAATTGATAGCGTTCGCGCCGATGCGCCCCCTCATGCGCATCATGGAGTTCGGCAAGGCGATCGCCGACTCAATTCCGGATACGGCCGACGGCCTGTACTTGCGCGGCATGCAACCCTTGGCGGCGCTGCCGCCGCTCGCCGGCCGGCCGCTGAAGCGGATCATCAACGATTGCATCGAAGCGCCGGACTTTGGCTGGCGTTCCGGCAAGATCGATTGGAACGATCAGAACCTCGACGCGATCAATCGCTATCTGTCATCCCTGCTCGCGGAAGTCGATTGCATCTTCGCGATCAGCAAGGCGCTCGCCCAATCGCTTCAGGAGCGCTACACGGCGCCGATCGCCGTGTTGCCGAACTATCGAAATTTCGCCCCTCCGCCAGGACCGAATGATTTCAGGGCCTCGCATGGCATACCGGACGACGCAATCGTCGTGTTGTCGGTCGGCATGCTCGCCTCGCCCGCATCCGTTGGCTTCGCCGCCGTTCTGGAAGCGCTCCGCCGGAACGGGCCGAACTGGCGACTTGTCTCCGTCGGCCGCATCGCCAGCAGCGAGTTGGAAGCCGAGATACTCGCGGCCGCCAAGTCCATGGACATGGCCGACCGCGTGCATCTCCTGCCGCCGGCGCCTTACCGCGAACTCGCAGCCTGCTGCGCCGCGTCCGACATCGGCGTCTACTGGAGCGATCCCGCCATCGGCAATATCAGCATCGCCCTGCCCAACCGGATCTTCGATTTCCTGGCTGGCGGCTTGCCATTCGTCTCGACCAGCATTCCCGATATCGCCGAAATAGTGACTGACCATAATTGCGGCCGGATCGTCGCGACCGCTACAGCGGACGCATGGTCCAAGGCCCTGCAGGCGATCCATGCCGACGCAGCGACCTACCGGGCGGCCGCCGTGGCCGCGAACGCTGCCCTGACATGGTCGACACAGACCGAAACGATCCACAAGGCGTTTGCTCCCATCGACCATGCCGCATTTGTCGGCGTCAACGATCTGAGCTTGAACAATCGCGCCATCCGGATCGCCCTCGCGCTCCTGCAGCATGGCAAGCGCGTCACCTTCATGGGCAGCACGCTGAAACATGCCCAATGGCTACAGAAGGAGGGCATCGGCTGCGCTCAAATCAACGCCAAACCTTTGGCTTGAACGCCGGCGCAGCCCTCACGCGATATCCGCCGGGTTGACCTCAAAGGCCAGCGGGGCGCCTTTGACGAACCGCTGGATGTTGTCGAGGAAGAGCGCGTCCCAGCGCGCGCGGCCGCCGTCGCCGCCGAACGATGTATGCGGCGTCAGGCGGACCTGGGGATGCGACCAGAGCGGGTTGTCCTTCGGCAGCGGCTCCTCATGGAAGACATCGAGCACCGCGGTCGCCAATTGCCCCCGGTCGAGCGCCTTCAGCAACTCCGCGTCGTCGATCAACGCGCCGCGCGCGATATTGACCAGCACGGCGCCCGGCTTGATCGCCTCGAAGAACGCCTTGCCCGCGAAGCCGCGCGTCGCCTCGGTCAAGGAGCAGGCGAGGACGATCACGTCCGCGTCGGGCAGGAACCGCGGCAGATCGGCCATGGTCCCGGCCCGGTCGACAATGGCCGAGGTCGCGGGCGACCGGCGAACGACATCGATCGTCGTGCCGAACGCCTTCGCCCGCGTCGCCAGCGCCTCGCCGATCGGCCCGAAACCGATGATGAGCCAGTTCATCCGGGAGAGTTCGCGGAAAGGCGTCAGCTTCCATTCACGGGCTGCCTGCTGCTTGCGCTGCAGGTCGATCGGATGCACGACGCTCATCACCTGCGCCATCACATACTCGGCGATGGCCACGCCCTGGGCGCTGCTGTTACAGATCCGGATGCCCTTCTCCGACGCTTGCTTGTATACCGGGTTGTCGAGGCCGGCGTTAAAGGTCTGAACCACCTTGACCGACTTCAGGGCGAGCACAAGCTCAAAGGCTTTCCGGATCGCGCCGCCAGCGTTCAGGTGGTTCGACAGCCAGAGATAATCGACCGCGACTTCGCTCGGCGGAACCGCCTTGCCGCCAATCTGGAACTGTCCCTCCCGGTCGAACTGCAATACCTCGATATCCAGGCCAAGCGCGTCCAGCCGGTCTTTGATATGGGCATAGGATTGATCGTACATCGCGACGGTCGCGGTCATGGCTGGCTTCCCCCAAGGATTGCATTCGCTTGCCGAGCTAAAAGGCGGACGCGCGAACGCCGCCACCGCCGCCGCCTCAAGATTTCGCGGCGCGGAAACCGCTTCGGCCGGACACGCCCTGAACGCCGCCGCCTTCAGCGCGCGATGCCGGTCGCCGCCATATAGAGATCGTAGGCCTTTGCATGAGCAGCGACGGCGGCCGGGCTTTCGGATGTTTTGAGGCGTGTTTCCGGGTGGAAATGGCCAAAGCGGTCCTCGCCTCGCACCAGCAGCGCGCTTGAGCGCGGCTCGCGTGTCGGTCTGACATGAGCCGGAATGTAGCTGACGCCGACGCCGATCCGCCGGTCGCCGGCTCGGTTCGGGCCGGAGCAATGGGGCGTGTGGGTATGGTGCAGCGACATCGCGCCCGCGGGCACAGGGACCAGCACGCCGTCATCGTCCCGGAAGCGCCCGTGGATGCCCTTGCCGAGTCGGATCAGATGATTGGGCTGCGGGTCTTCGATATGCGGCAGCAAACCTTCCCGATAGACGCCGGGCGCCATGCGCATGCAGCCCGCAGCTTCGCTCGCGTCCGACAGCGCCACCCATGCCGTCACATGCTCCGCCGGCGCCAGGTGGAAATAGTCGTCGTCCTGATGCCAGACAATCAGGCCGTCGCTCGCCGGCTCCTTGATATGCATCGTCAGATGGTAGACCAGGATATCCGGACCGATGAGGTCCTCGACCGCGTCCAGCACGGCCGGGTGATGCACGATCGCGTCCGCCCAATCGAACAGGAGATAGGATTTCGATTTCTGCGGGAACGCCAGTTTCGCGCCGCTGCGCGCTTCATAGGATTCCAGGCTGGCGCGATATCGGGCGACTTCCGCATCCGACAGAACCGGCACGGGGCCGATGAAACCGTCGCGGCGATAGCGGTCAATCTCCAGTTGATCCAGGCGTTTAGGCATGACGCGCTCCTTTCCAAAGTCGGCCAGGCGACCCTCCGGCCGCTCGAGAATACCACTTACGCCGGAGCGCCTCCAAGGCGCGCGGCGGAGCGGATTTCGCGCTGGATCGGCGCTGTGGCATAAAGGCGGACCTAGCGCCCGAATGAAGGACCGAACCCATGCGCCGCCGCATCGCCGCCGTGATCGCCGGAGACCGCATCATCGACGATGGCGACATGCGCCTTTTCCGGGCCTTGCCGACCGAAGCGCTGGATGCGCTTGGACCCTTTGTCTTCATCGATCACTACCGGTCCCGGAGCGCGCGCGGCATTGGCGACCGGCCGCATCCCCATGCGGGCATAGAAGTGATCAGCTATCTCCTGGAAGGCGGCGTGCAGCATCGGGACAGCATGGGCTTCCGGGACGCCATCGGCCCCGGCGACGCCCAATGGATCCGCGCCGGACGCGGCATCCTGCATGCCGAGCAGCCGACCGGACCGCGCCACGGCCTGCAATTATGGACAAGCTTGCCGCCCGATCAGAAGTTCGCGGAGCCGGCCTACGCCTCCTGGCGGGCAGGCGACCTGCCGCGCCTCACGTTCGAGGGCGCGGCCGCCGTCGTGCTGGCGGGATCGGCCGGCGGCGTCGAAGGGCCGATGCGCCTCGCGACCCCGACGACGTTCATCCACGTCCGGTTCGACGCCGATGTCGCGGTAGACCTGCCCCTCGATCCTGCGGACGAGCTTGGCGTCTATGTGCTGGAAGGCAGCGTCCGGATCGACGGCGGTGATACGCTTGAAGTCGGCGCGCTCGCGGTCCTGACGCCCGGCGAGACGCTCCATTGCGCGACGTCGGAATCGGCTGCGCAGATCGCAATCCTCGGCGGGCAGACGGCGGCGCGGCCGATCCTGTTTGGCGGCCCCTTTGTCATGGATAGCGTCGAGCGGCTGGCCCAGGCGCGCGCAGATTACATCGCGGGCAGGATGGGGCGGCTTGAAGGCGTGCCGTTCTGAACGCAGCCGCAAGCGTTACTCGGCGCGCTCGCTGCGTTGCAGGCCCAGCCGGCGGATCCGGGAATACAGCGTCGTCGCCTTGACGCCCAGCCGTTCGGCCGCCCCGTCCGCGCCCGACACCTTGCCGCCGGACGCTGCGAGCGCGGCCTTGATGTTCGCGATTTCGCGCGCCCGACGCTCCGCTTCCGTTTCGATCGCCGCCCCTTCGGCTGGCATGACGCGCGGCCGCCGCTTCAGCTCCAACTCCGCCGCGTCGGGCAGATCGAAGACGAGCTTGCCGCCGCGGGCGAGGATGACGGCGCGCTCGATGACGTTGCCAAGCTCCCGCGCATTGCCGGGCCAGGAATACGCCATGAGGTTCGCCACATTCGCCCGCGACAGGGCCGAGGCGGCCGCTATATTCAACTGACTGCATGCCAGTTTGAGGAAATGCGCCGCCAATGGCGCGATATCCTCCGGTCGATCGCGCAAGGGCGTCAGGAGAATCGGGAAGACGTTCAGGCGAAAATACAGGTCCTCGCGAAATTGTCCCTTCGCGACGGCGTCGCCGAGATCGCGATTGGTCGCCGCGATGATCCGCACGTCGATGGCGCGGGTCTCCGCCTCGCCGATCCGCTCGAAGCTGCGCTCTTGCAGCACGCGCAATAGCTTGCCCTGAAGCTCCAGCGGGATCTCGCCGACCTCGTCCAGGAAGAGCGTGCCGCCGTCCGCCAGTTCGAACCGGCCGATCCGGTCCCTGAGCGCGCCGGTAAACGCGCCTTTGACATGGCCGAAGAACTCGCTCTCGAACAGATCGCGCGGGATGGCGGCGCAGTTCACCCGGATCAGGGGCCGGCCGGCGCGCGGACTGTCGGCATGGATCGCTTGCGCCACCAGTTCCTTGCCGGTGCCGCTTTCGCCGATGATCAACACGTTGGCGTTCGTCGGCGCCACAAGCTCGATCTGCCGCACCGTATCGGCGATCGCGGCGCTGACCCCGATGATCTCGTGGTGATTGCGGCTGTTCCGGATTTCCTCCTGGAGATAAGCGTTCTCCATCTCCAGGCGCTGCCGCAGCCGCTCAACCTCGGTCAGCGCGTCCTGGAGCCGGCGTTCATTGTCCTTCCGCTCAGTGATGTCCCGGAAGATGATGACCGCGCCCAAGACCGACGCGCCCTCCAGAATCGGGTTCGAGGAATACTCGACCCGGAGCGGACGGCCGTCCTTGTGCCAGAAGATTTCATCCTCGACGCGATTGACCTTGGCGTGGCGGAAAGCGTTGTAGATCGGGCATTCGGCGGCGGGATAAGCCCGTCCGTCCGCGTGATGGTGATGGATCAGATCGTGCATGTTGCGCCCGATCAGGTCGTCGGCGCTCCAGCCCAGCATACGCTCCGCCGCCTCGTTGACGAAGGTCGTCAGGCCATCCGGATCGACGCCGTAGATGCCGTCGCCGGCCGAGGACAGGATCAGGTCGTTCAGCCGTTCCGTCTGCCGAAACAGGCGCTCCAGCCGGCTCCATTCCAGCAGGCCGCCCCGGACCAGGCCGTCGACCTCCTGGAACTGATTGCGCCGCGCCCTTTCCTCCAGATCGGCGGCGACAAACACCAGCCGCAGGCCATCTTGCGTCTCGAACGCCCGCGCCTCGTATTCCAGTTGCAACTGGTGGCCGCGCGCATGGCGGCCCTCGATCCGCCGCGTCCAGGACGCGCCGCGGTCGACGACCTCTTCGGCGAAGACCAGCAATTGCGGGACGAAGCCAGGATGCAGGCGGGAGAATTTCAGCCCCGCGACATCCTCGACGCCGAACAGGCGGGCTGCGGCGGCATTCCCCGTCGCGACCAGGTCGGTCGCCGGATCGACAATCATGCAGGCGGCGGCGACCGCATCCGCGATCAGCCCGAGAAGCGCCTGGTCCGGGGTCGCTGCGGCTGCCGCATTTTTAGTCATTTTCGTAATTTGCATGTGCGAATGCATAAATCACGAAAATGCATAATTCAACAGGCTATGCGGGACGGCCCGCCGAAGGCGCCCTAAGCCGTTAAGTTTCAGTCAATATTTATTGTCACGGCTGCGGCGGAGGAAACTGGCACGCCTTGTGCAATGCAGCAGGCACGCCTGGCGCGGACCAGCAAGCTTCGCAGAGACAAGGAGATGACGATGACAGTTAAAAGCCTTGGAGACCCGTTTGACGGAGATGTCGATCTGGTACACGGCGCCGCTTGCTCGTGCAGCGCCTGCGCTTCGGGACACGCGGTTCACGCCGCGCCGAAGCCTGACGCCCTGCCGCTATCCAATGAAGCGATGCTGGAGCGCGCCGTCGAAAGCGCCGTCGTGCGTTCGGTCTTCGGCCAGAACGAATTCTCCCGCCGCTCATTCGCCAAATTGATGGGCGGCGCGACGATGGCCGGCCTCATCGGCTCGGTGCTGCCGCTCGACAAGGCCAAGGCCGCGATCCTGGACAAGCTTGGCAAGCCGGAGAAGACCGACCTCAAGATCGGCTTCGTGCCGATCACCTGCGCCACGCCGATCATCATGGCGCAGCCGCTTGGCTTCTATGAACGCCATGGCCTGAATGCCTCCGTCATCAAGACGGCCGGCTGGGCGGTCGCGCGCGACAAGTCCCTGAACGGCGAATATGACGCCAGCCACATGCTGACGCCGATGCCGCTCGCCATGACCATGGGCGCTGGCTCGACGGCGACGCCATACCTGATGCCGGCGGTCGAGAACATCAACGGCCAGGCCATCGTCCTCGCCAATCAGCACAAGGACAAGCGCGATCCCAAGCAGTGGAAGGGCTTCAAGTTCGGCGTGCCCTTCGAATACTCGATGCACAATTTCCTGCTGCGCTACTATGTGGCCGAACATGGCCTCGACCCCGATCAGGACATCCAGATCCGCGTCGTGCCGCCGCCGGAAATGGTCGCGAACCTGCGCGCCGGGAACCTGGACGGCTATCTCTCGCCGGATCCGTTCAACCAGCGCGCGGTCTGGGAGAAGATCGGCTTCATCCACATCCTGACCAAGGATATCTGGGAAGGCCATCCCTGCTGCGCCTTCGCCTGCCCGGCCTCGCTCGCGACCGAGATGCCGAACACCTATGGCGCGCTGCTGAAGTCGATCGTCGACGCGACGCAATATGCCTCGAAAGCCGAGAACCGCGTCGAGATCGCGGAAGCGATCAGCCCGACCAACTACCTGAACCAGCCAGTTCCGGTCGTCACCCAGGTCCTGACCGGGCGCTTTGCCGACGGGCTTGGCAATGTCCTGAATGTGCCGGACCGGATCGATTTCGATCCCTTCCCCTGGCACTCCATGGGCGTCTGGATCCTGACCCAGATGAAGCGCTGGGGCTATGTCTCGGGCGACATCGACTACAAGGGCATCGCCGAACAGGTCTATGTCGCGGGCGACACCGCCAAGATCATGAAGGACCTTGGCTACGAGCATCCGTCGACCACCTACAAGACCTATTCGATCATGGGCAAGACCTTCGATCCCATGGACCCCGAGGGCTATGTGAAGTCCTTCCCGATCGGAAAGGGCTGACCCCCATGCCGGCGTTCAAAACCCTTCCGCTCAAGATCCAGGCGATGATGGTTTCGATCCTCATCCTGATCGCGGCGCTTGGGGTCTGGGAGTTGTCCATCACCGCGAATAGCGGCAGCAGCGGCGAACTCACCGAATATGAACGCCTGACCGGCGGCGGCGCGCCCAAGGCGGGCGTGCCGCCGCCGTCCAAGGTCTTCGTTAAGGCATGGGAGCAGCTTTCGAACCCATTCTACGACGCCGGCCCGAACGACAAGGGCATCGGCATCCAGCTTGGCTACTCGATCTATCGGGTGCTGACGGGATATTTCCTGGCGGCCGCCATCGCGATTCCGCTGGGCTTCCTGATCGGCATGTCGCCGCTGATGTACAAGGCGCTCGATCCGTTCATCCAGATCCTGAAGCCGATTTCGCCGCTCGCCTGGATGCCGCTCGCCCTGTTCGTGATCCAGGACAGCCAGGCGTCGGCCATCTTCGTGATCTTCATCTGCTCGATCTGGCCGATGCTGATCAACACGGCGTTCGGCGTCGCCGGCGTCCGCAAGGACTGGGTCAACGTCGCCCGCACCCATGAACTCAGCCCGATCAAGACCGCGTTTCTGGTCATCCTGCCCGCGGCCGCGCCGACGATTCTGACCGGCATGCGGATTTCCATCGGCATCGCCTGGCTGGTGATTGTGGCGGCGGAGATGCTCGTCGGCGGCACCGGCATTGGCTACTACGTCTGGAACGAGTGGAACAATCTCGATCTCACCTCCGTCATCTTCTCGATCCTGATGATCGGCCTCGTCGGCATGGCGCTGGACGCTGTCTTCGCCTTCGCCCAACGCGCCGTCGCATTCAACGAATAGGAGGCGAAACGATGAGCAACGGATTTCTGTCGATCGAAGCCCTCGCGAAACGGTTCCCGGCCCAGAACGGCGAAGGCGAGCCGCTGACCGTCTTCGAGAACGTGAATTTCCGGATCGAGCGCGGCGAGTTCGTCTGCATCGTCGGCCATTCCGGCTGCGGCAAGTCGACGATCATGAATGTGCTGGCGGGCCTCGACGAGGCGACCGAGGGCGTCGTGATCATGAACGGCAAGGAAGTCAAAGGCCCGAGCCTCGACCGGGGCGTGGTGTTTCAGAATTACTCGCTGCTGCCGTGGCTGAGCGCCCTCCGGAACGTCACCTTCGCGGTCGAAGCCCGCAACCGGGCCTGGACCAAGGAACAGGTCCGGGCGCACTCCTACAAATATCTGGAGCTTGTCGGCCTGACCGGCGGCGCCGAACATCGCAAGCCGGCGCAGCTCTCGGGCGGCATGCGCCAGCGCGTCTCGATCGCGCGCGCCTTCGCCATCCAGCCGGAACTGCTGCTGCTCGACGAACCCTTCGGCGCGCTCGACGCGCTGACCCGCGGCACGATCCAGGACGAACTGCTGAAGATCTGGCAGGGCACCGACCAGACCGTGTTCATGATCACCCATGACGTCGACGAGGCGATCTATCTGGCCGACCGGGTGCTGCTGATGACCAACGGCCCCTATGCCCGCGTCGCGGAATCGGTCGAGGTCGGCATCCCGCGGCCCCGCGCCCGCGATGAGATCGTCGAGCATCCGAACTACTACAAGGTCCGGAACCATCTCGTGCACTTCCTCGCCCGCCGCTCCAAGGAAATGGCGGGGCGCGAGCATGCGACGCCGACCGGCCGGCCCGAGACCGTCAGCTTCGACGATCCTGAAAAGGAACGACCGGCGCCGCCCCAGGCCGCGCTCTACGCCATCACCCGATAAATCCAAGAAACGCAACGAATGACTGCTTCCAGGAGGACGTTATGAAACCGTCACGCTTTGTAGAACCGGCCATGGACAAGGACGATGTGGCGGCCATGGTGCTGTCGGCAAAACGGCAAGCTGGCCTGAAATGGGAAAAGATCGCGGAGATGATCGGCATGTCGCCGGTCTTCACCCACTCCGCTTGCCTTGGCATGAACTCCATGCCCAAGGACAAGGCCGAACTGCTGGTCAGCAAGCTGGGCTTGCCCCAGGAAGCGGCGCTCGTCCTGGCCGAGCCGCCGACCAAGGTCTGGGAACAGGCCGTGCCGACCGACCCTTGCGTCTATCGCCTGTATGAAATCGTCGGCGTCTACGGCCCGACGATCAAGGATCTGGTCCAGGAAGAATTCGGCGACGGCATCATGTCCGCCATCGACTTTGAAATGTATCTGAGCCGCGTCAAGGACCCCAAGGGCGACCGGGTCAAGTTGGAAATGTCCGGAAAATTCCTGGCTTACAAGTCCTGGTAGTCCGGCGCATGTCCCGCCCGCCTTTCCCGCCGTTCACGGAAGCGACCGCTCGCCAGAAAGTGCGGATGGCGGAGGACGCCTGGAACGATCGCGACCCGGAGCGGGTGGCGCTCGCGTATACCGAAGACAGCCAATGGCGGAACCGGGGCGAGTTCATCCAGGGCCGCGCGGCCATCGTCGCGTTCCTGACCCGGAAGTGGGCGACGGAGCTGGACTACCGGCTGATCAAGGACCTGCATGCCTTCACGGACGCGCATATCGCCGTGCGCTTCCGCTATGAGTGGCGTGACGCGGCCGGGCAATGGCGGCGATCCTTCGGCAATGAGAACTGGGAATTCGACGGGGCCGGACTGATGCGGCGGCGCGAGGCCAGCATCAACGACGTTCTCATCAACGCGGCGGAGCGGCAGTTTCTCTGGCCCGCGCCCGGCCCGCGCCCCGCCGACATTCCCGACCTGCCGCGGACCCCGTTCTGAGACTTCCGGCCGATGGACGGCGACGGCAAATCGGATCATTCTGCCGCTTCGGATCAGAGGGACGGCAGGAGCGGTTTTGCAGGCATTCCTTGACGGAGTTCGCCACAGCCCAGGCGGCGTCGGCTATCGGGCGTTCGATCTTGCCGGCCCATGGGGCCTGGAGGACGATCCGGCGCGGACGACGCCCATCGTTTTTCAGCATGGCCTCGGATTGGACGGCCGAGCCTGGCTGCCGTGGATCCGGGCGCTTGCCGGCCGCGCGCCGATCGTCAGCATCGACATGCGCGGCCACGGCGCCTCGGTCGACCGTTGGCAGGCCCCAAGCCTGGAGATCGCCGATTATGCGGGCGACGTGCTTGATGTTCTGGACTGCCTTGAATTCGACCGCTGCCACTTCGTCGGCGAAAGCTTCGGCGGCACGACCGGGCTCTATCTCGGCATTCATCATCCAGAGCGGTTCGCCAGCCTGACCGTCGTCTCGACGGGATGGCGCGGGGCGCTGGTCAACAATATCGCCGATTGGCCGTCCGTCCTGGAGAAGCCGGACGGGGTCAAGCGCTGGTCGGACATGATCACAGCCGGCAGTTTCGATCCCGCATCCGACGATCCGGCGCTGATCGCCTGGGCGGAGGCCCAGCAGGTCAAGCTCGCGCCCCAGGTCGTTTCAGCGATCGTCAAATGCCTGCGCGCCGCCGACCTCGGGCCCGATCTCGACCGGCTGACCATGCCGGTCCTGAACCTGACGGCCCACCGATCGCCCTTCGTCGATATGGCCCAGCATGCGGAACTGGCCAGGCGCCTGCCACGCTATGCCCAGGTTGATTTCCGTGCGGCCAAGCACCGCCTTTTCCTGACCCGGGCCGACGCCTGCGTCGACGCCATCATCCGGCATCTCGACTGGTGAGCCTTGCCGCCCTGTAGGCGCATGTCGAAACGCACAGCTTTTGCGCACCGCCTCGTAATAATCGCCTGATTATTGTGCGTTGCACCATTTTCTTGTTGCGACGCAAATATTTCACTTGCATCGATTGAAATCCCGTCCACACATTCGGCGATCGAATTAAGGCGGGACGGCGGGCCGCCCGCGCAGCGCTGGAGGGTGCATGTCATGGCGGATGGTTTGTGCGTAATCGTAACCGGCTCGACCAGCGGGATCGGGATGGGCGTCGCCCATTCCTTCGCCAAGGCGGGCGCCAAGGTCGCGCTCAACGGGCGGAAGTTGAACGACGCCGCGCAAAGCGTCCTGACCGAGTTTCAGGCCATGTATGGCGCGGAGAATATCGTCTTCGCCGGCGCGGACATCAGCGTCCCGGATCAGGTCAAGACGATGGTCGAGACCGCGACGGCGGCATTCGGCCGCGTCGATGTGCTGGTCCAGAACGCCGGCATCCAGCACACGGCGTCGGTCGTCGATTTCCCTGCGGACAAATGGAGTCAGATCATCGACGTCAATCTGTCATCGGTCTTCCATGGCGCGCAGGCGGTGCTGCCGCTGATGCTGGCCCAGGGCTTTGGGCGGATCATCAATATCGCCTCGGTGCACGGCATGGTCGCCTCCAAGCAGAAAGCCGCCTATGTCGCCGCCAAGCACGGCGTAATCGGCCTCAGCAAGGTGATCGCGCTCGAGACGGCGGAAACGAACGTCACCTGCAATTGCATCTGCCCCGGCTGGGTGCTGACGCCGCTGGTCGAAAAGCAGATCCAGCAGCGCGCCGCCGACAATGGCACGACCTTCGCCATCGAGAAGCTGAAGCTGGTCTCGGAAAAGCAGCCTTCGATGGAGTTCACGACGCCCGAGCAGATCGGCGATCTCGCAGTCTTCCTGGCGTCGCCCTCGGCCGCCCAGTTGACCGGCCAGGCCATCGCCGTCGACGGCGGCTGGACGGCCCAATAGTCCCGCAAAATCTGGGATCGCCTTGCAGAAACCGGTCATTGGAGGGGGTAGTCATGCAGGTCAAGGATATTCTGAAGTCGCCGTCGATGCCGCTGATGAACCCAAGCTATCCGTTTGGGCCCTACCGCTTCGTCGACCGGGAATATTTCGTCATTGTCTATGAATCCGATCCCGACGCCATCGCCGCGGCGGTGCCGGAGCCCTTGAAGCCGAACGGCTCGAACCGGGTCTTCTACGAATGGATCAACATGCCGGACTCCTCCGGCTTCGGGTCATATGAGGAGTCGGGCGCGGTCATTCCCTGCACCTTCAACGGCGAAGATGTGAACTACACCGCGATGATGTTCCTGAACGACGAGCCGCCGATTTCGGCAGGCCGCGAAATCTGGGGCTTCCCGAAGCGCTGGGGCGAACCGAAACTCTCCGTCAAGACGGACACGCTGACGGGCACGCTGGACTATTCCGGCGAACGGGTCGCTATGGGAACCATGGGCTACAAGCACGAAGGCTCGTTCAAGGATCCGCAGGACCGGGCGGCGATGATGGCGCTGACGCAGATCAACCTGAAGCTTCTGCCCGACGTCAATGGCAATCCGGCGATCGCGCAACTGGTCGCCTACAATCTTGAGGATATTACGGTCAAAGGCTATTGGTCCGGGCCAGCGCGGCTTCATCTGGTGCCCCATGTCAACGCGCCCGTGGCGGACCTGCCGGTGCGCAAGATCATCGGCGGCCGGCACTTCATCGCCGACCTGACCTTGCCCTATGGCCGCGTCATCCACGATTACCTGAAGGATTGAAGCTGTGGCCAAAGCCAGCAAAGCGACGAAACCGCGGTTGAACCTGGCGCTGCAGGGCGGAGGGTCGCACGGGGCTTTCACCTGGGGCGTGCTTGACCGGATATTCGAACTCGACCTGTTTGAGATTGACGGCATCGTCGGCACCAGCGCCGGGGCCATGAACGCCGCCGTCGTCGCCTGCGGCCTCGCGAGCGGCGGGGCGGAGGGCGCCCGCGCCAAGATGCGGGAATTCTGGACCGCGATTTCCGCCGCCTCGAAGAAAGGCCCGATGCAGCCGAGCCTGATCGATCAGATGCTCTCGCCGGGCAACATGGATTTTTCGCCCATGTGGCTCGCGGCGGACGCGCTCTCGAAAATGTTCTCGCCCTATCAACTGAACCCGCTCAACCTGAATCCGCTGCGCGACACGCTATCCAGCGTCGTGGACTTCGATCTGGTCTGCCATACCGAGCGCGTGCGCCTGTTTCTGTGCGCGACCGATGTGATGAACGGCAAGATTCATGTCTTCAAAGGCGATGAAATCTCCGTCGACGCCGTGCTAGCCTCGGCCTGCCTGCCCTTCCTGTTCCAGGCGGTTGAGATCGACGGTCACTTTTACTGGGACGGCGGATATATGGGCAACCCGCCGCTTTACCCGTTGATCTACAACACAAAGACCAGCGATATCCTGATCTGCCAGATCAACCCGATCGTTATCGACGAACTGCCGACGACGGCGCAGGCGATCATGGACCGGATCAACACGTTGAGCTTCAATTCCTCCCTGATGCGGGAAATGCGCATCATCGACTTCATCTCGAAGCAGCTCGATAAGGGCCAGTTGCCGCCCGAGCACTACAAGAAGCTCAAGATCCACGTCGTCGAAGCCGAGATGGAGATGCGCAAGCTCGGCGCGTCGTCGAAACTGAACGCCAACTGGGATTTCCTGACCCACCTGTTCGAGATCGGTCGGGCCAAGGCCGACACATGGGTCACGGAACATTTTGATAAGGTCGGCCACGAAAGCTCCGTCAATATCTCGGACAAGTACCTGTAACGGTGAGCCTTCCACCAACTTGGACACTAGCGTCATAGAAGAAGTTGAACGCCAAAGAACGCAACGAACGTATGCGAAGCTATCCAACAATCCCGTAGCCGGGACGGCTACATCGACGCGGCACAGGCCTGCCGCGCCACGAAATACGAGATCGACCCCCGCGTGAGGGGCGCTAAATCGCGACCGGCACGTCGTCGCGGCGCAGCCGCGGCTTTAGCGCGAACCTGGGCAAGCGATTCACCGTCTGCCAAATATTTAAACCGCATGGATTCGCAATCGAACACTCGCACTGAATACGATACCCCAGATGGGCCGTCTCGGCGCGTTGTCGCAATTATGAGCCCTGGCAAAACTTGTTCAAAATCAAGTAGCATGTATTCCGCTTTTGGATCGCTAGGAACTGCAAGTGGCACCGACATAGTAAGCCGCTCGGCCACGCTCTGCGTTGCCACGGCGGTCAGTACCCCCGCAATCAATATAGACTTCATTGGTCGCATACTTCTTCCTTCGCTATTCGAGTAAATTGGGAAAATCATCGGAAGAGACTATCCCAGAAATCGCTCCGTGTTAGACTTGGATGTGATTCTGGCTTGATCGGTCTTTCCGGGCGGTGTCATCAATGAACCAACTTGGTTCCGCACAGTCACCGAGCCGGAACGCCTATGCGTCGATATCTTGGCCGACATCACAAAGGCAGAGGGCGCCGCGCCGCTCTGAAGGCGCCCGGCGCAAGGCGCTCCGGGTAAGACTGGCGCGCCGGGCGGACCGACGGTAGGCTTTCCGCTTTCAAAGCCGATGCTGAAGGATCGCCCTCTCCCATGACCTGGCAAACTGAACTCGATGAACTCCGCCGCCGTGAGGCATTCGTGGAACAGATGGGCGGGCCGGACAAGGTCAAGCGCCAGCATGACGGCGGACGGCTGACGGTGCGCGAGCGCATCGACGCGATGCTCGATGACGGCTCGTTCCATGAACTCGGCAAGGTCGCGGGCATGGCCCAGTATGACGGCCGGAACGATCTCGAAAGCTTCATGGCGTCCAACTTCGTCTTTGGGCGCGGGCGGGTGAACGGCCGTCAGGTCGTCGTCGGCGGCGACGATTTCACGGTGCGCGGCGGCTCGGCCGACGCCACCATCAAAGAAAAGCACATCATGTGCGAGCAGATGGCCCATGACCTGCGCCTGCCCCTGATCCGCATCGTCGAAGGCTCCGGCGGCGGCGGTTCGGTCAAGACCATCGAAACCACCGGCCGCGCCAATGTGCCGGGCGTCAAGGGTTGGGAGTGGGTGGTCCGCAATCTCGGCACGGTGCCGCGGGTCGCGCTGGGCCTCGGCTCTGTCGCCGGCCTCGGAGCGGCGCATCTGACGGCGGCGCATTATTCTGTGATGGTCAAGGAGATGTCCGCCCTTTTCGTCGCCGGCCCGCCGGTCGTGAAGCGGCTCGGACAGGATTTGACCAAACAGGAGCTTGGCGGCTGGAAGATCCAGCTTCGGTCCGGCGCCGTCGACGAGGCGGTCGATACCGAGGAGGAAGCGTTCGAGCATGCCCGGCGTTTCCTCTCCTACCTGCCGCAGAACGTCTACGAATTGCCGGCGCGCCTTGATCCGACGGACGATCCCGACCGCCGCGACCCGGCGCTGATGGACGCCGTGCCGCGGGATATCCGCAAGGTCTACAAGATGCGGCCGATCGTTGAATCCGTCGTCGACACGGGCTCGTTCTTTGAAATGGGCAAGCTCTATGGGCGTTCGGTGATCACCGGCTTTGCCCGGGTCGACGGCTGGCCCGTCGCCGTGATGGCCAGCGATCCTTTCCACTTCGGCGGCGGCTGGACGGCGGACGCCTGCCGCAAGGTCGAGCGCTTCGTCGATACCGCCCAGACCTTCCACTTGCCGATGATCTATCTGGTTGACTGCCCCGGCTTCCTGATCGGGCTGGAAAGCGAGAAAGCCGGCACGATCAAGGAAGGCGCGCGGGCGATGGCGGCGATCTGGCAATCGACGATCCCCTGGTGCTCGATCCTGGTGCGGAACGTGTTCGGAGTTGCGGGCGCGGCGCATCAGAACGGCTCCCGCTTTAACATGCGGTATGCTTGGCCGTCCGGCCGCTGGGGCTCGCTGCCGCTCGAGGGCGGCATTGAAGCCGCATATTCGGCCGATATAGCCGCCGCCCCCGACCCGAAAGCGAAACTCGCCGAAATCGAGGATCGGCTCGGCAAGCTCCGCTCGCCCTTCCGCTCGGCCGAGACCTTCTGGGTCGAGGAAATCATCGATCCCCGGGATACCCGGAAGATGCTGGTCGATTTCGCGAACACGGCGGCGCCGCTACGGGAAACCGGGCCCTATCTGCACGCCATGCGCGGCTGACGCCGGTTGACGCGGCTGTGAGCGCCGGATGGCTGGAAAGTGCGCTAAGCTGACGGGACTTCTTGCCTGAGGGAGGCCCGTCAGCATGATCGATCTCCAGACCTATCGCGCCGCGTTCGGGCAGCCGACCGCGACGCCTTTTGGCGTGAAGGCCCTGATCCTGCTGCAAATGGCGGGCGTCGAGCATCGGACCGTCTACCAGGACGATCCGCGCAAGGCGCCAAAGGGCAAATTGCCGCTGATCGTCGACGACGGCGAAACCGTGGCGGACAGCACCTTCATTCGCCATCACCTGGAACGGAAATATGGCGTCGACCTGGACGCCGGCCTGTCCGCCGAAGCGCGCGCCATCCCCCTCGCCTTCCAGCGGCTCGCGGAAGAAAGCCTTTACTGGTCGATCGTCGCGGCCCGGTGGGTCGACCAAGCAAATTGGCCGACGCTCCGCGACAGGATTTTCCAGCCGATCCCCAAATTGGTTCGGCCGCTCATCGCCGGGCATATCCGCAAGTCGCTCCTCCGCGACATGCGCGGCCATGGCGCCGGTCGCCACACGCTCGCCGAGCAATATCAGATCGGCGTCGATAATCTCCGGGCCATATCCGATTGGCTGGGCGACAAGCCCTACATGCATGGACCGGAGCCAACCGCCGTCGACGCCAGCATCGGCGCCTTCGTCGCTAGCGTGGTCGGCGAACCGTTCGACACGCCCATCCGGAAAGCCGCCAGAGCAGCCCCAAACCTTGCCGCCTACGCGGATCGCATTTCGCAGAAGTACTACACTTCATATGAATATTAACCATTTCTATTGAAGATGGATTGTTTTGAACTGGAATTTCTTGATAACTACCAATGGCGTAATGCCTATTTGCTATAGTATTTGAGCGGTTATTTCTTAGTATTCCCGGACAATCAATCAACCAATCGTCCGCTCTATGGTGATGCGGCCGTCGGCTGATTAAACCGTCTGTCCGCGGGAGAGCTAGTATGGCCGGAGAAACGCCAGTTACGATCGATGGCGCCCTGAATGACTGGGACATCAACGATCGCCTCGACCTGGCCGGCGGCGGCGTCGCCGGGTTCGAGATGTATGGCCGCGTCGAAGGCGGCGCGTTTGTCCTGGCGGCCAACGCCGGCGCGACTGCGATCGGGCCAAACACGACCTTCTGGCTGAACACCGACAACGACGCTGCGACCGGCTTCCAGGTCTTCGGCTTCGCGGCGGGGGCTGAATTCAATGTCAATATCGGCGCCGACGGCGTTCCTCGCCTCTATACCGGCGACGCGGGCGAGACCCTGGTTTCAGATGCATTGGAAGTCGGCCGCTCGGCCGACGGCGGCATCCTCGAAATCCGCATCCCGGCGGCGCTCCTGGCCGCGCCCGGCGGCGAGATCCCGACCGCGGCGACGGTCTATGCGGACATCAACAACCAGACGTTCATTCCGAACGACTACTCCAGCTTCGCCTACAAGCTGGAAGCGCCGACGCCGGCGGAGACCGTCGCTGACATCATTTTCGACGGCGAGCTTGGCGAATGGAGCACAGCCGACCGGTTGGACGGCGCCGCGGACGGCGTCGAAGGATTTGCAGTTTACGGCCGCGAGACCGCCGACCATTTCGTCATAGCGCTTGAAGCCGACACGGCGATCGGCGCCAACACGACGCTTTGGCTGAACACCGACAACAACAACGCGACGGGTTTCCAGGTCTTCGGCTTCGCCGCGGGCGCGGAATACAACATCAATATCGGCGCGGACGGCGTTCCCCGCCTCTTCACGGGCGCCGCCGGCGAAACGCCGGTCCAGGCGGACCTGACCTACGGCTTCAACGCGACGCGGCAGCGGATGGAAATCGCCATCGCCAAGACCGATCTCGCCGGCGCGCCAGACAGTCTCCGCCTGCATGTCGACGTGAACGACCAGGCCTATATCCCGAACGACTATTCCAGCTTCTCCTATGAGATCGCGCCCGAAACCGCGCCGCCGCCGCCGCCCACGACCGATGTCATCGACGGGACGACGCTGAACGGCGACCTTTCGGACTGGGCGGCCGCGGATCGTCTGGACGGCGCCGCCGACGGCGTCGCGGGCTTTGCCGTGCACGGCCGCGCGAGCGCCGATCATTTCCTGTTCGCGATCGAAGCGGATGTCGAGATCGGGGCCAACACGACCATCTGGATCAATACCGACAACAACAACGCGACCGGCTTCCAGGTCTTCGGCTTCGCGGCCGGCGCGGAATACAACATCAACATCGGTCAGGACGGCGCGCCGCAATTGTTCACCGGCGCCGCCGGCCAGACCGCGGTCAATGCGCCGGTCGCGTTCGGCTACAGCGCCGACGGCAAGACACTGGAGCTCGCCATCGCCAAGGCCGACCTCGCCGGCGCGCCCGACAGCGTGGAAATCCATGTCGACGTGAACGAGCAGGCCTATATCCCGAACGATTACAGCCAGTTCTCCTACCGGGTCGGCGACCTGGTGCTGCCGCCCGCGCCGCCGCCAGTCACGGACGCGACGGCGGACAAGCGGATCGCCATCGTCTATTCCGAGAGCAGCGCCGCGAACTACTTCAACGAAACGTCCTATGCGCAGCTCATCATGAGCGCGCAGCACCAGGCGATGATGGCCGGCACGCCCTTCGACCTCCTGAACGAAGCCGACCTGACGAACGCCGACCTACTTGCAACCTACGACGCGATCGTGTTCCCGAGCTTCGCCAACGTCCGGGCCGATCTTCGCGACGCCATCTCGAGCGCGCTGGAAACGGCGTCGAACGAACACGGCGTCGGCATGATCGCGGCCGGCAATCTCATGACCAATGATGAAAATGGCGCCGCCTTCGGGAGCGATCCCTACAGCGTCATGAAGTCCCTGCTCGGCGTCGACTTCAAGGGCTTCGGCCAGGCGACCGATGCGGTCATCCGGGCCGGCGCCGACCATGCCGGGAATGAAACCCTCGCCGAAGGCGCTACGGTTCAATCCTATGACGGCGACTTCTTCTACATGCACTTCGAGCCGGTCGTTAGCGCCGACACGGTCGCGACGCTGACCGCGGGCGGCGAAACCTACAATGCCGTGCTGGCGACCAATACCGGCGGGCTGAACGTGCATTTCGCCAACGAATCGGTCTTCGCCGACACCGACCTTGCCTGGCAGGCCATCGACTGGGCCGTCGAGCGGGGCGAAATCAGCATCGATCTGAAACTGACCCGCAGCGACCTCATCGTCGCGTCGCGCAATGACATGGATCAGTCCCAGGAGATGTTTGAAGTCAACCCGGACGATGGCCGTCCGCCGATCTATCAGACCCTGGTATCGCTCCTTGAAGAATGGAAGGCTGACTATAATTTCGTCGGGTCCTACTACATCAATGTCGGCGACAACCCGCCAGACCAGCAGACGGATTGGGCCGTCTCCGGCCCTTATTATCAACAGATCATGGCGCTCGGGAATGAAATCGGCACCCATTCCTTCACCCACCCCGAAGACACCAACACCCTGACGCCAGCTCAGATCCAGTTCGAGTTCGAGCAGTCGATGGCGGTGATCGAAGCGGAGCTCGGCATCGACATCACGGGCGCTGCGGTGCCCGGCGCGCCCGAGAGCCTGCAGACCGCGCAGCAGATCATCCAGTATTTCGACTATCTATCCGGCGGCTATTCCGGCGTCGGCGCCGGCTATCCGGGCGCGTTCGGCTTCCTCGGGCCCGACCAGACCGACAAGGTCTATCTGGCGCCGAATATTTCCTTCGACTTTACCCTGGTCGAGTTCCAGGACATGACGCCGGAGGAAGCCTCGGCCGCCTGGCAGGCCGAGTTCGACGATTTGACCGCCAACAGTTCGACCCCCATCGCCCTCTGGCCCTGGCACGACTACGGCCCGACCGAGCACGATGACGATCCCGATGAGAACCCAGGCTCCTTCTATTCGGAGGAGATGTTCACGAACTTCATCCAGACCGCCTTCAACGCCGGCGCGGAATTCGTGACGCTGAACGACCTTGCCGGCCGCATCAAGAGCTTCCAGTCCTCAAGCGTCACGGTCGACAAGGACGGGAACGAAATCACCGCGACCGTGACAGGCGAGGGCGTGGGCGCCATGGCGCTCGATCTGGACCTGAACGGCGGCGAGGGCGTCATCCAGAGCGTCGCCGGCTGGTATGCCTATGACGCAGACTCCGTCTTCCTGCCCGATGCTGGCGGAACCTTCCAGATCACGGTCGGCGCGACCCAGGACGATGTCACGCACATCACGGGCCTCGACCAACGCATGACGCTGACATCCGTCACGGGCGACGGCGAAGACCTGACCATCGGCGTGGTCGGCGAGGGCGATATCGCCATCGATCTGACGGCGCTCAACGGGCGGTCCTTCGCTGTCTCCGGCGCTGACGTCAAAAGCATCGTCGGCGACATCCTCACGCTCACGACAAAGGGCGCCGGCGCGCACGCCATCGGCGTCGACGTCGGCGGCGACAGCAACTTCGCGCCGGTCGCCGATGATGACGCGACCACCCTCAAGGCGAATGCGCCGACGAGCAACCTGACGTCGATCCTGCTGGATGGCGACGCTGACGCCAACGGAGATGCGCTGTCGATCGTCTCGCTGGACGGGACCGGCGTGCAGGGCGTCCTCAGCCTGACGAATGGTCAGGTCGCCTACAATCCGGGCAATGCCTTTGCGACGCTGCAAACCGGCCAGACCGCTCAGGAGCAGTTCTCCTACACGATCAGCGACGGCAAGGGCGGAACCGCGACCGCGACGGCTACGCTCACCATCGAAGGCGTCGCGCCGGCCTACAACCTGATCCAGGGCGGCAGCGGCAAGGACAAGCTGACCGGCACGAACGGCGCCGATCTCATCCTCGGCGGCGACGGCGACGATACCCTGAACGGCAGGTCGGGCGGAGACCGTCTGGAAGGCGGCGCCGGCAACGACAAGCTGACCGGCGGCGGCGGCGCGGACGTCCTGATCGGCGGCGCCGGCAACGATACGCTGAAAGGCGGCGGCGGCGCCGATCTCTTCACGTTCGACGCCTTCGGCTTTGGGGTCGACCGCATCACCGACTTCACGAACGGGACGGACAAGATCGATCTTTCCGGGCTTGGCCTCTCCGGCATCGACCACCTCTCGATCTCCCAGTCGTTCCTGACGACAGTGATCAACTTCGGCAATGGCGATCAAGTCCAGTTGAGCGGCATGCTGTCCATCTTCATCGGCGCCGACGACTTCATCTTCTAAGCCGACCGCCGCTCGACCGCGCCGCCCCATGGCCATTTCGCCCGGCCGCCAAATCCAGTAGCCTCCGGATCGGACAGGATCCAGGGCGGATGCGGCGGCCGGGCGATCCGATCCTGGGTTCATGGAGAGCGGCCGAGCGGCCGGGAAAGAGGCTTCGGATGATTGTCGACGTGCGGTGCTACACGATCGTTCCCCGCAAGATGAAGCAATATCTTGCGATCTTTGAAGAATATGGCTTGCCGGTGCAGAAACGCGCGGGCCTCAATCTTCTGGGCTACTTCGTCCATACCAGCGGCAGCCTCAACAAAGTGACCCATCTCTGGTCCTTCGAAAACCTCGGCGAGATGGAAAAAATCCGCGCCCGGCGGGATGGCGATCCGGCATGGGCCGACTATCAGGCGCGCACGGACGGCCTGGTCGCGGCCCAGGAGAACAGCCTGACGACGCCGGCCCCTTTCTCGCCGATTAAGTGAACGACCGCCCGACCCGGTATTGGCCGCCGGCCAGGCCAGCGGCGGAACGGCCCGTCCATGCGGCGCCGGCGGCGGCCATGGCGGACCCTGCGCCCGCGATGGCGAAACCGGCTGCGCCAGCCTCGCCGCCGAGCGGCAGGCCGCGCCAGCCATTCGGCGTGACCTTCTATTACGGCTGGGCGATCGTCGCTTGCGCCTTTGCGACCATGGCGGTCGGCGTCAACGCGCGGACGGC
Source organism: uncultured Alphaproteobacteria bacterium (assembly GCA_937891825.1). Classification (GTDB taxonomy): domain Bacteria; phylum Pseudomonadota; class Alphaproteobacteria; order Bin95; family Bin95; genus VMCJ01. The sequence goes on from CALAHN010000021.1 coordinate 33,552, forward strand.
GTTCTCGCTGCTCTATCCAGCGATCCTGGCGGAATTCGGCTGGTCGCGCGGCGAAACCGCCGGCGCTTTCGCCATGGGCTTCGTCTTCGCCGCTTTTCTCGGCCCCCTCTCTGGCCTGATGCTGAACCGCTTCGGCCCGCGCCTGGTGATGCCGGCCGGGTCCGTGATGATGGCTGGCGGCTTCACTCTGACGACGGCCGTCACAGAGCCCTGGATGCTGTATCCCGCCTTTGGCGTTCTGGTTATCGGCGGCAGCACCATCCTTGGCTATATCGGCCATTCGGCGACCTTGCCGCTGTGGTTCGAGAAGCGGCGCGGCCTTGCGGTCGGCCTGGCGTTCTCCGGCGTCGGCATCGGCGCGGTCACGCTCTTGCCGCTGGCGGAGGCGATCATCGCCGATCAGGGCTGGCGGCAAGCCTGCTATACCATCGCCGCCATCGTGCTCCTGATGCTGGTCCCCTTGAACCTGATCGTCCAACGCCGCCGGCCAAGCGACCTCGGCCTTGAACCCGACGGCGTTCCGCGCGCCCGACGCGCCGATGGGTCCGAGGACGATAGCCCGGCGCCAGAAGGCCCGACGCTCGCCGAAGCGGTCGCCCGGCCTGCGTTCTGGTTCTTCGCGCTCGCGGCTTTCGGCATGCTCTGGTGCTGGTATGCGGTGCAGGTCCACCAGACGCAATTCCTGCTGGACGTGGGCTTCACCAGCGGCGTCGCCGGCCTCGCGCTGGCGCTGGTATCGGCGGCCGGCGTCTTCGGGCAGATCAATGGCGGCTGGATGGCTGACCGCCTGGGCCGGGAGGCCGCATGGACCATCGGCTGCCTCGGCTTCATCGTCTGCTATGCCTGCCTGATCGGTTTGACCCGCTACCCGACGCCCATCCTGCTATGGACGATGGTCGCGGCGCAGGGACTGGTCGGATACGGGCTGACGGCGGTCTTCGCCTCCGCCCCGGCCGATATGTTCCAGGGCCGGAACTATTCGACGATCTTCGGCGTGCTCAGCGTCTTCTCATCGCTTGGCGGCGGGGCCGGCCCGTATTTTACGGGCTTGATCTAAGATATCGACGGATCCTATGTCCGAGCCTTCGGGCTGGCGATCGCGTTCGCCGGGATCAGCATCGCCGCGATGTGGATCGCGGCGCCCCGGCGGTCCCGGCGGCGGCGAGCCTGATCGCGCCGCCTCACGCCTGTCGCCGCGCCGCCCAGCGGATCAACCGAACCGCCGGCCAGACCCAGACGAGGCCAGCGACCGCGATAAAGCTGCCTTGCGCCAATTGATGATCCGGCAGCAATTCCGCGATCTGCACCGCCGCCGCCGCATAAAGCGCGAGGCCGAGGAGCAGGACCAAGCTTGCGGTCAGCACCCGGCCGTTCGGCTTCGCCGCCCGGCGCCGGGCGGAGACTTCGTTCATTCGGCCGGTCCGCCATCGTCTTTCGCGGGCTTGAAGTCCAGGGCGGCGGAATTCATGCAATAGCGCTCGCCCGTCGGCTCCGGGCCGTCCGGAAATACATGGCCCAGATGCGCGTCGCAACGGCTGCACAGCACTTCGTTGCGGACCATGAACCAGGAGCGGTCGGATTTGACCGCAACGGCATCCTTGGCCAGCGGCGCAAAATAGCTCGGCCAGCCGGTGCCGCTGTCATATTTGGTTTCCGACGAAAACAGGGGCTGTCCGCAACACACGCAGTCATAGCGGCCCTTGCGCTTCTCGTCCCAGGTCCGGCCGGTGAAGGCGCGCTCGGTGCCATGCTGGCGCGTCACGTGAAATTCTTCGGCGGAAAGCTGGGCGCGCCACTCGGCGTCGCTCTTCACCACTTTGTCCGGCATGTCGTCATCCTCCAATTTCGTCTCCGCCTGAAATATAGGCGCGCGCGTCGGAAACGGCTATCGTTCAGGAAAGATCATTGAAGGAGCCGCCATCGCCATGCGCAACGATCTCCATGAGCAAAAGGTCGACCTTGCCTGCGCCTTGCGGTGGGCGGAGAAGCTGGGCCTAAGCGAAGGCATCTGCAACCATTTCAGCCTGGCGATCGACCCGTCCGGCGAGACCTTCCTGGTGAACCCGCAAGGCCTGCACTGGTCCGAGATCACGGCGAGCGACATCGTGCTTTGCGATGCGACAGGCCAGGTGCTGGAGGGCCGCCACACGGTCGAGGATACGGCCTTCTTCATTCACAGCCGCCTTCACCTGAAGCACCCGAACGCCCGCGCCGTGCTGCATACGCACATGCCCTATGCGACATCGTTCACGCTTCTGGAGAACTGCCGCCTGGAGATGGTCGAGCAGAATGCGCTCCGCTTCTACGATCGCATCGCCTATGACGACGACTATGGCGGCGTCGCTTTCTCCGGCGAGGAAGGCGACCGCATTGCGGATGCAATGCAGGGCAAAGACATCGGCTTCCTGGCCCATCACGGCGTCGTCGTCTGCGGCGGCGATATCGCAGCCGCGTTCGACGATCTCTATTACCTGGAGCGCGCCTGCCAGGTGCAGGCGCTGGCACGGTCCCAGGGCCTGCCCTTCCGCAAGATTCCGGATGCCGTCGTCAAGCGGACCGCTCGCGCGATCGCCGAGGACAATGGCGCTCAGCGGATCGGCCACTTTGCCTCGATCAAGCGCATGCTGGTCAAGGCGTCGCCGGATATCCTGAATTAGACCGCAAGGTCAGAGGATGAACGGCGCGCGCCCACTTAGCTGCACGCAATCGAGTAAATGTCCTGAACGTCGCCCGGCAGCGGCATCTCGGACCAGGTGGCGCCGCCGTCCTGGGTCCCGAAGATTTCGCCATTGTAGCGCGCCCCGATGATCACCTGATCCGGGTTCGATTTGCTGAGACCGACGGACATGATCGTCCCGTGCACCTGCACCTTGTCGAAGCGGGTCCAGGTTTCGCCAGCGTCCTGGCTGCGATAGAGGCCGCCATCGTGGCTCGCGGCGGAAACGGACAAGGCCGCGAACAAGGTCTTCGGATCGTGGGGCGATACCCGGATGTCGCGGCCATAAGTGGTCGGCGAGAAGCGCTTGACCTCCATGTCCTGCCACGACTTGCCGGCGTCTTCCGTCTTGAAGAGGCCCATCCGGAGCGCAACGATGGGCGTATCCGGCCTGGCGGGCGCGATGGCGATGGCGTGACAGTCGAGCATGCCCTCGGCCTTCGTCTCCTTCTGGACGATGGAGCTCTCCAGATGCGGCAGCTTCGACAGTTCAACCATGTGATCGCTGGTGTCGGTCCAGGTCTGGCCGCCGTCGGTCGTGCGCATGGTGCCGGCTATTTCGCAGGCGGCGTAAATCTCGTTCGGCCGGCCGGGGCGCTGGACCATGCGCATGACGCGCGGCGCGAACGGACCCTTGCAGCGTTCCGGCATGCCGGGGTTCGGCAGCTTCGTCCAGCTTTTGCCGCGGTCGTCGGAGCGATACACGTCAATCGGCGCGCCGCCCGCATAGACCGTGTCCGGCTGGCCCTCGATCGCCAGGAAGCTCCATATCTGCTTGTCCGTGTCCGGAAACGCCGCCTTCGCGAAGGTTGCGCCGCTGTCATCGCTCCGCCACACGCCGTTAGTCGTGCCCGCGAACACCACCTTCGGATCGTCGGGGTGAACATAGACCGTGTGCGCCGGATGCGCGCCGAACACATGCTCCCATGCGCCGCCGCTGGCGGCCCGGCGGAACACCCCGACCGCGCCCGTCGCGTCCGGACGCCCGACATACCCGGCGACGCCTGCAAAAATGTAGGATTCAGCCATCGAAATGCTCCCGCAAATGCATTGATCCAGTTCGCAGGAACCGTAGGTCCGCCGCCGCTGTCGGTCAATCGTCCCGGCGATAGACAAACCAACGGGCGCGCGGGTACGCTCAATCATACGATCTTCAACACAAGGAGGCTGCGTCCATGACCGCCGATCCAAATCGCGTGCTCTGCTGCGGCGAAAATCCGTTCATCCGTATTTCGGAAACCGATGGCGGGCCGGAGACCACGGTCGCCAGCTTCTGGCGGAACGTCATGTCCCCCGTCGGCCCCGGCCATGTGCTGTACATGAAAAGCGAATTGACCGCCGACCGCTGGCGCATCTGGTCCGACAACATCGCCATGGCGCGCTGGCTGCAGGAGACCATTCAGGGCGTGCTCAATCCCGAACTGAAGGATACCTCGATCCCCGTCGAGGAAGCATCCTTCGAGAAAGACGGCGATCCCCACAAATTCTATACGGAATATGTCATCGGCAGCGACGCCGAAATCTCCCTCACCTGGTTCAATCTGGGCGACCCCCTGATGATCCACACCCAGCCTGGAACCGGCCCCGGCCAGCGCCCCTACGGCGTCAACACTGTCCTGATCCCAGCCGCCGGCACGCGGCTCGTCATGGACGGCGAGCAGGCGCGCGGCCAGGCCTGGGCCAGGGAACGCGAAGGCCGGCCGTTCAGCACCTCCGCTCTCGCTTTCGCCGAAAGCTGGACCGAGGCCCGCTAATTCGAGCGCGATGTCACCGGCCGCGGGTCAGTTCGAAGACGACCGGCGCGTCGATGACGCCAGCGACCGGCGCTCCGCCCCGCTGCGCGGGCTTGAAGCGCCAGCGGCGCACCGCTTCAAGGGCGGCTTCATCGAGCGCCCGATACCCGCTCGAGCTGCGGATCGTGACGCTCGATGGCGCGCCCTCGGCGGTGACCGCGACCCGAAGAAGCACGCGCCCTTCCATCCCCCGGCGCCGGGCGATCAACGGATAGTCCGGCGGCTGGTTCGAGAGGCCGCCGCCGGCATATGACGGCGGCTGCGTCGGTGCCGAAGCCGCGACGACCGCTGCGGCATCCGGCGCGCTGCTTCCGGCAGGGTTCGGCGCTGGCGCCGACTTCGTATCTTGCCCGGCCGCTTGCCGCTCAAGCCGCGGCTCCGATGGCAGCGGCCGCGCGACCGACAACGCCAGCGGACGCTTTGGCGGCGCTGGCGGCGGCGCGAGCGCGGCCGCTAGCAAGGTCCGCGGCGGCCCTGCAGTGCCTGTCGCAGGCGAACCGGCCGCAGGCGTGACCTGGGGCGGCGGCGCCGGGGCGGCCTCCTCCGCCGCATTCGTCCCCGCCAGCGCTCGCGGCTGGTCGGGCGCTGCGGCTCCAGTTTCAGCAGGGGCAATAGCAGACGCGGCGGGAACGGCGGCGGCGGACGCTGGCATGGGCCGCGCAGCCTGCGCCGGC
>CALAHN010000022.1 GCA_937891825.1 uncultured Alphaproteobacteria bacterium
CGCGGCGCTGCCGCCGGCCTGGCGCGGGCGCGCGACCGATCCCGCAATTCTGACGGAGCAGGCGGACGCGGGCGCTGCCGCGCGCGCGGCCTTCCTGGCGCTCGCCGGGACGGGCGAAGATCCGGGCGCCTTGCGCGAGACGCTCCGCCTGCGGCTTGTCGACAACCGGGACCTCCTGGCGGCCGGCGGCGCCATCGCCGAACGGGCGGCCGGGTTCCAGGCGGCGTTCGCCCGGTTCGAGGCGGCGCTTGGGGCGTTCCAGGACCTTGCCGGATGGTCAGGCGACGCCCCGTCGCTCAAGGCGATCGCGGAGAGCGCCGGCGCGGTGATCGCGCAAGCGCCGCGGCTCCGGGACTGGTGCGCCTGGGTCGAAGCGCGGCGGATCGCCGAGGACGTGGGCCTTGGCGCGCTCGCGGCCGGTCTGGACGCGGGCCTGATAGCGCCCGGCGACGCCCGGGCAGCGTTCGATACGGCCTACGCAGCCTGGCTCGCGCCGAAGCTGATCGACGAGCGGCCGGCGCTGCGCCGCTTCTCGAAGCAATTGCATGAGGACCGGATCGCGGCATTCCGGGCGCTTGACGCGGAAGTGGCGGGCCTGACCAGCGCCTATATCCGGGTTCGGCTCTCCGGCGCCATCCCGTCGCCCCAGGCGAAGGATGCCGGCCCCGGCTTCAGCGTGCTGGCGCGGGAGATGCGGAAGAAAGCCCGGCATTTGCCCGTGCGCCGCCTGATGTCGGAAATGGGCGACACGCTGTTCCGCCTGACGCCTTGCGTGTTGATGAGCCCGCTTTCGGTCGCGCAATTCCTGCCGGCTGACCAAGCCTTATTCGATCTCGTGATCTTCGACGAAGCCTCGCAGATCACGGTCTGGGACGCCATCGGCGCGATCGCGCGCGGCCGGAACGTCATCGTCGTCGGCGACCCGAAACAGATGCCGCCGACGAATTTCTTCAACAAGGCGGCGGCGGACGATGATCTGGAAAGCGACACGGCGGACCTGGAGAGCATTCTCGACGAGGCGATGGGCGCCCGCGTGCCGCATCACCGGCTGACCGGGCATTATCGAAGCCGGCACGAAAGCCTGATCGCGTTCTCCAACCACGCCTATTACGACAGCCGCCTGATCACCTTCCCCTCAGCCGAGACGCGGGCGAGCGCGGTGTCCTTCCGGCGGGTCAAGGGCGTTTATGCCAAGGGCGCGGCGCGCACCAACCCGATCGAAGCGCAAGCCGTGGTCGATGAGGCCGCCCGCCGCCTCGCCGATCCGGGCTTGAGCGCGCTCAGCATCGGCATCGTCACGTTGAACGCGGAACAGCAGCGGCTGATAGAGGACAAACTCGACGAGCTGCGCCGCAGCCGTCCCGAGTTCGAGCCGTATTTCAATGGGCAGGCGGGCGAGCCAGTGTTCGTCAAGAACCTGGAGACCGTGCAGGGCGACCAGCGCGACGTAATCCTGATCAGCATCGGCTATGGCCCGACCGCGCCCGATAGCCCGGCCATGTCGATGAATTTCGGCCCGCTCAACCGTATGGGCGGCGAGCGTCGGTTGAATGTGGCGATCACACGGGCGACGACCGAAGTCATATTGTTCGCAAGCTTCGACGCGACGATGATCGATCTCTCCCGGACCCAGGCGGCGGCGGTGCGCGATCTCAAGACCTATATCGATTTCGCCGAGCGCGGGCCGGTCGCCTTAGGGCAGGCGATCGCGCTCGCGGCGGGAGACAGCTACGATTCGGATTTCGAATTTGTCGTGGCCGAAGGCCTTCGGCGCCGGGGCTGGGACATCAGGACCCAGGTCGGCGTCTCGAAGTTCCGGATCGACCTTGGCGTCGTCCATCCCGATGCGCCCGGCCGGTTTCTGGCAGGGATCGAGTGCGACGGCGCCGCCTATCATGCCTCGCCGACAGCGCGGGACCGCGACCGGGTGCGCCAGGCGATCCTGGAAGCGTTGGGCTGGCGGCTTCTCCGCATCTGGTCGACGCACTATTTCCGCGAACCGGAAGCGGTTCTGGACGATGTGGATGGCGCGCTGATCGATCTGCTGGCGGACGACAGGCAGGCGGCGGCTGAAGCGCCGCCAGAGCCGGACCTGCCGCCGCCGCCGCCGACCGCCGACCCCGTTGATCCTGCGCCTGAAGCACAGGCAGAGCCGCCGCTTGCGGCGCCGGAACCTGCAGTTGGCGCCGCTGCCACGGCGCCCGCGCCGGCGGACCTGTTTCCGAAATCGGATGCATCCGCGTTCCCGCCGATGCCGGACGCAGATGGCGGCCGGTTCTATGACGGCGACTACAATCGCACGCTCGCCGCCATCGCGACCGGGCTGATCGACCGGGAAGGGCCGGTCACCTTCAAGGCTCTGTCCGACCGCATCGCCCGGCTGCACGGCTTTCAGCGCACCGGCTCGGAGATCAAGAAGCGGGTCTGGCGGGTCGTCGAGCGCGCGCGCCGCCATGTGTCGACGCCGGACGGCCACACGGTCTTCTGGCCGAAGGACGTGCCGCCCGCCGCATCCTTCCCGTTCCGGGGCCCGGCCATCGACGGCCAGACGCGCGCCTGGGCGGACGTGGCCTATCCGGAACGTCGCGCCGCCGTGGAGGCGGCCATGGCCGCGGACGGGGAGGCGTTCCACGGGGCCATCGCGCGGCAGATGGGGCTGACGCGGGTCGGCGCCGGCATGCGGGCCGACCTCGACGCCATCGCCGATGCGATCCGGAACCCGGACGGCGGCTGACGCGCGCGACGCCCCCCCCTGTGACAAGCAGGGCGGGTCGTGAGTAATCTGGCATATTCCCTCGGGCAGTCCGGCGGGAGCATCAGGCGGGGCATGATCGATGTATGATGTTGTTATGATCGGCGGCGGACTGCATGGCGGGTTCGCCGCGTGGCATCTGCTCAAGCGGGAGCCGGGCCTCAGGATCGCCATCGTCGAAAAGGACCCGACCTATGAGTTCGCGGCCTCGGCGCGGTCGAACGCCGGCATCCGCGTCCTGTTCAGCCAGGAAGAAAATCTCCGCATGTCCCAGTATGGCCACGAGGTCTATGGGAACTTCGGCGAGTTGATGGCGGTCGACGGAACGCCGCAGCCGCTGTCCTTCTGGCGGCACGGCTATCTCTTCATCGCCAACACGGCCGCCCAGGCGGACGACATGGCGGCGAATTATGAAGTTCAGACGGCGCTCGGCGCCGAGGCCGACCTGATCGACGCAGCCGAGTTGAAGCGCCGCCGGCCCTCCATGAATACCGACGACGTGACGCTCGCCTGCCACTCGCCGAAAGACGGCTGGATCGATCCCTATGGCGCGCTGATGGGCTTGAAGCGCAAGAACCAGGCTCTGGGCGTCACATATCTGAAGGCCGCCGCGACGGGCTTCACGGTCACGGGCGGGGCGGTCCGCACTGTCACGCTGGACACCGGCGAGACGCTTGCGGCCGACTGGTTCCTCAACACGACCGGCGCCTGGGCGCGGGAGATCACGGGCATGCTGGGCTTCGATATCCCGGTCGCGCCGCTGCCCCGGATCACCTTCTATTTCGAATGCCGGGAGCAACTGGAGCAGCACAGCCTGACCATCGACGGCAAGGGCTGCAGCTTCAAGCCCGAAGGCAAGGGCTATGTCACCGGCCACACGGTATTTTCCCGCGCCGGCGCGTTCGACTGGACCGTCCATGAGGATCGGTTCGAAGCGGAGAACTGGCCCCTCGTCAGCCATCGCATCCCGGCGTTCGAAACCGTGAAACTGGTGAATTCCTGGGCCTGCCACTACGCCTTGAGCGAATGGGACGGCAATGCCCTGCTCGGCGCCTGGCCCGGCCAGCCCGAGAATTTTCTGATGGCGACCGGCTTTTCCGGCCACGGCCTGCAACAGGCGCCGGCGAGCGGGCGGGCGCTCTCAGAATTGATCCTGGACGGGGGCTTCCAGGCGCTCGACCTGAACCGCTTCGCCGCCAGCCGCGTCCTGGAAGGCCGCAAGGAGCCGGAGCGGGGCGTCAAGGCCTGATCGCGCTGACCGCAACAAAAAGCCCGGCCGCCGTTTCCGGCGACCGGGCTTCTCAAAGCCGGGACAGACTTGCGTCAGTCGGGAATCAGAGGCGGCTCGCCACGTTTTCCCAGTTGACCATGCTGTCGAGGAAGGCCTTCACGTAGTCGGGGCGACGGTTGCGGTAATCGATGTAGTAGGAGTGTTCCCACACATCGCAGCCAAGCAACGTCTTCTGGCCCTTGAAGCACAGCGGATTGACGCCGTTCGGCGTCGAGGTCACTTCAAGCTTGCCGCCGTTGTCGACGAGCCAGGCCCAGCCGGAGCCGAATTGACCGGCCGCCTTCGCGACGAACGCCGCCTTGAACTCATCGACCGAACCGAAATCCGCCTTGATGCGCTTCTCGAGCTCGCCCGGAATCGCGCCGCCGCCCTTGGGCTTCATCATTTCCCAGAACTGCATGTGGTTCCAATGTTGCGATGCGTTATTGAACACGCCCGCTTTATCGGCCACGTTGTAGGTGCTGGTCACAATGTCCTCGAGGGACTTGGACGCCAGCGGGGTGTCCTTGACCAAATTGTTCAAATTCGTGACGTAGGTCTGGTGGTGTTTGTCGTGATGAAACTCAAGCGTCTCCTGCGACATGTACGGACCAAGCGCGTCGTGAGCATACGGCAGATTTGGCAGTTCAAAGGCCATGACATTCCCCTTCGGAAGTGTGAATTGGACGTTCGAGCGCAAGACGTGCGCGTACCCTCGTATCTATGCTTGCATTCCGCGTCTGTCGAGTGCCGCCCGTGATCGCCGGCTTTGAGGATGCTATTCGAATAGCCAGGGCGTCCGGGTCGCCCATGGAGAAAGCAGCGGCGGCGCTCGACCCCGTGCGCTATGGCCTGTTCTGCGCCACATATGCCTCGATGCGCGTGATCGACGATTTTGTCGATGACGAATTCTTGGCGCAGCCGGCCCCGCGCCGCGCCGCGGACCGGCCGTCGGCGCGCGCTGTCGTCGAAGGCTGGCGGACGGGCGCTATGGCGGCCCTGACCACGGGCGCCGCCCCCGCCAAAGGCGACCGGTTCCAGGCGACCCTGGCCGCGCTGGCGGCATGCCATGGCGTGGCGGTCCTCGATCCAGCGCCCTGGGACAAGCTCGCCGGCGCCATGCAGCGGGATATCGACGAGCGGCCGATGCCCGATTGGACAGCCTTCCTGGACTACGCCGAGGGCGCGACGGCCGCGCCGGCCGCCGTTTTCATAGAAATCCTGGCGCTCCGGCCAGCGGCTGGCGGACGGTTGGCGAGCGCCCTGGAGGGACCCGCAGTCGCGCGCATCCGGAATGCGGCGATCCTGCTCTACCTCGTGCACATCATGCGCGATCTCGCGAAGGACGCGGCGAAAGGCGCGGTGCTGCTGACCCTGCCGGAAAGCCTGTTTCAGGAAATCGGCGCCGACGCCACCAGCTTCGTCGCCCGCGCGGCGGCCGAGCCGGCGCTCGTCGCCGACGTCCGCGCGCGGGTCGCGGACTATGCCGGCCGGTTCCTGCTGCCGGCGCTTGGCGAGTTGACCGCGCTCGACGCCGTTCTGGCCCCCGGCGACAGCGCGATTTTGCGCGGCCTCTGCGAACCCTATATCGAGCGCTATGAAACATTCGCCGCCGGCCTCTGACGCCCAGTATTGCGAGGACACGGTCCGCGCCCAGGATAGCGACCGCTATCTGATCGCGTTCTTCCAGCAGCGCCGCCTCCGGCAGGCGTCGGTGGCGCTCGCTGCCTGGAACCTGGAACTGGCGCGGGCCCGGCCGCGCTCGGGCGAGACGGCCATAGGCCTGATGCGCCTGCAATGGCACCGAGAAGCGCTGCAAGAAATCCGCGAGGGCCGCGCCCGCCGTCATCCGGTCATCGGCGAACTGGCGGCGGCCCATGCCGCCAGGCTGGTGGATCTGGACCACCTGGAGGGCATAGTCGACGCGCGGGAGCGGGACCTGGACCCAGCGCCCGCCGCTAATCTGGACGATCTCGAAGCCTATGCCAGGGCGACCGCGGGGGCCCTGAACGCCGCCCTGTGGCAGGGAACGCCGGCGGCGGCGGCGGCGGCGGACGCGGGCACGGCCTTCGCGCTGATCGGCCTGATGCGGTCAGAACCGATCAACCAGGCGGCCGGGCGGCCCTGGGCGCCGAAGTCGCTTCGCGGCGGCCTGAGGCCTATTGTCGAGCGCGCGGCGGACCTGGCCAGGGTCAAGGCCGTGCCGGGGCATCGCGGCGCCGTCGCGCCCGCCATCCTGGCGGCCGGGTATGTGGAGCGGGCGCGCGCCGTCGGCTCCGATCCCCAGCACCCGATCATGGTTTCGGTCGATCCCGGCCGCATGTGGCGCCTCGCCAAGGCGCGGCTTTTGGGGCGCTTGTAGCGCGCTCTTTCCTTTGGGCGCCGAACTGTCGGAGACTGCGGGCCAACCAATTTTCCGGGAGGACGCCGCCATGACCGAGAACACCCTGCCGCTCCGCCGCTTCAAGGTTCTGGACCTGACCCGCGCCCGCGCGGGGCCGACGGCCGTGCGCCAACTGGCGGACTGGGGCGCTGAGTGCCTCAAGATCGAGGGTCCGTCGGAAAGCGACGGCCGCAGCGTCACCGCGGGCGAGCGCGACGGCTTCGACTTTCAGAACCTGCATCGCAACAAGCGCTCGATGACCCTGAACCTGAAGTCGGATGAGGGCCGGAAAATCTTCCTGAAGCTCGTCGAGACGGCGGATGTGGTGATCGAGAACTACCGCCCGGGCGTGAAGACCCGCCTTGGCGTCGACTATGAAGCGTGCAAGGCGGTCAACCCGCGCATCGTCTACGGCTCGATCTCGGGCTTCGGCCAGACGGGGCCTTATATGGATCGGCCGGGCGTCGACCAGATCGCGCAAGGCATGGGCGGGCTGATGTCGGTCACGGGCCTGCCGGGCCAGGGACCGGTCCGGGTCGGCATCCCGATCGCGGACCTGACCTGCGGCATGTATCTGGCGATCGGCGTCCTGACGGCGCTGCTGGAGCGGGAGGTCTCGGGCGAGGGGCAGTGGGTGCATACCTCGCTCCTGGAAGCGCAGATCGCCATGCTCGACTTCCAGGCGAGCCGCTGGACCATGGCTGGGGAAATCCCGCCCCAGGCCGGCAACAACCACCCGACCAGCGTGCCGACAGGCGTCTTCAAGACGGCCGACGGCCATATCAATATCGCGGCCTCGGGCGGGACGATGGTGGAGCGGTTGTCGACCGTGCTCGCCGCGCCGGAGTTCCTCTCCGACCCCCGTTTCAACAGCAACAAGGCCCGGGCCGAGAACCGCGACGCCATGAACGCGGCCATCGAAAGCTATACGGCGAAGCGGAACTCGGCCGACCTGATCGAGGCGCTCAATGCCGGCGGCGTGCCCTGCGGGCCGATCTACAACGTGAAGCAGACGTTCGAGGACGAACAGGTCCGCCACCTCGCCATGGTGGCCCCGGCGCCGCACCCGGACCTGGGCGATCTCCCGATCATCCGTCATGCGACGAACCTGGAGCGCACGCCCTTCGTCATGCGCGCCGCCGCCCCTGCCCAGGGCGACGCGACGGCCGAAACCCTGGCGGCGCTTGGCTATGATGCCGCGGCGCAAGCGGCATTGCGGAAGGAGGGCGTGATATAGCGATTGGCAGTAGCCGCACGACCGTCGCAGCTTGCCGGTTTGACAGCCTTGGCATGCGGAGCCTAGACAGCAGTGGCGTTTTTGCGTCGTCGCCCTTGCAGCCCTGAAGGCCGGTCGTCAGCACCATGCTAGCCGTTCTCAAGATTTTTTTGAATTCGAAGAGCACGCGCCCTTGGCTGGTGCTTACCTGCCTGCTGTTCGGCGGTGTTGCCGAGATGGCGAGCATCAGCGCCCTGCTGCCGGTGATCACAACGCTATCCGGCGGCGAATCGGCCAATGCCTCGCCCCTGAATGGGACAGCGCGTGACTTCATCCGGCAAGTTGGCGTTGAGCCGACGCTCGGGATGATGATCCTGTTGATGTCGGGATTCATGGTTCTGAAGTCGGCGCTCTCGTTCAGCGCATTGTCGTACGCGGGCGTCGCCAGCGCTCGGGTGGCGATCGAACTGCGCCAACGCTTGATCGCCGCGCTATTCTCGGCCCAGTGGCGCTTTTATTCCGAGCAATCGCGCGGCCGCTTCGCCAACGCCATCGCCAATGACGCGGGCCGCGCCGGTTCGGCCTATCTGCTCGCGGTGCGCGTGATCGCCTACGGCATCCAGGCGCTGGCCTATGTCGCCGTCGCGATGCTCGTCGACTGGAAGCTGGCGCTGCTCGGCCTTCTGGCCGGCGCGCTGGTGACGGGCGCGCTTGGCCATCTCGTGCTGCTGTCCCGCAAGGCCGGCGATAAGCAGACCGACCGCACCTCGGACCTGACGGTGCAGACAGTTGACATGCTGAGCAATATCAAGCCGCTCAAGACCATGGATCGATGGCAGGGCTCGCTGCAGGCGATGACTGCCACCCTGACGCGCCTGAAGCGGTCGTTGGTCAGGCGGGAGCTTGCGAAGCAGGGATTGATGCAGGGCGGCGACGCGCTCGTCACCATCCTGATCGGCGTCGCAATCTACTTCGCGCACACGGCCTGGCAGATCCCTTTGCCAGAACTGGTCGTCAGCGGCGTCATCTTCTTTCAACTGGTCTCTATCATATCGAAGCTGCAAAAGTTTCTGCAGCAGTCGGCTGAATTGGAAAGCGCCTACTTCCGAACTGAAGCGTTGATCAAGGAGGCCGAAGCCAACCGTGAGACCTGGACTGGCACGGCGGAGCCGCAACCGGATATCGGGTTCAGTTTCCGCAACGTTACCTTTGCGCATGACCGACTGCCGGTGTTGCGCGGCCTCGACCTCAGTATCCCCGCCTGCGCGATCACCGTCTTCATGGGGCCGTCGGGGTCGGGCAAGACCACGATTGTCGACCTGCTGATCGGGTTGCATCGGGCGGGGTCCGGCGAAATCAGAATCGGCGATACGCTGATTTCAGACGTCGATATCGGGAAATGGCGCGCCATGATCGGGTATGTGCCGCAGGAACTGAACCTGCTGCACGCGAGCGTGCGCGAGAACATCACGCTCGGCGATCCGACAATCACGGACGAGGCGATCTGGGCCGCCCTGAAACAAGTCAATGCGGACGGCTTTGTGGCCAGCCTGCCGGCGGGTCTCGATACCGATGTCGGCGAAACTGGCGGCAAGCTTTCAGGCGGTCAACGGCAACGCATTTCGCTGGCCCGCGCGCTGGCGGCGGGGCCCAAGGTCTTGATCCTGGACGAGGTGACTAGCGCGCTTGACCCCGAGACCGAAGCCGCGATCGTCGAGAACATTCGCCGCCTGGGCAATGGCCGCTATACGATCATCGCCATCACCCACCGTGCGGCATGGACGACGATCGCAGACCGGCTCTATGACGTGAGCGGCGGCTCCGTGACGGCGGTTCCGAACGATAACAATGCCGAGACCATTGCGACGCGGGCCGGCTGATGCCATCTGATCGGCGTGACCGTTCCGGCATCCCGCCTGGATTTCCCGTATGGATCGGCTGGGACCCCCGTGAGGCCATCGCCTATTCGGTCGCGCGCCAGTCATTGCTGCGCCATGCCAGCATTGCCCTCGACGTCAAGCCGATCAAGCAGGAGCCGCTCCGGGCGGCGGGCGTATACGTGCGCGGCGTCGACCCCCTGGCGACGACGGAATTCACCTATACCCGCTTCCTGACGCCCTATTTGAACCGCTTCGAGGGCTGGGCGCTGTTCTGCGACTGCGACTTTCTGTTTCTCGGCGACATTGCGGAGCTGCAGCGCTTCGCCGACCCGACGATCGCGGTCTATTGCGTTCAGCATGACTACAAGCCGCAGGAAGACGTCAAGATGGACGGCCGGGCGCAGACGGTTTATCCGCGCAAGAACTGGTCCTCGTTCATGCTGTTCAATTGCGCGCACCCGTCGACCCGCCGGTTGACGCCGGATGTCGTCAATCGGGAGACCGGGGCCTACCTGCATCGGATGCAATGGGCCAAGGACAGCGAAATTGGGGCGCTGCCGAGCGATTGGAACTGGCTTGAAGGGTGGAGCGATCTCCCGGCGAGCGGTCGTCCGCGCGCGGTGCATTATACCAGCGGCGGCCCCTGGTTCGAAACGCATCGGAATGTCGCGTTCGCCGATCTATGGCGCGCCGAAGCCTCCGCGCTTGCGAGCGAATGGGGAGGGGCATAGCCCATGCCGGCTTTATCGGCGGCGACCGCCTGATCCGGCGTCTGGCGCCGCCGCCAAAAGCTGCGCGGGATTAATGCGCGACGGCGGCTGCGCCGTGTTCGTCGATCAAGGCGCCCGTTTCGAAGCGCTTCAGGGCGAAGGGCGCATTCAGGGGGTGCGGCGCGCCGGTGGCGATGGTGTGGGCGAGGGTCCAGCCGGATGAAGGCGTCGCCTTGAAGCCGCCGGTGCCCCAGCCGCAGTTGATGTACAGGCCCGGAACCGGCGTCGCGCCGATGATCGGGGAGGCGTCGGGGCAGACATCGACGATCCCGGCCCAGGTCCGCATGACCCGCACGCGGCTGAACATCGGGAAGAGGGCGCAAGCCGCCGCCATCTGATCCTCGATCACATGCAAGGCGCCGCGCTGGGTATATGACGTGTAGGCGTCGATGCCGGCGCCCATCACCAGTTCGCCCTTGTCGGACTGGCTGACATAGACATGCACCTGGTTTGACATGACCACGCAATCCAGGAGGCGCTTCAACGGTTCCGAAACCAGCGCCTGGAGCGGGTGGCTTTCGATCGGCAGGCGAAAGCCCGCCATGGCCGCGAGGATGGAGGAATGGCCGGCCGCGACGAGCGCCCCGGTCCTGGCCTTGATGGTCCCGCGCGTCGTCTCCACGCCGTCGAACCGGCCTTGCCCGTCCCGGAGGATGGCGGTCACCTCGGCATTTTCGATGATGTCGACGCCAAGCCGGTCGGCGGCGCGGGCATAGCCCCAGACGACGGCGTCATGGCGCGCCGTGCCGCCCCGGCGTTGCAAGGTCGCGCCGAGCACTGGCCAGCGCGCGTCGGCCGAGATGTCGATCAGCGGGCAGAACGCCTTGACGCCCGGCGCGTCGAGCCATTCGGCGTCGACGCCGTTCAACTGGTTGGCGTTGACCCGGCGCATGCCCTCCCGGACATCGTGCAAGGTGTGCGCGAGGTTCAGGACGCCGCGCTGGCTGAACATGACATTGATGTTGAGGTCGGCCGACAAGCCTTCCCAGAGCTTCAGGCCATGCTCGTAGATCGCCGCACTTTCGTCCCAGAGATAGTTCGAGCGGACGATGGTCGTGTTGCGCCCGGCATTGCCGCCGCCGATCCAGCCCTTTTCGATGACGGCGACGTTCGCGATCCCGTGCAGCTTCGCCAGGTAATAGGCGGTCGCGAGCCCGTGCCCGCCGCCGCCGACGATGATCACGTCATAGCGCGGCTTGGGCTCGGGATTGCGCCGCCACGGCCGCCACCCGGCATTGCCGCCGAGCGCCTCGCGCAGAATGCGCCCGGCGGAGAAGCGGTCCTGCATCGGTTAGCGATAAACCTCCGTCGGCAGATAGAGCGCCAGATCGGGCAGAGCGATGAGCAGCGCGATCATCACGAGCATCGCGAACACGAAGGGGATCGAGCCGACCGCGACGTCATTGAATTTGCCGCGCCCTTCCCGGACGCCGTGTACGACGTAGAGGTTGACGCCGATCGGCGGCGTGATCAACGCGGTTTCCATCAGGACTGTGACCAGGATGCCGAACCAGACGGGATCGTAGCCGAGCCCGCTGACAATCGGGAACACGATGGGCACGGTCGTCAGCATCATCGACAGCGTTTCCATGAACATGCCGAGAATCAGATAGAAGCCGACGATGATGAGCAGCGTTTCGAACGGCGTCAGGCCCATCGCCGCGATGAAGTCGATGATGTCCTTGGTCACGCCCATGAAGCCAAGGACGAAATTCAGGAACACCGCGGCCAGGATGATCAGCATGATCATCGCCGTCGACCGCATCGTGCCTTTGAAAGCCTCCAGGAACATGCGCCCGGGGATGATGTCCCGCTTGACCGCATAGAGAATGGCGGCCAGCAGGATCGCCGTCGCCGCCATGATGCGGAACTGGGTCGGGATGATCTCCAACTGCACGACGATAATCTCGACGACGGTCAGGAGGGCGATGCCGATCCAGAACTTGAAGCCGCCCGTCCGGTGCCATGCGGCAAGGCCGATGGCGAAGACGACGCCGACCGATGCAGCTTCCGTCGGGGTCGCGATGCCAGCGTAGATCGAGCCGACGACGACCACGAACAGCAATACCGGCGGCAGGAGGTCGGGCAGGACGCGGATGCGGTCGGCCCAGGTCGTCGGGACCGGCGCGCCGCCCCATGCCGGCCGGTAGAGACAGGCGGCGATGACGACGAGCATGAAGATGATCGACAGCAGCAAGCCGGGGATGATGCCGGCCAGATACAGTTCCGGCACCGAGGTTTCCGTAATCAGCCCATAGATGATGAGATTGATCGAGGGCGGGATCAGAATGCCGAGCGTGCCGCCGGCTGCAAGCGTGCCGAGAAACAGACGCTCATTGTAGCCGCGCTTTTCGATCTCCGGGATGGCGACCGTGCCGACAGTCGCCGCTGTCGCGACGCTCGAGCCGGAGGAGGCGGCGAAAATCGCGCAGGAGCCGATATTGGCATGCATCAAGCCGCCGGGCAGCCAGGAAAGCCACTGGATGACGGCATTGTACATGCGCTGCGCAATGCCGGCGCGCAGCATGATTTCGCCGAGCAGGATGAACATGGGAATCGCGACAAGGATGAACTCCTTGCTTTTCTCCCAGACGAATTCGCCAAGCGCATTCTGCAGGCCGCCGCTGAAGTAGATCTGATCCAAGGTCAGCGACAGCATGCCGAGCACGGCCGCGACCGGGATCGCCCCGAAAACCAGAATCAGAAGGATTGCAAGGGTTAAGAAAGCGGCCATGTCAGGCAGTCTCCCGCTTCGCGTCTCGGCCGGACAACTCGGCCTGTACTTCTTCGTCGACCGAAAGCACGCCTGCGACTTTGTTGATGCCGGCCATGTCGCCGACGATGAGGCGCGAGATGCTGAAGGCCGCGACGAAGATCAGCGTGATCATGAACAGCACAAGGCCGGCCACCCAGAACAGTTGCGGGATCCAGAGCGGCGTCAGCAAGGTCGTGACGGCGGTGGAGTTCTGCTCCCAGGATTCGATGAATGTGCCGATCGCAAGGTTTGTCTGGATGCCCATGTATGTCAGCAGCAGGATGATGCCCACGATGTCCAAGAGCGCCTTCGCCCAGATCGGCATCAGATTGTAGAGCACATCGATGCGGACATTGGACCGGTTCAGCAGCGCATAGCTGAACGCCCAGGTCGTGCCTGCCGCGAACACGTAGCCCGAGATTTCATCGGACCCGCTGACGGTCAGGCTGAGGAACTTTCGGCAGATAACGTCGACCGTGACGAGCACGGCCGCGATCAGCAGCGCGATGCCGGCCACATAGACCGCGCGCCGCGAGATCGTCTCAAGAATGGCAAACCCTCTTTCCCACATACTCTTATCCGCTTCCCGCGCCCTCGTTTGATGGTGTTAGAGCAAGGCGCGTCCGGGCGGACGCGCGGCCCATGCTCTATCGAATTGATAACGCATAATCTATCCGCCTTGCGGCGAAGCCGCTGAACGGCAGGTCGACCTGGCGCAAGCCAGAACGCAGTCGGCGCCCGAACCCTCGATGAAGGGCGCGGGCGCCGCCTGTTTAACAAGTCCAGGCTGTCAGTTTGGAATCTGGACGCCGGTGATGTCGCTCAGCAGCGTGTTCCACGTACCAGCGCATTCGGCGCCGCAACGCTCAGCCCAACGCTTCAGCACGAAGTTCTCGACGATGCCCTTCAACTGGGCGTCGTCAGCCGCGGACGGCTCGATCGGAACCATGCCGGCCGGCTCGCCCGCCGCACAGGGGCCGGAGGCGTTGCAGTCCATGCCAGCTTGATCTTCGGCCTTGGTGGCGTCCCAGAGATCGTACTCGACCGCTTTCGCCTTGGCGGCGATGAGGGCCTGGGTATCGGCGTTCAGGCCGGCCCAGCTTTTTTCGTTCATCGCCATGAACGTCGCGGCATAGCCGAGACGCACCCGAATATTGTGGGTCACGACCTGGCCCCATTTGGCGCTGTAGGCCGGCATCGTGCCGGTGGTGCCGCAGTCGGCGACGCCGCGCTGCAGGGCGGGCACGACTTCGGCGAAGGCGATGGTCACGGCGCTGGCGCCGAGGCCTTCGATGAAGTCGCCGAGCGTGGTGGAATAGGTCCGGATCTTCTTGCCGGCCAGATCCTTCAAGCTGACAGAGGTGTTGCTCTTGTCGCCCAGATTGCACCAGAGCTGCTGGCTGGGGAATGCGTACAGCATCAGAACCGTGGCGTTGTACTTCTGCTGCAGTTCCTTCTCGATGATCGGGCGATAGATATCCATCACCTTGCGATAGGTATCGATATTCTGCACGACGCCCGCAAGGTCGGCGCCTTCGATCGCGGGCGAGTCGGACGAGGTGTAGCCTGTCAGCGCGTGCGCGGCGTCGAACACGCCGAGCTTCAGCTGCCGCATGATCTCAAAGCCGGAAAGGCCAAGTTCGGTATAGGGCTTGGCGTTCGCCGTCAGCTTGCCGCCGGAGGCCGCGGGCAGGACTTCATCCCAGAAGCGCTTTTCGTGGTCTTTCCACTGGTTCAGGAAGCCCCATGTCCCGACGACACGGAACTCCTTGGTGTCGATTTCCGCCGATGCCGACCCGGCGCTGAAAGCCAGCCCCGCCGCCAACGCGCCCGCCAGGGCCATTTTCTTCGCATTCATCAATTTTCGTCCTCCCGTTCTCTCGATATAAGCAGGGTCAGGTCTCGACCCCGGTAGCGCTCGCCCCGAAAAGATGGGGCGCAGTCAAGCGGACCAGCGCATGCTGACCGCATCGCTCGCCTGATCGCCGATCAGCATGGCGCCAGGGGTATGGGTGATGCAGATGGGCGGCTCTGCATTCTGCAGCACGAGTTGCGGCGTGACGCCGCAAGCCCAGAAGACCGGGATTTCGCCCGCCCGGATTTCGACCGGATCGCCCCAGTCCGGCTTGTCGATATCCGCAATGCCGATCGCCGCTGGATCGCCCAGATGCACCGGGGCGCCATGGGCGGCGCGGAAGCGCGACGTGATCTCGACCGCTTTCAGGGCGTCCGCTGGCGTCATCGGCCGCATCGAGACGACAGTGCCGCCCGCAAACCGGCCGACCGGCCGCGTCGCCAGGTTGGAGGCGTACATCGGCACGGTCAGGTTCATGTCGATGTGCCGCAAGCCGATCCCGGCTTTCAGGAGCGCATCCTCGAAGCTGAAGGAGCAGCCAAGCACGAAGCCGACGAAATCGTCCTGCCAATGCTGGACGATATCCGTAGTCTGCTCGGCCAGGACGCCGTTGCGATAGATGTTGTAACTGGGCGCGTCGGTGCGGATATCGACATCGGCGCCCATGTCGGGAAGCATCGGATCGCCGGGCAAGGTCATGGCGACGATCGGGCAGGGCTTTGGGTTGCGGTGGCAGAAGATCGCGAATTCAAGCGCCAGGTCTTTCGGCAGAATCGCCAGATTGCCCTGCAGTCGGCCAAGCGCCATTCCCGCGGTGTGCCCGGTATGCAGGCCAGCGCGAATCAGGCGACGCGCCGCCAGCGCGGAGACGGCCGGATTGTCGTCGTCGGTCCGAATGCTTGAAAGAGGCTTGGCGGCGATCATCCCGCTCCCGTATGCTTCGCTGCGTGCGGCTATCGGATGGGATATTGCCGCTTCCCACACTGCAGCGCAACAGAGTTTCACATTATCCGACGGAAATGGAGCACATTGATGAGCGAGAGCATCGGTTTTATCGGCCTTGGCGCGATGGGCGGACCCATGGCCCGGCGCCTGCTGGATGCCGGCCACACGGTCACGGCGTTCGATCCGAACGCCAAGGCGCTCGAAGCGCTCGTCGCCCACGGGGCGACGGCGGCCGCGAGCACGAAGGCGCTCGCCGATACGGTCGAGACGATTTTCGTCAGCCTGCCGACGCCGAACATCGTGAAGGCGGTCGCCGAGGATGTCGCGAAAGGCGCGAAGGCGAAGCTGTTTGTCGATCTGTCGACGACCGGGCCGCGCGCCGCCCAGGACATCGGCAAGATCCTGAATGCAGCCGGCGTCGAGATGCTCGACTCGCCAGTCTCCGGCGGCGTCGGCGGGGCCGAGAAAGGCACGCTGGCGGTCATGGTCTCCGGCCCGGAAGCGCAATGGACGCGCTGGCGGCCGGTGCTTGAAGTGATCGGCAAGAGCGCCTTCTTCATCGGCGAAGGCCAGGGCCAGGGCCAGATGATGAAGCTGATCAACAACATGCTCTCGGCGACCGCCATGGCCGCGAGCGCCGAGGCGTTCGCCCTGGGCGCCAAGGCCGGGCTCGATCCCGATATCATGGTGAACGTCATCAATGCCGGGTCCGGGGCCAACACGGCGGTGCGCGACAAGTTCCCGAAGGCCGTGCTGACCCGAACCTTCGATTACGGCTTCCGGACGGAGCTGATGTACAAGGACGTACGCCTCTGCATGGAAGAGGCGGAAGCCCTGGGCTCGCCGATGTGGGTCGGCCAGCCGGTCAAGCAATGGTGGTCGCTCGCCCTCGCCCGCGGCGGCGCGACGGAGGATTTCACCAACATCATGCGCTATGTCGAGGAACAGGCTGGCGTCGAAGTGCGCGGCCGCAAGAACGACCCGAAGCCGTAGATCAAACCTGTCATGGGTCTTGGGCGGAATCGCCCAAGATTGGATAATTTGGTCGAAGCGGTCTATTCGGGCAGGGGATGGGCGTCGAGGTGCGACTGGTAGTTCGCCTCGACGTCGATCCCAAGCGAGGCCAGCAGGCGGACGACGCCGCAGTAGAACGCGATCACCATGACCAGTTCGACCATGCGCTCGTGGTCGAGGTCGGCCGCGATCAGGGCGTAGGTTTCCGCCGACATCGCGCCGGCGTTCGCCATTTCGCGCGCGCCCTTGAGGCCCGCGCGATAGAGCGGCGGGAGATCGGTCGTCTTGCCGGCGCTTTCCAGCTTGACCGCCTCGATATCGGCGTCGGTCAGCCCGAAATCCTTGCCGATCTTGACGTGGTGCGACCATTCATAGGGGCTTCGCGCCAGCCAGCCGACCTGGAGAATCACCAGTTCCCGGAGCTTCGGGTCCAGTTTCGCCCCATAGCGGATCCAGGCGCCGATGCCGCCGAAGGCGCGGGCGCCGTCGACCGAATGGGCCAGACCCCGATGGAGGTTGATCGGCCGCTTCAGGATGTCCTTGTCGGCATCCTTCAGGTCTTTCTCGTCGAGGTAGGGCACTCGGGCCATCAGGCAGTCTCCGCGAGATATGTGGCCGCGGCGTCAAGCG
The DNA here is from genome assembly GCA_937891825.1 of uncultured Alphaproteobacteria bacterium. GTDB lineage: Bacteria > Pseudomonadota > Alphaproteobacteria > Bin95 > Bin95 > VMCJ01. Next base: position 17,471 of record CALAHN010000022.1, read on the forward strand.
CGCCTTTGCCGTGGGGCACATTCAGGTATTTCAGCGCAAGGTCGATGCCGCCGAGCGCGCCGAGGATCATCGGTTCGTTCAGGTCGCCCATATGGCCGATCCTGAAGGCCTTGCCCATCAGGGCCGCCAGGCCGCCGCCCAAGCTGACATTGAATTTTTCGCGGGCGACCTCGCGGATCTTGTTCATGTCGGTGTCGCCGACCTGCCGGACGCAGGTGATCGAGTTCGAGCGGGCGGCCGGGTCGATCGTGTTGAATTCAAGCGCGCCGCCTTCCGCCCAGACCGCGACCGCGCGGCGGCTCGCCTCGGCCAGCCGCGCATGGCGGGCGACGATGGCGTCCAGTCCTTCCGCGCGGATTTTCTCCATGACATGCATCAGGCCCCAGACCATGTGCATGGGCGCCGTGCCGCAGAACCGGCGGTAGGTCTCCATGGCCATGCGGGTTTCCCAGGACCAGTATTCCCGGTGGGCCGTCACGGTCTTCGATACGGCGAGCGCCTTCTTGCTGACCGCCGTGAAGGAAATGCCGATCGGCATCATCAGGCCCTTCTGCGAGGCGGCGATGACGCAATCGACGCCCATCGCGTCGGTCTTGAGTTCATGGCAGCCGAAGGAGGCGATGGCGTCGACGATCAGCAGGGCCGGATGGCCGGCGGCGTCCATGGCGCGGCGGATGGCCTTGAGGTCGGTGACGGCGCCCGTCGCGGTTTCCACATGCACGATCAGGACAGCCTTGATCTTGTGCCCGGCGTCCTGGCGCAAGGCGTCCTCGACCTGTTGCGGATCGATCGCGCTCCGCCAGTCGTTGTCGATCTCCTGATAGGTGATGCCGAAGGCCTTGATCATGTCGCGCCAGACCAGCGAGAAGCGGCCGGTAGCCGGCATCAGGACATGATCGCCCGGCGACAGGAGGTTGACGATCGACGCCTCCCAGGCGCCGTGCCCGTTCGCGATATAGGCGAAGACCTCGCCGTCCGTGCCGAACAGCACTTTCAGTTGGGCGAACATATCCGTCATCGTGGCGATGAAGGCGGGGGTCGAGAAATCTTCCGCCGGCCGGTGCATTGCGCTCAGGACATCGTCGGGAATGTTTGTCGGACCAGGCGTTTGAAGGAACATTCGGCCAGCCATCGGAGGGTCTTTCTCACGTGTTGAAAAGGGGCGGCGGTTGTGCCGCCGCCCCTTGGGGTCGGATGAGGTTAGATCAGGATCGTATGCGCCGCCACCAGCCGCTGCGCGGCGGCCCGGCGGGCTCAGGCTCCGCTTCCGGCTCCGGCTCGGACGGCTCCGATTGCGCAGTCGGTTCAGGTTCGGGCGTCGGTTCCGCCGGGCTCGCGGCGACGGGCTCCGCCTCCGGTTCCGGGGCCGGCTCTGCCGTCCCAGTCACTGGCGGTTCCGGTTCGGCGACGGTTTCAGCTTCGGCTTCCGGTTCGGTCACGGCTGCCGTTTCGGGCGCCGGCGTTTCGGCGGCGGACACGCTGTCGGAATCGCCTTCGCTCTCGTCGCCGTCCTCGGACCCATCGGCCTGGGCGTCGCCGTCGGAGCGCCGGCCACGGCGACGCCGACGGCGGCGACCGCGATTGGCCTTGGCGTCGCCGTCGTCATTGGCGTCTGCGTTCGCTTCAACCTCGGCGCCCGTGCTGGCGTCCGCAGCAGCTTCTGCGTTCGGTTCGGCATCCGCGTTTTCCGCGGCGGCTTCGCGTTCTTCAGCCGCCATCGTTTCGGCGACATCCGCCGCCGTCACGGCCTCAACTGCGCCGCCCTCATTGGCCTCGCCGTCGTCGCCGGCCTGGCCGCGGCGACGCCCGCCGCGTCGGCCGCGCCTGCGGCGCTTGCCGCCGTCATCCTCGGACTCGTCCTTGGCGTCCGCGATCGCGGGCGTCTCGGTCTCGACTGTCTGATCTTCGGCTTCGGCGCCGCGACGGCGGTTCCGTCCGCGGCCGCGTCTGCCGCCGCGTTCCTTGCTCTCGCCGCGTTCCTTGCTCTCGCCGCGCTCCTCCTCATCCGTCCGCTCGGGACGTTCGGCGCGTTCAGGACGTTCGGCGCGTTCAGGGCGCTCATTCCGCGGCCGTCGTTCGTTCCGATCGCCCCGGTCGCCGCGCTCGCCGTTCCGGCCGCCGCGGCCGCGCGGTTCGTCGGCGCGCTCGTCCCGCGGCAGGTCGTCGTTGACGATGGTTTTCGGCAGGACTTCCGCGCTTCGCTCATGCGGCGCCATGTTGTCATCGCGGATGAAAAGCAGCCGGACGCCGTAGGACGTCTCGATGCGGGCGATGTCATCGCGCTTGTGGTTCATGATGTAGACGATGGCTTCCGTCGTCGCCGTAACCGCGATGTCGGCGCCCTCGCCGCCCTTCAGGGCCGCATCTTCGGCGGCGCGCAACAGGCCAAGCGCGTTCGATTCGACGCCGCGCACCCGGCCCAGGCCGCCGCATTGCGGGCATTCGTGGAAGCTGGTCTCGAACATCGAAGGCCGCAAGCGCTGGCGCGACAGCTCCATCAGGCCAAGCGGGCTCATCCTGCCGACATGGACGCGCGCCCGGTCGGCTTTCAGGGCGTCCTTCAGCTTGCGTTCGACCGCCTGATTGTTGCGGCGGTCGTCCATGTCGATGAAGTCGATGACGACGATGCCGGCCAGTTCCCTGAGCCGCAACTGGCGCGCGGCTTCGACCGCAGCTTCCATATTGGTCTTGAGGGCGGTTTCCTCGATGCTGCGTTCGCGGGTCGAACGGCCGGAATTCACGTCGATCGCGACAAGCGCTTCGGTCTGATTGATGACCAGGTAGCCGCCCGAGGGCAGTCGCACCGTCGGATTGAACAAGCTTTCCAGCTTGGCCTCGACCCCGCGGGCCTGGAACAGCGGCGTCGAATCCCTGTAGGGCTGGACGCGCTTCGCATGGCTCGGCATCAGCGAGCGCATGAAGTCCTTGGCTTCGCGGTAGGCGGCGTCGCCTTCGACAAGCACTTCGTCGACGTCCCGGCCGTACAGATCCCGGATCGCGCGTTTGACGAGGCTCGCCTCTTCATAGATCAGCGCCGGGGCGATCGCCTCGAAGACGCGGCTGCGGATTTCTTCCCAGATGCGCAGCAGGAACTCATGGTCGCGCTTGATTTCGGCCTTGGTGCGCTGCACGCCGGCGGTGCGGACGATGACCGCCATGCCGTCCGGCAGGTCCAGGTCCGAAATCAGGCCCTTCAGCCGCTTGCGGTCCTTGGCGTCGGTGATCTTGCGGGAAATGCCGCCGCCCTTGCCGGTGTTCGGCATCAGCACGCAATAGCGGCCGGCGAGCGAGATATAGGTGGTGACGGCCGCGCCTTTGCCGCCGCGTTCTTCCTTGGCGACCTGGATCAGCATGATCTGGCCGCGCTTCACGACTTCCTGGATCTTGTAGCTGCGGCGGGTCGGTGCGCGCTTGCGCGGCTGGCGGCGGCGGCGCGTCGCGGCGGCGGGCTCGTCGTCGCTATCGGCGTCTGCGTCGTCGTCGCTGTCGCTTTCGTCGTCGTTCGCGTCGTCATCATCATCGTCATCGTCGGCGGAATCGTCGTCGGCGGCGTTCGAGGCTGCGACGGAGCGGGCGTTGGCGAATTCTTCGTCGCTGTCGGCTTCGGCTTCAGGCTGCGCGGGCGCGCGGTTGTCGCCGGCGTCGTCTTCGGCGTCGGCGTCCGGGGATCGCCCGGCTGCGGCCTCGCCGTTTTCGTCCTCGTCCCCGCCCGCCTTATCGGGCGAAGCAGCCTCGACGACGTCATCGTCGTCGTCGTCATCGTCGTCCATCGCCTCGGCGCGCTCGGCGGCCGCCAGCGCTTCGCGGTCGGCGACCGGGATGCGGTAATAGTCGGGATGGATTTCGTTGAACGGCAGGAACCCGTGGCGATTGCCGCCATAGCTGACGAAAGCCGCCTGCAGCGACGGCTCGACCCGGGTTACTTTCGCGAGATAGATGTTCCCTTTAAGCGTGCGCAGGGTGGCGCTTTCGAAATCAAACTCTTCCAGGCCGTTCTGGCCAACGACGACGACGCGCGTTTCTTCGCTGTGCGCAGCGTCGATCAACATCGATTTTACCATTAGGGGATCTCTCCGGCGCAAGGCTGGGTCCGGCGGAAAGCAGGTCGCACTCGCCTTCCCATTCGCCATTCGCGCTGATTGCCGCGCGGCGGGCTAGGGGGGATGTGTCTTTGCAGATTGCGATGTTCATACCGAAACCAGGGGCGCCACTAGGACATTAAAACAAAACTTTGGATCTGACCGGGGGCGGCGGCTCGGCCGCTCGGTCGTCTTCTCCGGCGGCGCGCCCGCGCAATATGCAAGCAGGGCGGCGCGTCGAAACGTGACTCCGAAGTCATCTTTATACGCACGGGCGCAGCGGAACAACTAAAAACCGACATGCCCGGCCAAGATTGACTTGCGTGTCCGAATCGGTTGTTGCATTGTGAGGCCGCTGCAACAAACCGGTGAATCGCATTGATGCGGCGCATTTTATTCGCGTTGGTCGCCATATTGATTTTTTCCGCCCAGGCATCGGCGGATGTCCTTGGCGTGCGCGCCGCGCCAAAGGCGGGCGGCGCGCGCCTGGTCGTCGACCTTGGTAATGACCTGCCATACCGGGTGTTCGCCCTGTCCAATCCGTCCCGGGTCGTGATCGATCTTCCGAAGCTCGGTTGGCGCGCGCAAGGGCTGCCGGGTTCGGATAGCGGCGTCGCCAGCCTGCGCCATGGCCTGTTCCGGGAGGATATCTACCGGCTTGTCTTCGACCTGAAGCAATCCGCCGCGATCCATTCGGCGGGCATGATCGCCGGATTGAACGGTTCGGGACGTCGTCTGGTCGTCGATCTGGCCTATGGCCGGGCGCCGACGCGCGCGGAGTTCGGCAATCTTGCGCCTGGGACCAAAGCCAAGCCGACGCCGCCGCCGCCGCGCCGACCGAAGGACCGGATCGTCGTTCTGGACGCCGGGCACGGCGGGATCGATCCCGGCGCCAGCGGCTATGGCGGCGTCCGGGAGAAAGAGGTCAATCTGGCGGTCGCCCGCGCGGCGAAGCGCATGCTGGAGGACCTGCCGGGCTATCGGGTCGTGCTGACGCGGGAGACGGACATTTTTCTCCGGCTGCGGGAACGGGTCCGGCTGGGGCGGGCCGCCGGCGCGGATTTGTTCATCTCGATCCATGCCGATTCCCATCCCGATCATGCGGTCAATGGCGCGTCGCTCTACACGCTTTCGGAGCGGGCGTCGGATGCTGAGGCGGCCCGGCTCGCCCGCTCGGAGAATCTGGCGGACCTGGTCGGCGGCGGCGATGTCGTCGGCGGCGGGACCGAGGTCTTCGATATTCTGATCGATCTGGCGCAGCGCGACGCCAAGAACCGCTCCAGCGCCGCCGCTGACGACCTGCTGTTCGCGCTCGCCGGCACGCAGCCGCTGCTGCAAAGCCCGAAGCGGTCGGCCGGGTTCGCGGTCCTGAAAGCGCCGGACGTGCCCTCGGTGCTGATCGAACTTGGTTTCCTCTCGAATCGCGAGGATGCGCTGCGGCTCGCCGACCGCGACGGCCGCGAGCGGATCGCCAGGGCGATCGTCGACGGCGTCATCCGCTATTTCGACGGCGCCAATACCGCCCGCGCCCAGCAGCAGAACTAGATCGAACCAAGCTTCGACTATGGCTCGCTCAGGTGAGCGCGCAGTCCATGCTCTGACGCGCGCTCAGCCGGACGGCAGCCAGCTAAGCACGAGGAATCAGGGCGTCGGGAACATGGAGCGGAGATAGGCGTCGATCGCCTCCGCCATTTCATCGCCGGCCTTGAAGGAGAACTGGGCGTCGGCATCCTCGATCGTCCGCACGATGACCAATGGGTTTTTCAGGGCCTCAAGCCGTTCGACCGTTGTGGAATTGGGCGCGTCGCGGGTCAGGCCGGGCGTCAGCGCCAGGGTCGGGGTCTTGATATCCGCCAGGGCGGTCGGCGTGTCGCGCATCGGCTGCACGCCGTAATAGCTGACGATCGACGCTTTGGTCGCCGCGACCGCGCCGCAGTTCAGGAAGGGCGTATCCGGCACGACCGCATCGGGCGGCAGTTTGGCGAGCCGGGTCAGCAAGGCCGCCAGCCCAGCCTCATACCGCGCCCGATAGTCAGCGTCCGCCTGCGCTGGCGTCAATCCGTTCGGGCCAAGCAATATGGCGGCGGCGACCCGGCTTTCATATTCCTTCGCGAGATACCAAGCGATTTGCGCGCCGCCGCGGCCGACGCCGGACAGGATCGCCGGCCCCCAACCCTGGGCTGTCAGCCAATCGAGCCAGAGGCGAATTTCGTCGAGCGCGTCTTCGTGGCGATGGGCATGCTCGACGCCGCAGTCCAGGGGCGCGATGCGACGGGTCTGGTTGAGGCTCAGATTGATCGCGACCGACGATATGCCGCGCTTGGCGAACGTGTTCTGGAGCGTGCGGACCAGCGGGTCGTCGTAGCTGCCCAGCGTATCGTGCAAGACAATGGCGATGCGGTGACTGCTCTCCGGCGCTCTGACCATCCGACCGACGAGATCGATCTCAGCCTTGCGGACGGTGACAAGTTCGGCCGAAAGCTCGCCCGGACTTTCGGCCGGCAATTCGACCACGGGCGGCTTCAGCGTATCGGCCGCCGCCGACAGCCCCAACACTGCGCAAAACAGGCCGCCTAGCGCCAGCCGGGTAAAGCCGCTCACCATCGTTGTTTCAGTCGCCCCCGATTTTGCGTAGGTTCGAATACTAGGAGCTTATCGCTTCCAGCGCTACTATCAGGCGGCGAGAATCATGGGCATTTGTGTCATTTTTCAGACATTTGCCACACTCCGTCCCAGTCGTCCGGCGGCGGTTGGTCGCAGTAATAACGGCAGCGATTTACATAGACTTTTGCCGGCCCGTCATTCGGCTGGTCGTCCAGAACGCCGGCGAAACCCTCGAGCGCCGCCTGCCAGTTCCGCGACCGGTAGAGGCGCAAGGCGTTCTCATAAGCGTCGATGGTGCGCCTCAGCGCATCGCCTTCCGCCGCCGCTCGATGATTGAGCGCTTCGACGATTTCGACCGGCGTCTTGCGCCCCTTCACCCGGATCAGGTCGACGGGACGCAGCAGGTGCTTGTCCTTCAACAAGGCCGCCGTCGTATCCGAGAGCAAAATGGTGGTGCCGTAGTGTTTGTTGGCGCCTTCCAGACGGGACGCCAAATTGACGCTGTCGCCGATGACGGTGAATTCCAGCCGCCGTTCGGACCCGACGCTGCCGGACAGCATCTCGCCTGTGGCCAGGCCGACGCCGATCTCGATCGGCTCCTGGCCGCGCGTCCGCCGCCGTTCATTCAGAAGCCCAAGCGCATGCTGCATTTCGGTGGCGGTCAGGACTGCATCGTCGGCATGGCGGCCGCTTGCGATCGGCGCGCCGAATACGGCCATGATCGCGTCGCCGATATACTTGTCCAGCACGCCGCCGCGCTTGAAGATCACCTCGACCATATCCGTGAAATATTCGTTCAGCAGTTCGACGACGCTCTTGGCGCTCATGCCTTCGGCCAGGGACGTGAAGCGGCGGATGTCGGAGAACAGCACGGTCGCGTTGACGCTCTCGCCGCCGAGGCCCAGGGAGTCCTGTCGCAGCAGCCGGTCGACGACTTCCTTCGCCATGTAGCGCGCCATGGCGCTACGCACCCGCTTTTCGGTGGTGATGTCCTCGAACGCCAGCACGCAGCCCAGCGATTCGCCTTCGACTCCGACCAGCGGGGATACGGTCAGGTTGACGGCCGCGCGTTCGCCGTCCGCTCGGCGAAAATCAGTGTCCGGGTGGTAGTCGTCCGCCCCGGTCTGCCTGACATAATCGATGCTCTTGAGGATCCATTCGTTTCGGGCGCCGAACAGCATGTCGGCGGAGCGCGCCGCATTGCCGGAGCTGGAGATATCGATGCCCAGGATGCGCTCGGCCGCTTCGTTGGCTTTCACCAGGCCGCCGTTCGCATCCAGTGTGACGACGCCGTTCGACAGCGACTTCAGAATGCCTTCGTTATAGTTCTTCAACGCCAGCACATCGGAAAACAGCTGCGCATTCTGCAGCGCCACCGCAAGCTGGGCGGAAAAGGCGGAGAGGCGGCGCTCATCGTCGCGCCCGAACGGGCCGCCGCGGCGGTTCAGGGCCTGGACCACGCCGATCGCCGTCCCGCCCCGATCGACGATCGGGGTCGCCAGGATCGAGCGGGTCTTGAATCCGGTCAGCTTGTCGACGGCCGTATTGAAGCGCGGGTCGGCATAGGCGTCGGGCACATTGTCGATGCGCCGGGAGGTAAAGGCGGCTCCGGCGACGCCGGCGGTGCTCGGGATGCGGATTTCGGAAACGTCGCCGCCGCTTGCTGTGCGGGAGACCAGTTCATGGGTCATGGGATCGTGGACGAAGATCGTCGCGCGTTCGCAGCCCAGTAGTTCGGTCGTGGCGGCGCCGACGCGCGTCAGCAGCCGGTCGAGGTCCAACTCGGAGGAGACCCATTCCGCCATTTCGAGCAGGCGCGCCTCATCGCGCTTGGCCCGGTCCAGGCGCTCCGTCAGCCAGATGCGCTCCAGCGCGGCCGCCGCATGGCGGGCCATGGCGACGACCAGGTCCAGGTGCGCCTGCTCGAAGGGGCCGGCCTTGCGGTTCAGAATCTGGACGACGCCGACGACCGCGCCGTCGCCGCGCGCCACCGGGGCGGCCAGGATGGCGTCGGTCTTGTAGCCGGTGCTCTTGTCGACGGCGCGATTGAAGCGCGGATCGGCATAGGCGTCGGCGATGATCTCGGGCCTGGCGCTTTGGAAGACCGCGCCGACGATCCCGCCGGTCGCGGGCACGCGGATTTCGCGGACGCCAGCGCCGCTCGCGACGCGGGAGAACAGCATGTTCGCTTCCGCGTCGTGCAGGAACAGCGTCGCCCGGTCCGCCTCGACGGAGGCCGCGACCAGGTCGACGAGATCGGGCAGGATGTCGTCCAGGCCGCCGGGGCGATTGACGATGTCCGCGACAGCGACCATCTTTTGCGCTTGCCGGAGCTCCGCGAGGAGCGCGCGCCCAAGCTCGGCGTCTCCGTCCGCGAGGCGTTTTTCTAGCTCTGCTGACGGGCCCTGCGTCTCTATTGCGCCGGACGCGAGGCCTGAACTGTCATCCGACATGTTTGCAGCGGCTCCGAAGGGCTGGTAGGCAATCATAGCCTGTGGCGCGACTTCGCGCCAACGGGCTGCGCAATATCGTTTTACGAGGGCGTTTGCATGGTTTTCTGGATCGGAGCCGTTCTCGTCGCCCTCGCGGCGGCGGCCTATACCGGAATGCGGCTGATCAGGCGGCAGTCGAACCCGGCCTGGCCGGCCGCCTGCGGCTTTGCCCTGGCGATGATCGCGGCGTTCGGCGCGGCGGTTCAGGCGACGATCGCGAGCCTTGAAGCGCCGCAGCAGATCGCTGGCGCCGCCACGGCCGCCGCGAACGCCGGCGCCGGCGCTGCCGGCGGGGCCGATCCGGGCAATGACAGCTTCGAGGCCTTGATCGCCAAGCTGGAGGCCGGGCTTCAGGCCAATCCCGACGATCCCGAGCGCTGGGGCCTGCTTGGCCGTTCCTATATCGCGCTCGGCCGCCTGGAAGACGCCGTCAACGCCTTCAAGCAGGCGCTCGACCGGTCGGGGACGCGGAGCCCGGAATTGCTTGGCGAGTATGCCGAGGCTCTGGTCGCGGCGGCGGACGGCAAGGTGTCCGGCGCGCCGGAAGCGGCTTTCGCCGAGGTTCTGGAACTCGCGCCCGGCGATCCGCGCGCCATTTTCTATCTGGCCGAAGCGCAGGTTGAGCGCGGCGCATTGGACAGCGCCCGGGCCCAATTGCAGTCGCTCCTGAACAATGCCCCTGCTGACGCGCCCTGGCGGGCGACGGTGTTCGAGCGTCTCCAGGAAATTGACGCGATGCTTCAGTCCGGCGCCGCGCGGCCGGAAGGCGCGCCCGCGCCCAACGCTGCGCCCGCTGCCGCCTCCGCTGCCGCCCCAGGGCCGACGGCGGAGGATATCGCGGCCGCACAGGAGATGACGCCGGAAGCGCGCGCCGAGATGATCCGCGGCATGGTCGATGGCCTCGCCGAGAAGATGGCGGCGAACCCTGACGACTTCGCCGGATGGCTCCGGCTGGCGAACGCCTATCGGGTGCTCGGCGATAATGCGAAGGCGGCGTCGGCGCTCAAGGCGGCGACGCTGTTGCAGCCGGCCAATGTGCCCTTGCTCATTCAATATGCGGAAGTGCAGATCGCGGCTGACGCTGGCGTCGTGACCGCCGATGCCGAGCTGGCGCTGAACCGCGCGGCCGCGCGTCAGCCTGGGAACCCACAAGTTCTGTGGCGCCTGGGCCAGGCGGCGGCGGCGCGCGGCGAAACGGAGAAGGCGCGCGCGCTCTGGACCGAACTGATGCCCAAGCTTCTGATCGCCGACCCCCTGAAGGCCGAAGTCAAGGCAGCGCTGGACGCGCTTTAACCGCATCTTTGCTTGCCGGGACGGATTGTCGCGCAGTAAGCGCGACAATCGATCGAAAGGTCGGTATGCTTCAGGGGCCGCCGGGGCGAGGCGGCCATAATTTTAATTGGGCGTAGAGGCATCTGAAGCTTCTACCGCCTAAGTCTTTGGCAGATGGGGGGACCATTCAATGGCTCAGATCAAAGCGTCGGACTTGTTCGTACAATGCCTTGAAGAAGAAGGCGTGAAGTACATTTTCGGCGTGCCTGGCGAGGAAAACGCCGACTTCATGATGTCGCTCCGCAAAAGCGACAAGATTGAATTCATCCTGTGCCGGCACGAACAGGCGGCCGCCTTCATGGCGGACCTTTACGGGCGGCTTACCGGCAAGGCCGGCGTCTGCCTCGGCACGCTTGGGCCGGGCGCGACCAATCTCGTGACCGGCGTCGCCGATGCGAACATGGACCGCGCGCCGCTGGTCGCCCTGATCGGTCAGGCGGGCACTTATCGCCTGCACAAGGAAAGCCATCAGAACATGGACGCGATCGCCATGTTCCGCCCGATCACCAAATGGGCGCAGACGATCTACAACGCGGGCACCGTTCCGGAAGTCGTGCGCAAGGCCTTCAAGGTCGCGGAAGCCGAAAAGCCGGGCGCCTGCGTGATCGAGCTGCCGGAAGACATCGCCAAGCATATGGTCGATCTGAAGCCGCTGGAGCCGCGCAAGGTGCGCCGCCCCGCCGCCGATCACAAGGCGATCAAGGCCGCCGTCGATCTGATCGCCGGGGCCAAGACCCCGGTGATCCTGGCCGGCAACGGCTGCGTCCGGAAGCGGGCGTCCCAGCAATTGCGCCGTCTCGCCAAGAAAACCGGCATTCCGGTCGTGAATACGTTCATGGGCAAGGGCGCGGTCTCCATGGACGATGAGCATTGCATGTTCACCATCGGCCTGCAGGGCCGGGACCATGTGAACCTCTTGATCGACGATGCCGACGTCATCGTCGCCGCCGGCTACGATCTGGTCGAGTACGCGCCGGGCTTCTGGAACAAGGGCAAGCCGAAGAAGGTCATCGTGATCGACTTCGAGCCCGCTGAAGTCGATGTGGCGCTGCCGGTTGAAGTCGATATCGTCGCCGATGTGGCCGACAGCCTTTGGGGCATCAACGAGGAGCTGAACAAGCGCTTCGGCGACAAGCTGCCGCTGTTCGACATCAAGAAGTACGCCAAGCTGCGCCAGCGCATCTATGACGATCTGACGGCCGAGGCGGAAGACAACAGCTTCCCGATGAAGCCGCAGCGCGTCGTCAATGAAATGCGCCGGGCGCTCGGGCCGTCGGACATCATGCTGTCCGATGTCGGGGCGCACAAAATGTGGGTGTCGCGCTACTACAATTGCTATGAGCCGAACACCTGTCAGATCTCGAACGGCTTTTGCACCATGGGCTTCGCGCTGCCGGGCGCCATCGGCGCCAAGTTCGCGCTGCCGGACCAGAAGGTCGGCTGCATCATGGGCGATGCGGGCTTCCTGATGAACGTGCAGGACCTGGAGACCGCGGCCCGCAACAAGATCCCGTTCGTTTGCGTCGTCTTCGTCGACGGCGAATACGGCCTGATCAAGTGGAAGCAGCAGAACCAGTTCGAAGGCCAACACTCGAACCTGGCGTTCACGAACCCGGATTTCGAGATGCTGGCCAAGGCCTTTGGCATCTGGGGCAAGACCGTGACCAGGGGCGAGGACCTGCGGGGCATCATCGAAGAAGCCTTCAAGCAGAACGGTCCGGCGCTCGTCGCCGTGCCGATCGACTATTCCGAAAACCTGAAGCTGACGAAGCGCCTGGGCGCGATCGAAGCGACGATCTAACCGTCACCTGAATCGGCAATTGAATGAGCCCGTCCTCGCGGCAAGCGAGGGCGGGCTTTTTCGTTTGGTCAGGTCAGGCGCCGGCGTTCCGGATCGCGTCGACGGCCTTCAGGCCCGTCCCGGTCAAGACCAGCACGACGCTTTCCGCCGCCCCGATCCGGCCGGACGCCAGCAATTGCGTCAGCCCGGCCGCGCCGGCCGCCGTCGTCGGCTCGACGAAATAGCCGCTTCGATGCAAGGCGCGCATGGCGGCGATGATTTCAGGCTCCGTGACGCCCAGCAGCCCGCCGCCGCTTTCGCGGCAGGCGGCCATGACCTCGGTCAAGCGCACGGGCTTCGCGGACGTGATGCCGTCCGCGATCGATGGCTGGGCGTCGATCGGCACGGGCGCGGCCGATCCAGCTTCCCAGGCCGCCAGATAGGGTGCGGCCCGCCTGGCCTGAACGCCGTGGATCGCCGGAACCCTCTCGACCAGCCCCGCCGCCAGAAGTTCCCGGAAGCCGATATCCAGGCCCATGACGTTGCCGCCCTGGCCGCAGGCGACCACGACATGGTCGGGCGCATTGCCGCCCAATTGCTCCCAAAGCTCGAAGGCCAGGGTCTTGCAGCCCTCCAGGAAGAACGGCTGGATATTGTGGCCGGCATAGAAAACCCCGTTCGCGGCTTCGGCCAGCGCCGCGTCCGCCGCATTCTGGCGGGGACCCGGAATGGCGCGCACGTCCGCGCCCAGGGCCTGCATCTGGGCGAGCTTGGCGGGCGGCGCGGCGGCGGGCGCGAAGATCGTCGCCGTCATGCCGCTCGCCGCCGCGTATGTGGCCACCGAGGAGCCGGCGTTGCCGCTGCTGTCTTCCAGCACGGCCGTGACGCCGCGGCCCCGAAGATAGGCCATCATCACTGCGACGCCGCGGTCCTTGAAGGAGCCGGAGGGCATCATGTGGTCGCATTTGAAGGCGACGGGGCGGCCGTTCCAGGCGCCGTCGAGTAATGGCGTCCAACCTTCGCCGAGCGAAATCGGGGCCGCCGCCTCGAGCCGCAGCATCGCGCCATAACGCCAGAGGGTCGCCTGGCCGCGGTCGATGGCGGCTGGATCGAAGCCGCCCGCCGCCGTCAGATTGACATAGCCGCCGTCGTCGGGCGCGCGCCAGAGCGGCTGGTCCGTCGGCCATGCGGCGCCGGTGCGCGGGTTCAGATAGCGGGCGGGGGCGATCATGCGGCGGACTCCTTCGCCAGAATGTCTTCCGCCATGCGCCGGAGGTCGGTTTTACGGACCTTGACGGCATTGGCGCTCATCGTCACCGGGAACGCGTCGAGCGGCACGACCCGGACGGGGACCTTGTAGTCCGCCAGCCGGGCCTTGCAGCGCGCCAGGGCGCGGGCTTCGTCGAAGGGAGCGGCGCCGGTCAGCAGCACGAAGGCGAAAGCCCGGTCGCGGGCGCCGATCCGGGTTTGCACCACCTGGGCTTCCTGGATCGCGGGGTCGGCCTCCAGTTCCTTCTCGATATCCATCGGGTTGGTCAGGAAGCCGGCGAGCCTGAGGACATCCCCCATGCGCGCCAGATAGACAAAGCTGCCGTCGGCGCGCATATGCCCGAGGTCGCCGGTCCTGAAGAAGCCGTCGCCCGTGAAGGCGGCCTGGGTCGCTTCGGGATTGTCGGCATATTCCGCGAGCAGCGTCGGCGCCTTGAGCTGAATTTCGCCGGCTTCGCCCGCCGCCAGGATCGCGCCGGTTTCGGGATCGACGACGCGGACTTCGGTTTCCGGATGTACCGGCTTGCCGCCGCCGATCACGCGGTCGGCTTCGGGCAAGCTCATGGGCTGGAAGGCGAAGAGCGAGCAGCACTCGCTCATGCCGTAGACGGCGCAGATCGGCAGGCCTCGGTCGCGCGCGAGCTTGAGATATGGCGCGAGCGGCGGGTTGGCGCCGAAGGACGGCGCCGGCGCCAGCTTGGGAAAGGGCACGGGTTCAGGACGGCTGGCGAGCATGCGCTCGTACATCGCATCCATGCCGATCATGTGCGTGACGCCATGTTGGACGAAGAGGTCCGCCGCCGCGACCGGCTCGAAGACCGCCTGAATGACCTGCGGCCGCATCGCCGCGACGCCAAGCGTCGCCACATTGAGGCCGACGACCCCGCAGAGCGGCGCCGCCTGAAACAGGACGCCATCGCTCCGGTCGAGGCCCCAGAACGCCGGCAACCGCTCGGCATGGATGGCGAGGCTCTGATGCCGGTGCAGGACGAACTTCGGCCGGGACGTCGTGCCGGAGGTGGTGAAAATCTGACATGGCGTCTCGGGCGTCGCCCGGTCCTCGTCGAACGCGCCATGGCTTGCCAGATCGGCGAGTGGAACCGACGGCCGCCCCAGCACCTGGTCCCGGCGGTCGGCCCCGAACGCAACGACGGTTTTCAGGCTGGCCAGGGCGCCGGCGTCGACGCCAGCCAGGATGCCGGCGAAGTCGATATCCTTGAAGCCCGGTTGATAGGCCAGCAGAACGGCCCCGGAGCGGCCGACGATATCTTCGACCTCCTTCGCCCTGAACCGGGTGTTGACCCCGACATTGATCGCGCCGAGCCGCCAGAGCGCATAGACGAAGGCGTAATGCTCGACCGAGTTCGGCAGCCACGTGGCGACCCGGTCGCCCGGTCCGAGCCCGAGCGCCGCGAGGCCGGCGGCATAGCGGCCGGCGAGCGCGTCGAGCTCGCCGAAGCTCGCGGCGCCGTCCGCGTGGACGATCGCTGGCTTGTCCCCGGCCGACCTGGCGGCCCGGCGCAACTGGCCTGTCAGCGTGTAGCGTTCCGGCATAAGCTTTCTCCCCGTGCGGCTCGAATGATGGCGTCGATGCCGCGCGCCGTCGAGGGGAGAAGCTGCCAGATGTATGAGGCGTTCAAGGCGTTCGAGCAGGCGGGCTGGGAACGGCTCGCGGATACGTATTTCGAAGTGACCCAGGCGTCGACGCCCATTGCGTCGGCGGCGTTGCTGGACGCGGTCGGCTGCGTTGGCGAGGCGGCGCGTGGGATGCGGCTCCTGGATGTCGCGACCGGTCCCGGCTACGGGGCGGGGCTCGCGGCGGCGCGGGGCGCGGATGCGGAGGGCGTGGACTTCGCCGCGGCCATGGCGGCGAAAGCGGCGACCGTCTTCCCGGCCGCGCGCTTTTCCCAGGCGGATGCGGAAAACCTGCCGCATGGCGACGCGGCCTTCGACGCGGTCGTCTGCGCCTTCGGATTGCTGCATTTCGCCGACCCCGACCGCGCGATCGCCGAAGCCTATCGCGTGCTGCGGCCGGGCGGGCGCTATGCCTTCAGCGTCTGGCGGCCGGCGGAGGAGGTGGAGACCTTCAAGATTTTCCGGAGCGCCATCGCGGCCCACGGCGACCTGAACGTGCCGCTGCCGGAAGGCCCGCCGATGTTTCGCTTTGGCGATCCGGCCGAGGCCGCCCGCTCGCTCGAGGCGGCCGGGTTTTCAGCGGTCGCGACCCAGAGGTTGACGATCCGCCGCGAAACGACGCCTCAGGCGCTTCTGGAGAACCTGACCAAGGCGACCGTCCGGACCCGCGCGCTGTTCGAAGCGCAGCCGGAAGCGGCGAAGCCCAGGATCAATCGGGAGATCGTCGCGCAGGCGGAAGCCCTGATGGCGGCCCGGGGCGGCGACGGCGTGCTGACGCTCGAGATGCCAGCCGTATTAGCCGTCGGCCGCAAGGGACCCGGATGAACCCGTCATTCAGGCCATAGCCATTCTGCCAAAGGGCGCGGCGAGCTGGGACCGCAAGCGTGACGACCAGGACACGAATGCGCTGTGCAGCAACGGCTTCCGGAAAAGCTCGACATTCTCGGCGCCGGACAGTTGGGCTTCGATCGGCCGCGTCGAACCGGCCGTGCAGAGCAGGCAGGGGGTATCCATATTCGGCCCGGCCTGACGAATCTGGTGGATCGCCTCCAGACCGTTCAGGTGCGGCATGTTGAAGTCGAAGATCATCGCGTCGAAGCGCTCGACCCGGGCCTGCTGGACCGCGGCCGCGCCATCGAACACGGAGATTGCCGACCAGTTGTGGCTTTGGACGTACGCAAGCATCAGCGATCGGTCGAGAACACTATCGTCGGCGATCAGGAAATTCAGATGATCGGATGCTGACATGTTAAAGGTCCTTTCGCGCTGACAGGCGGGCGACTGCGCGCATGCGACGGCTGCCGTGGGGCAGACGATTAGAGCAAGGCGTGTCCAAGGGGACGCGACGGCCGCGCTCTGATTGAATGACAGTGATCGGCCCGCCTTTCGGGCGAATTGGCCGAAGGGCGGGGAGAAACGCTCGAGTTTTGTTGTTGCCAACACTTAAGTTTTAAGCAGGTAGCATTAGGCTTAATTGTTGGCAACACCAAAATGCGGTCGCTGTAAAAAATTTTTGCCCGGTTCGGGGAGACGCGGGCGCCTTCCCGCCCTGCGATCTCTCGCATACGTTCAACTCTTTCGCGAAGACCGCGCCGGCAGGCTCGCAGGCAATTCGCGTCCAGGCAGACGCGTTGGTCGTGATCTACCTGGTTGAGAAGGAGGATGCAGATGGGCGACCCGCCTGAACACGCGCTTCCCGCTGGCGTTGACAGCCTGTTAGAGCATGAAATCCTGAAAGCCGCGCTCGATGCGGCCGAGGTCGGCTACGCATTCGAAAACTGTCAGTCGGGCGCAATCACGGTTTCGCGGGTGTTTCAGAAAATGTTGGGCATGGCGGAGGATACGTTCGTCACGTCGATCGAGACGTTGGCGGCGTTGGCGGCGTTGGCGATAGAGGTCGATGGCCCCGACCTGGCGTCGGCTCGGGCAATGGCGGTCGAATCCGGCCAGCGCCACACCCTGAACGCGCGGATACGCTGTGCTGACGGCCTATCCACGATCCTGCTGCGCATCGCTGTCCGACCGGTTCGCGGTCCTTCGGGGGATATCGCCTCAATCGTCTACTTTGCCTGGGATGTCACGGAATCGCCCGAACTGCGGGCTGCATTGACGCGGGAGCGCTTTGCCTATCAGCAAGCGCAGAAATTGGCGCGGGTCGGGCACTTTGTCGTCGATGCCGAAAGCGGCGAGGTGCTGACGTCGCCAGTTCTGGCCGAGCTTCTCGGTCTGGAGCCGGCCGACGGGCCGATCGCGATGGACGATATTCTGAAGCGCGTGATGACGCCGGAAGAAATCGCCGAGAGCGGCCGACGTCGCGACACGTTGATGGCGACCGAGGAGGCCTATGATGTCGAGGTCGATATCCATGCGGCCGACAGCGGCGAAAGCAGGATCCTGGCTGTCCGGATGGAGCCGATCTTCAACGAGACGGGCGCGATCTCCGAACGCATCGGGGTCGCCCAGGATATCACGCGCTTCCGCCAGGCCGAACGCGAACTGGCGGACCGCGAGTCGATGTTGCTGCGGGCCGAACGGATGGGGCAGCTTGGCCATTTCCGAAATGATTTCGCCCGGCGGGAGTTGCATCTATCGCCCATGATCTACGAGATGTTCGGTTTGGAGGCAGGCGTCGACGAGGACCGTCTCGGCACATACCGCCTGGCGTCGGTATTGCCGGCGGCCGTGATCGCGGAGTTCGAAGCAAACGGCAAGGCGGCGGTCGCCGAGCGGGCTTCCGGATACGGCCATACGTTACGGTTTGTGCGTCGACGCGACGGTTCGCAACGTGTGGTTCATGTTGAAACGACCTTCGACTACGAGAACGACAAGCTCGTCGCAGCTTTCGGCCTGGCGCGCGACGTCACCGAGATCGCGCACTATCAGAGCGTGCTTGAGTTTCGCGAGCAATTCTACGCGCAAGCCCAGAAAATCGCGCAGCTCGCGCACTGGCGTTACGATTATACGTCCAGGGAAACCCTCTGGTCCGATGGCATGTACGCGATTTTGGGCCTGGCGAACGCCCACGATGACCTGACCGGACTGGAGCGCTTGACGCTGGTTCTTGGCGCAAGGGAAAGCGCGCGGTTTTCGGCCGGGTTGGCGAACACGCTCAAGCAACGGGTCCCGAGCTTCACCATGCAGGTGTCGGTCCTGCGCCAGACCGACGGCGCGCGCCGCGAAATCCGGATTGAGGCGACGGTTGAATATGATGCATCCGGGCGCGCGCTGGTAATTTTCGGCATTATCCAGGATATCACGGACCAGTTGGCCGCCGGGCGCGAGCGGCGGCGGCTGCAAAAGATCGTCGCCGATGCGAACCGGTCCGAATCGCTGAATTTCTTTGCGGGCGGCCTCGCCCATGAATTGTCGAACATGCTGCAGCCGGCCTTGTCGTTCGGCGACCTGACCGAACAAGCCATCAAGCGCGGCGATGACGATAAGGCCTTGCAGTACCTGACCAGCGTCCTGGCGGCGATCGATCGCGCGAGGACGCTCACCCGGCAGATGCTGGGGTTTGTGGCGCTGCCGCCGGACGATGTCGCGCCCATTCCGGTGGCTGAGGCGCTAAGCCCGGCGCGGGCGATTCTCGGCGTGGTGGCGCGGACGATCACCTGGACCGTGCCGGATGCGGTGGCGACGGTCGCGGTAACAGCGGACTCGACCGGCTTGATGCAGATCCTGCTGAACATCGTGCGCAATGCCATCAACGCCGGCGGCGAGGCGACGGCCATCGATATTCGCGTCGCCGCCCTGGACGCCGAGGCCGGCAAACCGGCGATGATCGCCATCAGCGTGACCGATGACGGACCTGGCATCGAACCCGACGACCTTGTGAAGATCTTCGAGCCGCGCTTCACCCGCCGCGCCGCGCATTACAGCGCCGGTCTCGGTTTGCCGATCGCCCGCAGCATCGCGGAACGCTGGGGCGGCGGGTTGGACGCTGAAAGCGCCCCTGGCCAGGGCGCCACGTTCCATATCCGCCTTTGCGTCGCTTAACTGTTGAATATAAGTAGAGATTTTTTGGACTAAGCCTAATTTTTAAGCAATTTGGCTTACTGCCTCAAATTTAGCTTGCGTTCATGGGCGCTTGCTGAATATAAGTGTTGCCAACAATAAATCTATGGCTTTCAAAATGCCCGATCATTCCCGTCACGCCATGGGCGTCGCCGCCCTGTTCGAACAGATCGCGCGTGCGATCTATGAAGAGCGCGGTCCGAAAACCCTGCAGCCTGGACAATGGCCGTCGCTGCGCTATTTCCACCGGGCAGGGCCGCGCGCCCGTAATGTCTCGGGCTTGGCCAAATATCTCGGCGTGACGCTTGGCACGGCAAGCCGTTCCGCCGCGGCATTGGCGCGTCGTGGCTTGATTGTCGCGCGTCCGAACCCCGAAGACGGGCGCGGCGTGGTCTATGATCTCAGCGCGGCCGGGGAAGCGGCATTGGCGGACGATCCGCTGCAACGTCTTGCCGGCGCGATCGCGGCGATCGAGCCGGTCGAACAGAAAGTCTTCCGTGACGCAGTGCTTGCGCTGGCCGAAACCCTTGGCGCTGGACAGGAGTAGACTTTCCC
Source organism: uncultured Alphaproteobacteria bacterium (assembly GCA_937891825.1). Classification (GTDB taxonomy): domain Bacteria; phylum Pseudomonadota; class Alphaproteobacteria; order Bin95; family Bin95; genus VMCJ01. The sequence goes on from CALAHN010000022.1 coordinate 37,231, forward strand.
ATGGCCCATATCCTGCTTGTGGATGACGACGAGTTCGTGCGCGCCGGCCTGGCGGCGGTTTTGGCCGGCGCCGGCCATATGACGGCCGAGGCCAGCTCGATCATGGCGGCCGAAACGGTTCTCGCCGAGGCCGGCGACGAATTCGACATCGTGTTGCTCGACCTCTGGCTGCCCGACGGCAGCGGCCTTGGCTTGCTCGATCGGCTGATGGCTTCGAGGCCGCATCTTCCTGTCGTCGTCATGTCGGGCGGCGGCCCCGGCCGATCGCTGGAGCAGGCGCTGGCCGTCGCGGACGCGACCGGCGCGGCGGCGACGATCATCAAGCCCTTTCAGAACGCGGAATTGATCGAAGCTGTGGAAGCGGTCTTGCAAAAACGGTCGCAGGTTCAGGACGCCGACGACGACTGATCCAGGCGGAACGCGCGCATTGCCTCATAGGCCGAGGGCGCTTGCTTCGCCGCGCATCCAGCCGACGCAGGCGACGGCCTGTTCCAGCAAGGAATAGCCGCATCCCATGCCGTAGTCCGGGCCGGGAATGAACTCTGTCGAGATCTGGCCAAGCTTTGCGCCTACGTCTTTGGACCGATGCCGCAACAGGATGCGCAGGCCTTCCTTCCAGGGCTCCAGCAAGGCTGCATCGAAAGGCGCGTGGTAGGCGCCGGGCTTCGGTTCGACGAACGGATACTGAATGCCCCGGCCGACTTTGCCGTCCGGGTGGCTGCCTGCCGTATTCTTCGGGTTGTTCGGAACGGCCGCGCGGGCATGGGCATGGCGGACCCAGCCGGCCGCGACCCATTCCTCGATCACGTTTCCCGGCTTGAACGGGTCGAGCACGAGAGCGCCGCTTCTGACCTTGGCGGCGGTATCGAAGATCGCCTGTTCTCCCGGATTGTCGATCTTGAAGATGACGTGGCTATGGTCGAGCGTCATGTTGAATTCCACGCCCCGCGCTTCGACCATGCGGGCGACCTTGGCGACGCGCGGAAAATCTTCCGACCACATGTTCACATGCACCTCGAAGCAAGGCATGCAGCCTGCTTCCGCGCCGATCTCGGCGGCGCGGAGATATGCGGCCATCACCTCGTCGTCGGTCACGACATGGCCGTCGGCATGCAGCAGCTTGATCTGCACATTGTGAACCCGGGACCCGAGCTTGCCGCCGAGCTTGAGATTATGCTCCAGCAAGGCTTCGTCCGCGCCAAGCGCATAGAACCATCCACCCGCCCGGATCGGCAGGCCATGGCGCTGGCTGAGCGCCTGAAATTCCTCGACCTGATCGGGGTCCGGCGTCTTGTCGACATAGTCGAAACATCCGGCGTCCGCCGCCATTTGAAAGCGGGTCGCGAGGTCGGGCATCGGGTCGGCGCCGGCATGCATCAGGCCATTGGTCTGAATGCCGAACAGCAAGGGGGCGGTCATCGTCTCTCTCCATGGCGGCGGCGCAGAATGCTAGATCAAACCAACCTTAGGCGGAATCGCCTAAGGTTGGATAATTTGATCGCT
>CALAHN010000023.1 GCA_937891825.1 uncultured Alphaproteobacteria bacterium
CGGAGCGAGGGCGGCAGCGCTCCGCCGCCAACGACGGCGCGGGTCAGGCTCGAGAGATCGGCCTGCATCTCCCGGCCGCGCTCCAGCACGATCTTCAGGAAGTCCGGCGTGCCGCAGAAGACGGTCGGGCGGAAATGCGCCATCGCCTCGATCTGCAGGTCCGTGTTGCCGACGCCGCCAGGGAACACGGCGGCGCCCAGCGACCGGGCGGCAGAATCGATGATCCAGGCGCCCGGCGTCAGGTGATAGGAGAAGCTGTTGTGACAGATATCGCCGGCGCGCACCCCAGCCGCGTGGAATGCCCGGGCGGCGCGCCAGAAGTCGTCGCTCGCGCCCTCCGGCTCGGCGATCGGGCCTGGCGAGCGGAACAGATGCCGCATACGGCCGGTTGGCGTCGCGGTCATGCCGCCGAACGGCGGATTGGCCGCCTGGGCCGCGACGAGGTCGCTCTTGTAGGTGACCGGCAATTCGGCGAGCGCCGTCCGGCTATCGATCGCCGCCGGGTCGACGCCCGCGAACGCTAGGCCGAAATACGGGGCGTTCGCCTTGGCGTGGGCAATATGGGCCGGCAGCGCCGCCATCAGCGCCGCCTCCCGTTGCGCCGGGTCCTGCGTGTCGCGCGCGTCAAAGAATTCGGGCATGGCCAGGGTCTCCATGGATGGCGCTTCTGCTTCAGGCAGGAATGCTACGAGGCATCGTCCCGCCCATCAATCACATCGATCGCGAGGCCGACGGGGAAGCCCTGGCGCGCCAGGGCGGCGATATCCCGGTCCCGGCGCGCCGCGCGCTCGTTCGGGTCCGGGCGCCAGGGGCCGAGACGGCGGCGCTGGGCATAGCGGCGGGCCGCATCGCGCTCCGGCGCGTCCGACGCCGCGTCGAGCGCCGCGAGCGCCTGCCCCGCCAGGTCCGGGTCGACGCCGGTCGCCCGCAGCTTCATCAACGCCGCTCGCCGGGACGCGCCCCGGCGGCGCAGGGCCTGGGCTTTGCCGGCGGCGAACGCGCCATCGTCGACGACCTCCATCCGGTCAAGCCGGGCCATCGCTTCGGCGACGATGGCCTGGGCGGCATCCGCCTCCAGGCCCTTGCGTCCGGCGCGGCGCGCCAGGGTGCGCTCAATCCGGGCGCGCGGGCCGCCATAACGCTCCAAATAAGCAAGCGCAGCGCGGACATAGCCCATAACCTCACGACTTCCCGGCGTCGTTATATCAAATCCGTTGACATTCAAGGCTTCGGTCCCTTTATTGAGCCCCTTTCCCAAATGGTCGGTTCGCAATTTCGCGGCCCCATTTCTTTCAAGGAGTCAGCCCGTGATCGATACCGTCATGCCGACCTACGGCGTGCGCGACATCGCGTTCGATAGAGGTGAAGGCGTTTACCTGATCGATACGAACGGGCGACGATTCCTGGACTGCGGTTCGGGCATTGCGGTCACGTCCGTCGGTCATGCCCATCCCCATCTGGTGCAGGCGCTGAAGGCGCAGGCCGAGAAGGTATGGCATACCTCGAACCTGTATCAAATTCCGGGACAGTTCCGGGCGGCGGAACGGCTGACGGCGAACAGCTTCGCCGACACGGTGTTCTTCTGCAATTCCGGCGCGGAAGCGCTGGAAGCGACGATCAAGCTGATCCGCAAGTACCAGTCCCATAACGGCCATCCCGCAAAGAACCGGATCATCACGATCCAGGGCGCTTTCCACGGCCGCACGCTTGCGACGCTGGCCGCCGGCAATAATCCGGCGCATCTCGCAGGCTTCGGCACGGTGGCGCCGGGCTTCGATCAGGTGCCGTTCGGCAATCTGAACGCGCTCCGGGACGCCATCACGCCTGAGACGGCGGGCATCATCATCGAGCCGGTTCAGGGCGAAGGCGGCATTCGCGCCATGGACATCGACTACATCAAGGGCGTGCGCGCCGCGTGCGATGAATTCGGCATCCTGATGGGCGTCGATGAAGTGCAATGCGGCATGGGCCGGACCGGCAAGCTGTTCGCCCATGAATGGGCCGGCGTGAAGCCGGACGTGATGGCTTTGGCCAAGGGCTTGGGCGGCGGCTTCCCCGTCGGCGCCTGCCTCGCGACCGAAGCGGCCGCGGCCGGCATGGTCGCCGGCACCCACGGCTCCACCTTCGGCGGCAATCCGCTGGCGTCGGCGGCGGTCAATGCGGTCTTGGACATCGTCCTCGCGGAAGGCTTCCTCGATGACGTGCAGCGCAAGGCGAAAGTCTTCCGCGACGCGCTTGAGGCGATCGCCAAACGCCACCCCGACAAGGTCGAGCAAGTCCGCGGCATGGGCTTGATGCTTGGCGTCAAAACCAAAGCGGTCAACGGCAAGGTCGTCGCCGCCTGTCGCGAGCAGGGTCTGCTGACCGTGCCGGCGGGCGACAATGTCGTGCGTTTCCTGCCGCCTTTGATCATCACTGACGTGCAGATTGCAGAAGCCGCGACGGCTTTCGAAAACGCCCTGGCGGCGGTCGCTGAGGCTGCATGACATCGCTATCATCGAGGCGAAACTTCCTCGATCTCGTCGACTATGACGCCGCCGATCTCCAGAAAATTCTGGCGATCGGCGGAAACGTCAAAAGCGGCGAGACCGATCTTGGCCATGCGTTAGCGGGCAAGACCGTGCTGATGATGTTCGAAAAGCCATCGACCCGGACGCGCGTGTCCCTGGAGACGGCGATCAACCAGATGGGCGGGACGGCCATCGTGCTGAGCCCGAACGACAGCCAGTTGGGACGGGGCGAGACCGTCGCCGACACGGCGCGGGTGCTGTCGCGCTATGTGGACGCGATCGCGCTCCGCACCCACGACCATCGCAAGCTGACCGAAATGGCGAAATACGCGACCGTCCCGGTCATCAATCTTCTATCCGACTGGTCGCATCCCTGCCAGTTGATGGCGGATCTGATGACCATGCAGGAGCGGTTCGGCGATCTCTCGAAGCTGAAGGTCGCGTGGTCGGGCGACGGCAACAATGTGCTGCATTCGTGGATTCACGCGGCGGAGCGGTTCGGGTTCGAACTTTGCATCGCCTGTCCGGAAGAACGCATGCCGGCCGCCGACGCCTTGCAATGGGCCAGGGACCATGACGCCAAGGTTACGGTGTCGCACGATCCCGAAGCTGCCGTCACGGGGGCCAATGTCGTCGTCACCGATGTCTGGGTCTCAATGGGCGACGAAAAAGCCGCGCCGTCGCTCCACAACATGCTCGCGCCGTTCCGGGTCGATGAAGAACTGATGGCCCACGCCGAGCCGGATGCGATCTTCATGCATTGCCTGCCGGCGAAGCGCGGCCAGGAAGTGACCGACGGCGTTCTGGACGGCCCGCAGTCGGCCGCCTGGGACGAAGCGGAAAACCGCCTGCACGCGACGAAGGGCATCCTCGCCTGGTGTCTGGGCCGATCGGGGTGATCGATCCGGCCCTCGCCCAGCTTCGGGCAATTGGCGATGATTTCGTTCTGCCCTTCCAACTGGAGGCGAGCGGCCTGCGAGGCCGCTTCGTCCGGTTGGACAGCGCGGCGGAGCGCATCCTTGGCCGGCATGATTATCCCGACCGGGCCGCAGTCCTGTTGGGCGAGGCGATCGCGCTGACGGCGACCTTGTCGGCGACCGTGAAATTCTCCGGCAAGTTCACGTTGCAGGCCCAGAGCCAGGGTCAGGGCGCGGCGGTGCGCACGCTGGTCGCCGATGTCGATACGGGCGGCCATCTTCGCGGCTACGTCAATTATGACGCCGACGCCATCGCCGACCTGCCGCGCGACGCCAGCCTGGCCCGCACCTTCGGCGGCGGCTATCTCGCCTTCACCGTTGAGCGGGATGACAGCGAAGGACGCTACCAGGGCATTGTGGCCCTGGAAGGCGAGACCCTGGCGGACTCGGTCCATCACTATTTCCGCCAGTCCGAACAGATCCCCACGGCGCTCCGCCTCGCCTGCGGGCGGGATCTGGACGGCCGCTGGCGCGCGGCGGCGATCCTGCTGCAGCGCGTTCCTGCGTCCGGCGGCGAGCCGATGGCCGGGTCGGCCGCCGACGCCCCCCGGCCGGACCCGGAGACCTGGCACGAAGACGACGGCTACATGCGGGCGATCGCTTTGCTCGCCACCCTCGCCCAGGATGAGTTGCTGGCGGCGACGGACCCGCCGGAACGGCTGCTGTACCAGCTATTTCACGAAGATGGCGTGCGCATCTGGGAGCCGACAAGGCTGCTCGGCGACTGCGCCTGCGCGCCTAACAAATTCCATGATTTGCTGGCAAGGTTGCCGCGAAGCGAGGTTGAAGACTGCAAGGTCGACGGCCTCGTCAGCGTCACATGCGAGTTCTGCGGAAAAACGGAGCACTTCGATGACACAGCTCTTGCGGCAATTTTCGAAGCGGACGGGCCTGACTAACATGCTCGCTGGCGCCGCCCTGGCGCTCGCGGCCTGCGCGACCGCGCCCGCCTATTCTCCGACCGCCCCGACCTTCGATCCGCCGCCCTCCTATACCCTGGCGGCCGGCGTTATCGCAGTCGTGATCGGGCCGAACGTCGAGGACCCGAAACCGGGCGTCGCGATCCGGCTGGCGACCACGCCGAAAGCCGTCGTCGCCGACTGGGCCAGAAGCCGTCTCGTCGCCGACCTTGGTTCGACCGGGCGCGCCGAACTGCTTGTCGAGGAAGCGTCCGCCACAGAAACCGCGCTTGAGACCCGGGGCGGCGTCACCGGCGTCTTCACCCGCGACCCGAAGCTCGACTTCAAGGTCGCGTTCGCCGTCACGCTGAACCTGTTCGACGGGGCCGGCCGCCCGGCCGGCAGCGCGCGCGCCACATCGAGCGCGTCGGCAACCTTCGCCGAGGGCCAGGACGAAGATCAGCGCCGGCGGATCTGGGAGCGCTTGCTGAAGCAAGCCGCCGAACGCATGGACGCGGAAATGCAGGCGCAGTTGCAATCCGGCCTGGATGGCCGGGCGCGCCTGAACTAGCCGCGCGCGGCCTTCGCCGCAGGAACGTGTTTATAATGCAGTCATGGCTGGGGCGCGGCTTCAGGATCGCCCCCAGGCCATAGCGGGTCAGCTCCATGCCGATGCTCCTCCTCGTGGTCCTGGCTGTCGTGCAGGGCGTCACGGAATTCCTGCCGATCTCCTCGTCGGCGCATCTGGTGCTGACGCGCGCGGCCTGGTCCGGCCTTGAGCTTGCAGCGCCCGCCCCCGATCCGGTCGGCGACCTCGCCTTCGACGTCGCGCTCCACATGGGAACGCTGCTCGCCGTCGCCTGCTATTTCTGGCGCGACGTCCGCCGTCTGATCCTGGGCGGCGTCGATCTGGCGCGCGGCGGCGGGACCGCCGACGCGCGGCTGGCCTGGCTGACGCTGATCGCGACCCTGCCGGCTATTGTCGCGGGCTTCCTCCTGAAGGACCTTGTGGCCAATTCCTTGCGGGGCCTCGAAATCATCGCCTGGACCACCCTGATCTTCGGGATCGCCCTCGGCCTCGCCGACCGGCGGCCGGCGGACCGCGAGGCGGCGGAGTTATCCTGGCAAGGCGCGCTGCTGATCGGCGTCGCCCAGGCGTTCGCCCTGGTCCCTGGCGTCAGCCGGTCCGGCATCGCCATGACCGCGGCGCGCTGCATGCGCGTCAACCGGGCCGAGGCCGCCCGGTTCGCACTGTTGCTGGCGCTGCCGACCATCGCCGGGGCTGGCTTGCTCGCGGGCGTTGACCTCTGGCAGGCCGAGGGCGCGCGCCTGGGCGCCGACGCCGCCATCGGCGCCGGGTTGTCGTTCCTGACGGCCTATGGCGCGATCTGGGCGATGATGCGGTGGCTGAAAACCGCCAGCTTCCTGCCGTTCGTCGCCTACAGGGTGATCCTAGGCCTTGGCCTGCTTTGGCTCGCTTATAGCTAGACGCGGCGCGGCGGTGCGCTTCGCCGCCGGCCAATCTGGGCCGCGCAAGCCGCGCTGGCGGATCAAATGATCGAGCAGCACCACGGCCAGCATCGCTTCGCCGATCGGCGCCGCGCGGATGCCGACGCAGGGGTCATGTCGGCCCTTGGTGCGAATTTCGATCGCTTCGCCATCGGCGTTGACGCTGGGGCGCGGGATCAGGATGGAGCTTGTCGGCTTCACGGCGAAGCGCGCGACGATGGGCTGGCCGGTCGAGATGCCGCCCAGCACGCCGCCGGCATGGTTGCTTTCGAAGCTGAAGCCGCCGTCATTGTCGGCGCGCATGGCGTCATGGGCGTTCTCGCCGCGCATCTCGGCCGATGCGAAGCCGTCGCCGATCTCGACGCCCTTGACCGCATTGATGGTCATCAGCGCGGCCGCGATATCGCTGTCCAGTTTGCTGTAGATCGGCTCGCCCAGGCCTGCCGGAAAACCCTCGGCCACGATCTCGAGCACCGCGCCGATGGACGACCCGTCCTTCCGCGCCGCATCGACCAGGCCTTCCCAGCGCTTGGCGGTGGCGGCGTCCGGGCAGAAGAACGGGTTGCGGTCGACCTCGTCCCAATGCCACTGGGTGCGGTCGATATAGTCCGGCCCGATCTGTACGACCGCGCCCCGGATCGCGACCTGCGACCCCAGGCAATCGGTCAGCGCCTTTCGCGCGACCGCGCCGGCGGCGACGCGCATCGCTGTCTCCCGCGCCGAGGCGCGGCCGCCGCCCCGGTAGTCGCGCACGCCGTATTTGGCGTCATAGGCGAAATCCGCATGGCCCGGCCGGTAGGCGCGCGCGATCTCGGAATAGTCCTTGCTGCGCTGGTCGGTATTCTCGATCAGGATCGAGATCGGCGTGCCGGTGGTGACGCCCTCGAACACGCCGGAGAGGATCTTCGCCTGATCCGGCTCCTGGCGCTGGGTCACGAACCGCGACGTGCCGGGACGGCGCTTGTCGAGATAGGGTTGGATATCGGCTTCCGACAGCGGGACGCCCGGCGGGCAGCCGTCGATCACGCAGCCGATCGCCGGCCCGTGACTTTCGCCCCAGGTTGTGAAGCGGAAAGCCTGGCCGAAGCTATTGCCAGCCATGGATCGGCTAGTCCTTTTCCTTGAAATCCGCGAGCAGGGCGCTGACGCCCCGGGCGCTCCGGGTGTTCAGCATGCCGACCGCATGATAGCCGCCATCGACGTGATGCACCTCGCCGGTGACGCCGCTCGCCAGGTCCGACAGCAGATAAACCCCGGCGCCTCCGACATCCTCGATCGTGATGTTGCGCTCCATCGGGGCGTTCAGCTCATTCCATTTCAGGATATAGCGGAAGTCGCCGATGCCCGATGCGGCGAGAGTCTTCACCGGGCCGGCGGAAATTGCGTTCACGCGAATCCGGTTATGGCCGAAATCCGCGGCGAGATAGCGCACGCTGGCTTCCAGAGCCGCCTTCGCGACGCCCATGACGTTGTAATGGGGCATCACGCGCTCCGCCCCGAGATAGGTCAGCGTCAGGAGGCTGCCGCCATCCGGCATCAGTTCCGACGCGCGCCGGCACATGTCCGTGAACGAGAAGCAGGAGATGTCCAGGCTCCGCAGAAAGTTCTGCCGAGTCGTATCGGCATAGCGGCCTTTCAGTTCGTCCTTGTCGGAAAATGCGATTGCGTGAACGGCGAAATCCAGGCTGCCCCATTCGGCCTTCAGGGCGGCGAACGTCTTGTCCATGCTGGCTTCGTCCGTGACGTCGCACGGCAGGACCATGTTGGCGCCGACTTTTTCGGCCAGGGGACGCACCCGCTTTTCGAGGGCTTCGCCCTGATAGGTAAACGCCAGTTCGGCGCCGGCGGCGGCCGCTGCCTTGGCGATGCCCCAGGCCAAGGATCGGTCATTCGCAACGCCCATGATCAGGCCGCGCTTTCCCGCCATCAAGGCGCCATCGTTCATGCTTATACTCTTTTGCCTGTTTCGGTTCTTACGCGCGAGCGAAGAATGTACACCATAGGCATCGCCCAAGGAACGCCTTCAAGTCAACTTGCTTCAATGCCTTGGAACGCCTTATAGGTTTCGCCATCGAAATCTTTGCGGCGCGGGGGCATGGCCGCGAAGGTTTCAGTTGCAGCGTCGTTCGCCTGCTTGCCAGCGCGGCCGACAGAAAGGCAGGGCGGGATGGGCACGGGTCAAGCACTGGCGCGACGGTCAGGCGGCCGTCGTATTCTCATCTACAGCCACGACAGTTTTGGCCTGGGGCATCTGCGTCGCTGCCGTGCAATCGCCAACGCCCTGGTCGACGCCTACAAGGACCTTTCGGTTCTGATTCTTTCCGGCTCGCCGATCATCGGCAGTTTCGATTTCGGCAAGCGCGTCGACTTCGTGCGCGTGCCGGGCATGATCAAGCTGTCGAACGGCGACTACACCAGCCATGCGCTCGATCTGGCGCCGGAACATACGCTGGAAGTGCGCGCCTCGATCCTGCAACACACGGCGGCCACGTTCGACCCGGATATCTTCATCGTCGACAAGGAGCCATTGGGCCTGCGCGGCGAAGCTGAGGCGACGCTGAAAACGCTGAAGCAGCGCGGCGTCCGTCTCGTGCTGGGCCTCCGCGATATCATGGACGACCCGGACCAGCTTGCGCCGGAATGGGAGCGCAAGAAGGCCATGCCCGCCTTGCGCGATCTCTATGACGAGATCTGGGTTTATGGGCTGCCGCAGATCTGCGATCCGCTTGAGGGCCTCGCCACGCCCGCCAGCGTGCGCCGCAAGATCACCTACACCGGCTATCTGCGTCGGGAAGCATCGGCCTATGCCGCATCGCTGGAAGCGCCGTCCCTGACCGATGAGCCGTTCATCCTGGTGACGCCGGGCGGCGGCGGCGACGGCGAGGCCCTGGTCGACTGGGTCCTGCATGCCTATGAGAACGACCCGCGTCTGAACCCCCGCGCGCTGATCGTGTTCGGCCCGTTCATGAGCCAGGAGCGGCAGCGGGATTTCCGCGAGCGCGCCGCCGCCCTGCCCAATGTCGACGCCATCACCTTCGACGCCAACATGGAAAGCCTGATCGCGGAGGCGGACGGCGTTATCGCCATGGGCGGCTACAACACATTCTGCGAGATCCTGTCGTTCGACAAACGCGCGATCATCATGCCGCGCACCAAGCCGAGGATGGAGCAACACATCCGCGCCAGCCGCGCCAGCGCCATCGGCCTGACCGGCATGATCGACGGCGACGGCATCCGCGACCCGCGCGACATGGCGACCGCCATCCGCCAGATCCGGAACCGGCCAAGGCCATCGGAGGTCATCGTGCCGGGCCTGCTCGATGGCCTAGACAGCGTCATCCGGCTGGTCGGCCGCGCCTTCGAGATCGGCCGCAGCCCCATACCGCTGCTGCTCGCATCCGAAGGCGGTTGAGCGATGGCCGTGGAAGAGTCCGTCGCTGTGTTGCTGAAAGGCTATCCGCGGCTTTCGGAAACCTTCATCGCCCAGGAAATCCGGGCGCTCGAACAGCGCGGGCTGAAGCTTCGCCTCTATTCGATGCGCCATCCGACCGACAAGAAGCGCCACCCGATCCACGACGAGATCGAAGCTGAGGTCAACTATCTACCGGAATATCTCTACCAGGAGCCGATGCGCGTCCTCCGCGCCTGGCGGAAGCTGCGGCGGACGGCGCTCTATGGGACCGCGGTCCGGGTCTGGCTGCGCGATCTGAAGCGCGACCGGACGCCCAACCGCGTCCGCCGCTTCGGCCAGGCCCTCGTGCTGGCGGCGGAATTGCCGGAGGATGTCCGGCACATCTATGCGCATTTCCTGCACACGCCCGCCTCCGTCGCCCGCTATGCCGCCATTCTCTCCCTGCGCCCGTGGAGCGTCTCGGCCCATGCCAAGGATATCTGGACGTCCCCAGCCTGGGAGAAGCAGGAGAAGCTGGCGGACTGCGCCTGGGCCGTGACCTGCACCGCCATCGGCGCGCGCCATCTGGCGGAACAGGCGGTGCTTGGGGGCGTCAGCGCTGGCCGGGTCAGGCTGGTCTATCACGGGCTCGACCTGGCGCGGTTCCCGTCCGCGCCGCCGCGCGGCCGCGCCGACGGCGGCGACCGAAGCGCCCCCGTCCGCCTGCTAACCGTCTGCCGCGCCGTCGAAAAAAAGGGCCTCGACGATCTTCTGGCGGCCTTGGGGCGGATCCCGAAGGACCTGTCGTGGCGGCTTGAGCATATCGGCGGCGGCCCGTTGCTGCCGGCGCTCCAGGCTCAGGCGGCGGCGCTTGGCTTGCAGGACCGAATCGAGTGGCGAGGTGCGCTCGCCCAGGCCGATGTAATCGAGGCCTACGGCCGCGCCGACCTCTTTGTGCTGCCCTCGAAGATCGCGGGCGACGGCGACCGGGACGGCTTGCCGAATGTGCTGATGGAAGCTGCGACCCAGGCCCTGCCGGCGCTCGCGACCAATGTTTCCGCGATCCCGGAATTCATTCAGGACGGCGTGACCGGCCGCCTGACGCCGCCGGGCGACCCGCAAGCCCTGTGCCTCGCCCTCGAAGAACTGATCCGGAAGCCCGAGTGGCGCTTGTCCCTTGGCCGCGCCAGCGAAGCACGGGTCCGGGCGACCTTCGACTTCAGCGCCGGGGCCGACCATGTGGCGGCGCGCCTCGGAGCGCCGCAAATTGGCGCCGATACGCCTCGGGATGAGGCCGCAGCGTGACGCCAGGCGCTGCCTTCTACGCGCCGCTGAAACCGCCGGACGATCCGGTCCCGTCCGGCGACCGCCAAATCGCCCGGCTGTTCCGGGCGGCATTCGCCGAAATCGGCATGGCGACGCCGCTCGCCAGCCGCTTCCGCAGCCGCGACGCCAGGGGCGATCCCGAACGGCAGAGGCGGATGGCCGCGCTCGGCCCCGCCCTCGCCCGCCGCGCCCTGCGCTCGCTCAGCCGTGAGAAGCCGTCGGTCTGGTTCACCTATCACCTCTATTACAAGGCCGCCGACTGGTTCGGCCCGGAAGCTGCCGCACGGCTGGGCGTTCCCTATATCGTCGCGGAAGCGAGCTATGCGCCGAAACGCGCGGGCGGTCCCTGGGACCAGGCGCACCGCCGGGTGGCGGAGGCCGTCGGCGCCGCGGCGGCGGTGCTTTGCCTCAACCCGAACGATATCCCATGCCTCGAACCGATCGCGGCCGATCCGGCGCGCCTGATCCATTTCCCGCCCTTCCTGGACGCCGCCCGCTTCCAGGCGACCGCCGCCGACCGAACCGCCGCCCGCGCCGGCCTCGCCCGCCGCTATGGCCTGGACGACAGCGCGCTCTGGCTGCTCGCGGTCGGGATGATGCGCGCCGGCGACAAGGCGGCATCCTATGCGGCGCTCGCCCGGGCGCTTGAGCGGATGCGCTTCGACCGGCCCTGGCGGCTCGTGATCGCAGGCGACGGCCCAGCGCGCGACCGGATCGAGCCGGTCCTCCAAGCGGCGACCGGCGGGCGCGCAGTCTTCCTTGGCGCGCTGGACGAGCCGGATCTCATCGAGGCCTATCGGGCGGCTGACCTCATGGCCTGGCCCGCCGTCGGCGAAGCCTTCGGCATGGCGATGCTGGAAGGCCAGGCCTCGGGGCTGCCGGTGGTGGCGGGACGGGTCGGCGGCGTTCCGGCGGTGGTGGCGGATGGGGCCTCCGGCCTGCTAGTTTCGCCCGGCGACGATGCGGCCTTCGCCCAGACGCTCGCCAGCTTGCTGGCCGACGACGACCGTCGGCGCGCCTTTGGGGCGGCTGGCCGCAATCGGGTCGCGACCGAACAATCCCTCGCCGCCGCCGCGCGGCGCCTTGAAGCCGTTATCGCAGGACTTGAGAGACCATGACGTTGCTGGCCCTGATCCGTCACGCCCCGACCACCTGGAACGCGGAGGGGCGCTTGCAAGGCCGCCGCGACACGCCGCTATCGGAAGACGGCAAGGCGGCGCTCCAGACCTGGGCGGCGCCGAAGGCGCTTGCGGCCTTCGATTGGGTCGCAAGCCCGCTTGGCCGCACCCGCGAAACCGCCCGGCATCTGACGGGGCGCCCGGTCCAGACGGACCCGCGCGTCATCGAAATGGACTGGGGCGAATGGGAGGGCCGGACCCGGAAGGAGCTTTCCGAAAGCCTGGGCGACGACTTCCAGGAGAACGAGACCCGCGGCCTGGACTTCACGCCGCCGGGCGGCGAAAGCCCGCGCATGGTGCAGGCGCGGTTGGCCTCATTCCTGCTGGAGATCGGGCAGGCGAAGCGGCCGACCGTCGTCGTGACGCACCGCGGCGTCATCCGTGCGGCCGCATCGCTCGCGACCGGCTGGGACTTCATGGGCAAGCCGCCGGTCAAAGGCATCCATGGGACCTACAACATGCTGCGGGTCGATGCGCAGGGCGGCCTGACCGTCCTGGCCTTCGACGTTCCGCTCGACCAGGAGCCGGAGGCATGACGCGCCCGCCGCGCATTCTGTTCTGGGTCCAGCATCTTCTGGGCATCGGCCATCTGGCGCGGACGGCGACCCTGGCCCGCGCCATGACCGGCGCTGGCATGGAGGTCATCATCGCGTCCGGCGGCGAACCGGCCCCGGTTATCGATGTCGGCGGGGCGCGACTGGCGCAACTGCCGTCGGCGCGCGCGGTCGACATCTACTTCAAGGTGCTGCACGACGCGGACGACCGGCCGATCGACGATGCATGGCGCGCCCGGCGCCTGGCCGCTTCCCTGGCGCTCTATCGGGACGTCAGGCCCGATATCGTCATGACGGAGCTGTTTCCCTTCGGCCGCCGCCAATTCCGCTTCGAACTGGAGCCGTTGCTGGCGGAAGCCAGGGCGGACGGCGCGCCCGTCATCGCTTCCGTCCGGGATATTCTGGTAGCGCCGGCGAAGCCCGAGCGCATGCTGGAAATGCTGGAACGGGCGCGCAAGTTCTACGATCTGGTGCTGGTCCATGGCGACCCCGACCTTGTGCCCTTCGAACGAACGTTCCCGCATCTGGCCGAGCTCAGCGACCGTGTCCGCTATACCGGCTATGTCGTCGATGAGCGCGAGGGTCCGGCGAGCGCTGACGGCAAGGACGAAATCCTGGTCTCCGCCGGCGGCGGCGCCGTCGCCGAGCCCTTGTTGCGGGCGGCCATGGCGGCGCGCCCGCTGACCCAGGCGGCGAACGCGCGATGGCGCTTCCTGGTCGGCCATAATCTTGGTCAGGACGTCTTCGATGACCTGGCCGGCATGGCGGGCGACGGCGCGATCGTCGAGCGGGCGCGCCGGGATTTCCCGACGCTCCTGAAGCGCTGCCGCCTTTCGATCTCGCAGGGCGGCTATAACACCGTGCTTGAAACCCTGGCCGCCGGGGCGCGCGCCGCGATCGTGCCCTATGCCGGCGGCCTGGAGACCGAGCAGACGCTCCGCGCCGAGGCGCTGCAGGCCAGAGGCGCGCTGGAAGTCGTCGCCGAGGCGGACCTCACCCCCGTCCGGCTGGCGGCCGCAATCGACCGGGCGCTCGCCAACCCGCCAAGCTCGGCGGCAGGCGTGCGGATCGACGGCGCGGCGGAGACCGTCCGGCAAGTGCAAGCGCTGCTCAGCCCCGCATGAGCGCCGCTCATGGAGACGCGCTCGACCGGGAGCTCGACCGCTGGGAAAGCCCGGCGACGCTCTGGCTCCGGGACGACGACGCCGTGACGGCGACGCCGGCCCTCGACCGCCTGATCGCGCTCGCTGAAGCCGCGGGCGCGCCGCTGGCGCTCGCGGTCATACCTGCCGGCGCCGATGCCGCGCTCGCGGCGCGTTTAGCCAGGGCCAAGGACGTTTCAGTCTTGCAACATGGCTATGCCCATGCCAACCATGCAGCCCTTGGGGCGAAGAAGTCGGAGTATGCCGACGGGCGCCCGCTTGAGGCCATGATGGGAGAACTCGTGCTGGGACGCGCGACGATCCAAGCTGTTTTCGGGGAACAGGCTTTGCCGGTGTTCGCGCCGCCTTGGAACCGGGCGGCGGACGCCCTTATCCGCCATTTGCCTGAGCTTGGCCTGACCGGCCTGAGCCGGTTCAAGCCGCGCGCCGCGCGCATGCCCGTCGCCGGCCTGACCGAGGCGAACGCCCATGTCGACCTGATCGACTGGCGCGGCGGCCGAATGGGCAAGCCGGCCGCAGCGGTCATGGCGGAGATCGCCGCCCATCTCGCGGCCCGGCGCACGGGGGCGGCCGATCCGGAAGAAGCGACCGGGATCCTGGCGCATCATCTGGCGATGGACGATGGGGCCTGGGACAGCCTGCGCGCCGTGCTTGGCTGTCTAGGCGGCGACGGGCGCATCGCCTGGGCGCGGCCGGCCGCGCTGTTTGCGGACGCGCCATGAGCGCGCCCGAACAGTTCCGCTATCCTTCCCGCGCGGTCATGAAGGACTATGCGCAGGCGGCGACCGGCGCATTGATTTTCGGCGCGCCGTTGATCCTCGCAGGCGGAAACATCTATGTCGCCACGATATTCGGCGCCATCGTTTTGATGTTCGTTACTTTTGGCTGGTCTACATGGCGGCGTCATCGGAGTGTAATCTGCGTCACGGATGAAGGCATTTGGTCGGAAGGCGCGCGCACGGCTGCGCTACGCTGGACAGACGTGAGGCAAATCGAACTAAGGTACTTCGCGACGCGGCGCGGACGGGGGCGCAGCGAACGCGATGGGGGGGACAGTTGGATGCAGCTCAAACTGACCGGCGATCGCGTCGCGATCCGCATCGATTCTTCCATTGAAGGTTTCGACCGGCTCGCGCGCCGGATCGGACGGGCGGCGCAGGAGTTCGACCTGGGCGCGACGCCGACGACAAAGGTCAATTTCGCGGCGATCGGGGCGGCGCCCGACCCAAGCTGGGCCAAGCAAGCCTAAAGGACGATCATGGCGAACCTTCTCGAAATCGACGATCTGTCCGTGGAGTTCGCTGCGCCCGGCGGCGTGGTGCGCGCAGTCAGGAACGTGTCGTTCCGGATCAAGGCCGGCGGCACGACCGCCGTGGTCGGCGAATCGGGGTCGGGCAAAAGCGTAACCGCCCAGGCGATCATGGGCATTCTGCCGAAGAACGCCAGCATCACCTCCGGCGCGATCCGGCTGATCGAACCGAACCAGCCCTTGGTCAATATCGCGACGCTGGACCGGGATTCGAAGGCGATGCGGGCAATCCGCGGCGGCCGCATCTCGATCATCTTTCAGGAGCCGATGACCTCGCTCTCGCCGCTCCACACCATCGGCGACCAGATCGGCGAAGCGCTGCTGCTGCATCGCGACGCCACCAAGAAGGAAGCCCGCTGGCTGACCCAGGACATGCTGAAGCTTGTCGGGTTTCCGACGCCCGACCGGTCGATCGACGCCTACCCGTTCGAACTCTCCGGCGGCCTGAGGCAGCGCGCGATGATCGCCATGGCGCTGGTCTGCCGCCCGTCCCTGCTGATCGCGGACGAGCCGACCACCGCCCTCGACGTGACGATCCAGGCGCAGATCCTGAAGCTGATCCGGGACCTGCAGGGCGAGCTTGGCATGGCCGTCCTGATGATCACCCATGACCTGGGCGTCGTCGCCAATGTCGCGGACGAAGTCGTCGTGATGTATCACGGCGAGGTCATGGAATCCGGCCCGGTCGAGGATATCTTCCGCAATCCGGGGCATCCCTATCTGAAATCCCTGCTGGCGGCGGTGCCGCGCTTCGACATGGCGCCCGGCGAGCGCCTGGTCCCGATCCGGGAAATCAAGCCCAGCACCGGGCATCTTCTGGCCGAAGTCGAGCAGGAGGACGCGCCCGCCGACGCGCCGCCGCTGCTGGAAGCGCGCGGCCTGACCAAAAGCTTTCATGCCCGCACGGCGCTCGGCGCCGAAGCGAAGACCTTCCTGGCCGTCGATGACGTCAGCTTCACGATCCGCAAGGGCGAATGCCTCGGCCTCGTGGGCGAGTCCGGCTGCGGCAAGTCCACGACCTCCAAGATGATCATGAGCGCCCTCAAGCCCGATAGCGGGCAGGTGCTGTTCAACGACAAGGGCAAGGTCGTCGATCTCTCGACCCTCCGCCCGAGCGCCCTCTTCGACTATCGCCGGCGCATGCAATATGTTTTCCAGGACCCGTTCAGCGCCTTGAACCCGCGCATGACCGTGCGGGAAATCC
Organism: uncultured Alphaproteobacteria bacterium; assembly: GCA_937891825.1. Classification (GTDB taxonomy): domain Bacteria; phylum Pseudomonadota; class Alphaproteobacteria; order Bin95; family Bin95; genus VMCJ01. The sequence continues at coordinate 16,021 of CALAHN010000023.1, forward strand.
TGACCGAGCCGCTCATCATTCACAAGGTCGGCGACGCCGGCTACCGCCTAGAAATGGCGCGCGAGCTGATGCAACTGGTCGGACTGGACGACATGCATCTCTCCCGGTATCCGCACAGCTTTTCCGGCGGCCAGCGCCAACGCATCGGCATCGCGCGGGCGCTGGCGCTGAAGCCGGAGCTGCTGCTGTGCGATGAGCCCGTGTCCGCGCTCGACGTCTCGGTGCAGGCGCAGATCCTGAACCTCCTGAAGGACCTGCAGGACAAGCTTGGCCTGACCTATCTGTTTGTCTCCCATAATCTTGCGGTCGTCGACTATATGGCCGACCGAATCGCCGTGATGTGCGCCGGTCGGCTGGTCGAGATCGCGGACAAGGCGGCGTTGTTCGAAAACCCGCGCCATCCCTACACCCAGGGCCTGCTTGCGGCCGTGCCGGAGCCGAACCTCGATCAACCGCTGGATTTTGCGAAGTTGATGGATGAGCGCGCCTCCGATCCCGCCTGCTGGCCGGAGCCGTTTACGCTGCTCAGGGGCGAACCCGCCGCCCTTCAGGAAGTCGCGCCGGGGCATTTCGTCCGTGTCAATCTGAAATCCAAGGAGGCCGCATAGACTATGCGCAAGTCGTATCTCTGCCTGAGCGCCATCCTGATCGCCAGCGCCGTTGCGCTGCCGCATGCTGCGAGCGCCATCGCGCTGAAGGAAACGCCGTATTTCGTCAGCGACGTCGCGGCCGGCAAGCTGCCGCCGGTCGAAGAGCGCGCGCCGCTGGAGCCGTCGGTCGCCGACTTCGATCGCGCCAGCGCGACCCCCGGCAAGCCCGGCGGGACGATCCGCATCCTGATGTCGAAGGCCAAGGAAACGCGCCAGATGGTCGTCTACGGCTATGCGCGCCTGATCGGCTACAATTACAAGCTGGAGCTGGTTTCCGACATTCTGAAGGAGTACGTCGTCGAGGAAGGCCGCATCTTCACCTTGCGCTTGCGCAAGGGCCACAAATGGTCGGACGGCCAGCCGTTCACCACCGAAGATTTCCGCTATTGGTGGGAAGACATGGCCAACAATGCCGAGCTTTCCCCCTCCGGCCCGCCGATCAAGATGTTGAGCGAGGGCGCAAAGCCGACTGTAACGATCGTCTCCGATACGGAAATCCGCTACGAATGGCCGACGCCCAACCCGGAATTCATTCCGGCGCTGGCCCAGGCGTCGCCGATGTACATCTTTGCCCCCGCCCATTACCTGAAGCAGTTCCACGGCGCCTATCAGGACCCGGCGAAGCTGGATGAGATGGTCAAGGCCGAGAACCGCCGGAACTGGGCGTCCCTGCACAATCGCATGGACAACGCCTACAACACCGATAACCCGACCTTGCCGACCCTGGAGCCGTGGGTCGTCGCGACCGCGCCGCCGGCGGAACGGTTCGTCTTCAAGCGCAATCCCTATTATCACCGCGTCGACCCGAACGGCGTGCAGTTGCCGTATATCGACGAAGTCAACATGGACATCGTCGCCGGCAGCCTGATCCCTGCGAAGGCGGGCAGCGGCGAGGTCGATCTGCAGGGCCGTTACCTGCAGTTCAAGAACACGCCCTTCCTGAAGCAGAACGAGGATCAGTACGGCTACGTCACGCATCTCTGGCGCACCGGCAAGGGCGCGCAGCTCGCCTTGTATCCGAACCTGAACATCGCCGACCCCGTTTGGCGGGCCGTCTTCCGGGATGTGCGTTTTCGCCGGGCGCTGTCGCTTGCGACCAACCGGACGGAGATCAACGAGGTCATCTATTTCGGCGTCGCCCTGCCCCAGAACAACGCCCTCCTGCCCGGCAGCCCGCTCTATAACGAAGCCGACGCCATGGCCTATGCCGACTTCAATCTGAAAAAGGCCAATGCGCTGCTGGACGATATGGGCCTAAAGCGCGGCGATGACGGCGTGCGCCGCCTGCCGGACGGCCGCAAGGCGGAGATCATCGTCGAAAGCGCCGGCGAGAGCACGGAAGAAACCGACGTCCTGCAACTGGTGCATGACACCTGGCTGAAAGCCGGCATCAAGATCTATACCAAGCCGCTGCAACGCGAGGTGCTGCGCAATCGCGTTTTCGCCGGCGAAACCCAGATCGCGATCTGGTTCGGCCTGGAGAACGGCCTCGCCAGCCCGCAGATGAGCCCCGAGGAATTCGCGCCGACCAGTCAGCAGCATCTGCAATGGCCGATGTGGGGCCAGTACCTGGAGACCAAAGGCAAGGCCGGTCAGCCGATCGACATGCCCGAAGCCCAGCAGCTCTACGATCACTATCTGGCATGGCGCGGCGCCGCCGACGCCAAGGCCCAGACCGAGCAATGGCAGGCGATGACCCGCCTCTTCGCCGATCAGGTTTACACGATCGGCCTCGTCTCCGGCGCGCTGCAGCCCATCGTCGCGACCAAGAAGCTGCGAAACCTGCCCGCCGAGGGCTATTACAACTGGGATCCGGGCGCGCATTTCGGCTGTTATCGTCCCGATTCCTTCTGGCTTGCGTCGAAGTAGAACAGGGCCAGATCGGAGCGTCCGTCCATGCTGCGCTACATCATAAAACGTGTCCTGACGATGATCCCGACGTTGTGCGCGATCAGCGTGCTGGTGTTCATCATCATCCAGTTGCCGCCGGGCGACTTCCTGACGACCCAGATCGCCGAATTGCGCGCGCAGGGCATGGACGCGAACAACGCGAAGATCGAGTTTCTGCGCCAGCAATACGGCCTGGATCGGCCGATGTGGGAGCAGTATGCGATCTGGCTGTTTGGCATGCTGCAGGGCGATTTCGGCTATTCCTTCGAATACGACCTGCCCGTGACCGAGGTCGTCGGCGACCGCTTGTACCTCAGCTTCCTGCTCTCCTTCGCCACCATCCTGTTCACCTGGGCGATGGCGTTCCCGATCGGCGTCTATTCCGCCGTCAACCAGTACAGCGTCGGCGACCATGCCTTGACCTTCATCGGCTTCCTGGGGCTCGCGACGCCGAACTTCCTGCTCGCCCTGGTGATGATGTATCTAGCCAAAGTGCATTTCGGCATCTCCATCGGCGGCCTGATGGACCCGCAATACCTCGACCAGCCTTTCAGCTACGGCAAGTTCATCTCCGTGCTGGAGCATCTCTGGGTCCCGGTCATCGTCATCGGCACATCGGGGACGGCGGGCATGATCCGGCGCCTGCGCGCCAACCTGCTGGATGAGCTGCAGAAGCAGTATGTGACGACGGCCCGCGCCAAGGGCCTGTCGCCCCGCCGCGCCCTGATCAAGTATCCGTTGCGCATGTCGCTCAACCCCTTCATCGCCGATATCGGCAATCTCCTGCCCCAGGTCGTTTCCGGCGCGGCGGTCGTGTCGATGGTGCTGTCGCTGCCGACCACGGGGCCGATGCTGATCGAAGCGCTTCGCAGCCAGGACATGTATCTGGCGGGCTCCTTCCTGATGTTCCTCGCCATGCTGACGGTCGTCGGCGTGCTGCTTTCCGATATCGCGCTCGCGGCGCTCGATCCGCGCATTCGCCTTGGGGCCGGGACCGAACGATGACTGACGCGCCCAAGGACAAGATCGAACACTTCGTCTCCCAGGCGCCGTTCGACCCCTATGCGGTCGAGGTGCTGACGCCCGAGCAGGAGCGGTACTTCCTCGCCACCCAGTGGCAGTTGATGTGGTGGAAGCTGAAGCGCCACAAACTGGCCGTCATCTCCGGCATCTTCCTGATCTTCATGTATCTGGTGGCCGCCTTCGCCGAAGTGGTGGCGCCCTATGCGCTTGAGACCCGGAATTCCAAGGCCCTGTTCGCGCCGCCGCAAAGCCTCCACATGTTCCACGAGGGCGAGTTCGTCGGCCCCTTCGTTTATGCCTACAACCAGAAGCTCGACTTCCGGACCATGCAGCGCACCTACACCGAGGACAAGACCAGGCCGCAGCCCCTGCGCTTCCTCTGCCTGGGCGACGAGTATTCGTTCCTCGGCCTGTTCGACGGCAGCTTCCACCTGGTCTGCCCGGCGAAGGACGGCGCGTTCTATCTGATGGGCACGGACCGGCTTGGCCGCGACGTCTTCAGCCGGATCATCCACGGCGCCCGCATCTCGCTGACTGTCGGCCTGTTCGGCATCGCCATCAGCTTCGCGATCGGGCTGACCCTGGGCGGCCTCGCCGGCTATTACGGCGGCTGGGTCGACAATGTGGTCCAGCGCCTGATCGAGGTGATCCGCTCCTTCCCGGAACTGCCGCTCTGGATGGCGCTTTCGGCCGCCCTGCCCGTCACATGGTCGCCGGTGCTGATCTATTTCGGCATCACGATCATTCTGGGCCTGCTCGACTGGACCGGCCTCGCCCGCGCCGTCCGATCGAAATTGCTGGCGCTTCGGGAGGAAGATTTCTGTCAGGCGGCGCAGTTGATGGGGGCCTCGCCCAAGCGCGTGATCTCCAAGCACCTGCTGCCGAGCTTCGCCAGCCATCTGATCGCCTCGGCGACGCTGTCCGTCCCCAGCATGATCCTTGGCGAGACGGCGCTTTCCTTCCTCGGCCTTGGCCTCCGGGCGCCGATCACGTCCTGGGGCGTACTGCTGGCGGAAGCGCAGAACATCAACGTCGTCGCCCTGTATCCCTGGCTGATGCTGCCGGTCGCCCCGGTCATCCTGACGATCCTGGCCTTCAACTTCCTCGGCGACGGCCTGCGGGACGCGGCCGATCCCTACAAGTAGCCCTGCCCCCGTGACCGCCGATCCGGGATCGGTCCCCGCGGCCGGCGGCCGGGCGTTCTTCGGGCCGCTGGAAGCGTTCCGGGGCGTGGCCGCGCTGATCGTCGCGTGGTTTCACGCGCCTTTCGCCGACGGCGAGAAGCTGCTGATCGTCAAGCAAGGCGCGATCTTCGTCGACTTCTTCTTCATCCTCTCCGGCTTTGTGATGGCCCATGCCTATCTCTCGAAGATCCAGGGCGGCATGGCCTTGCGGGATTTCGCGCTGCTGCGGCTGGCCCGGCTCTATCCCTTGCACCTGTTCATGCTGGCCGTATGGCTGCCCTATGTGCTGGCGAAATACGCCGCCCATGACCTCTACGGCATCGGCACGGACCCGGCCGGGCGGGACGATCTCTGGAGTTTGCTCGGCAATCTGGCCCTGGTCCAGTCAATGGGCCTCTTCGATACGCTGACCTGGAACGGCCCGGCCTGGAGCATCAGCGTCGAGGTTTTCGCCTATCTCGCCTTCTTCGCTGTCGCTGCCCTGGCGCCGCGGCGCTGGTTCGGCGCGCTCGCGCCGCTGATCGCGGCAGCGGCGTTCGCGCTGCTCTACGGCCTTGGCCGCGACAATCCCCAGGGGCTGCTGTTCACCCATGACTTCGGGTTCGTGCGTTGCGTCGCCAGCTTCTTCGCGGGCGCCGCGCTCCATCGCCTGTTCCTCCGCCGGCCGCTCGCCCTCGGCAAGGGCGCAGCGACCGCGCTTGAAGCTCTGGCGGTTCTGGCGGCGGTCGCAGCCGTGCTCCGCTCCTATAACGACGCCGGCTGGCAATTGCTGACCATCTGCAGCTTCATGGCGCTGCTCTTCGTCTTCGCCCACGGCGCCGGCCGCGTGAGCGCCTTGATGAGCCTGCCCTTCCCCCGCTATCTCGGCCGCATCTCCTATTCGATCTACATGGTCCACGCGATCGTCATGATCGTCGTCGGCAATATCGCGGAATATGTCCTGAAAATGCCCCTGGCCGACCGAACGGCCGAGTTCTCGCTGGTCCAGTCGAGCTATGCGACCCTCTATAACGTCGCATTGCTGGCCCTGGTCATCCTGATCGCCGGCGCGGTCTACCGACATGTCGAGCTGCGGGGCAAGGCCTGGACCCTCAAGCGCTTCGCCCGCCCCGCCCCTGCCGCAGAATGACGCCCCGCCCCCAAATGCCCCCGCCCGCCCTTGCTTCCGCCGCCCGGATCGGATATCAGCCGGAACTCAAACAGTTCGCCGGCGTAGCTCAGGGGTAGAGCAACTGATTCGTAATCAGTAGGCCCGCGGTTCAATTCCGCGCGCCGGCACCATATTTATCAATGACTTAGCCGAAGTTCGCCGGACGGCGTCGCCAATTTAGGTAACGCTGTAGGTAACAGATGACGCACTTTTCCGCCCTCCGGCCTTTTCGTCATAAAGATCGAACCGAAAAACCCATCGGTCATCTGGCGCCCTGAAGCCGGGCAGGGTGACGGGCTCGAATCCGCTTAGGCTGGCTCTCCAGCAACGTAGGCCGATACTCATGCCCGCTTCCCCTTCCCGACGCGCCGACCGGCCTGCCCTCGGCATTGGGATGCTGCTGCTGGCGCTGT
>CALAHN010000024.1 GCA_937891825.1 uncultured Alphaproteobacteria bacterium
TGGAACTTCCTCAGAAACGCTGCATATGTTGCAGATTAATCGCCCGACGCTCTAGGCGGCCAGTTTCGACGCGATCCGGGCGACGTGGGCGCCCTGGTATTCCGCCAATTCCAGTTCCCGGTCGGTCGGGCTGCGGCTGCCGTCGGCGCCGGCGATCGTGCCCGCGCCGTAAGGGGAGCCCCCGCGCACTTCGTCGGTCTTCGTCAGGCCCTCGGCCGCGTAGGGCAGGCCGACGATGACCATGCCGTGATGCAGCAGGGTGACATGAAAGGTCGTCGCCGTCGTTTCGTTGCCGCCGCCGGTGCCGGTCGAAACGAAGACGCTGCCAACCTTGCCGATCAGCTTGCCCTGGGCCCAGAGGCCGCCGGTCCGGTCCAGGAAGTTGCGCATCTGGGCGGCCATGTTGCCGAAGCGGGTGGGCGTGCCGAAGATGATCGCGTCATAGTCCGCGAGGTCCGAAGGCTCTGCGACCGGGGCCGCCTGATCCAGCTTGACGCCCGCCTTCTTCGCGGCCGCGTCGTCCATCAGTTCCGGCACGCGCTTGATGTCGACCTGGACGCCCTCGACGCTGCCTGCGCCTTTCGCGACCGCCTGGGCCATCGTCTCGATATGCCCGTAGCTGGAATAGTAGAGTACGAGAACCTTCGTCATTGCCTGTCTCCTTGTCGCGCCCGCTGGGTGTCGGCGGCTGCGTCTTCGATTGCGATGCGCTACAGATAGGGTTCCTGTAGAAGCTATAAAGCACCAGTTTGATCGACAGATTGTTTCATCTGAAGAAACAGTGAGGCTGCGATGCGAGACATGCTCGAAAGCATGGCGGTGTTCGCCGCCGTCGTTGAGGCGGAAAGCTTCACGGCGGCGGGCCAGGCGCTCGGCCTCTCGAAATCGGCGGTCTCGAAACATGTGCGCCGGCTGGAAGACAAGTTCTGCGTCAGCTTGCTGGCGCGCACGACCCGAAGCCTCAGCTTGACCGAAGCTGGGGCGCAGGTTTACGAGCGCTGCCGCCAGATCGTCGCCGAAGCTGCCGCGGCCGAGGCGGATGTCGGGCTGGCGCGCGGCCGGCCGGCCGGCGTTCTCCGCGTCGCGGCGCCGGTGTCGTTCGGCCAGAAGCGGCTTGCGGCGCCGCTCGCGGCCTTTGCGGCGGCTTATCCGGAGCTCCAGGTCCATATCACGTTGAACGACCGCGCGATCGATCTGGTCGAGGATGGGTTCGATTGCGCGATCCGGATCGGCGAACTGGCGGATTCCAGTTTGATCGCGCGCAAGCTCGGCGACATCCAGTTGGCGACGGCGGCGTCGCCCGCATATCTCGCCGCCCATGGCGCGCCGGACACGCCGGCGGATTTGGCCGGCCACGCCTGCCTTGGCTATGTCTACCTGGAGGGCGGCGGCGTCTGGACATTCGGCGGCGAAGGCGGCCCGACCCGGCGGCGCTTCAAGCCCCGGATCATGGCCAATAACGGCGACATGCTCGCAGAAGCCGCCGTCGCCGGCCTCGGCATCCTGCACATGCCGCGCTTCATTCTGGATGAGCGGCTGAAGCGCGGCGACCTGATCGAGATACTCGAGCAGTTTCAACCGCCGCCGCGAGGGCTGTTCGTGCTCTATCCGGCCGGCCTGCCGCCGCCGCAGAAAACCCGGGCTTTCATCGATTTCCTGACGGCGTGGGCCTGGAGTTAGATAGAACCAAATGCTTAGCGCAAGGAGCGCGTGCCCACTTAAACGCGCTAAGCTGCCGTCCAGCCGCCATCCGCCAGCAGCGTATGGCCTGTGACGAAGCTCGCTTCGTCCGAGAGCAGATAGAGGATCGGGCTGGCGATTTCCGGCGCGACGCCGAAGCGCTTCATGGCGTGGCGGCCTTGGGAATAGGCCGCGGCGGCGCCCGGGTCGGGCTGCTTGCTCATGCTGCGGCGGAGCATCGGCGTGTCGATGGCGCCGGGGGCCACGGCGTTGACCCGGATGCCGGTCTCGCCCAACTCGTAGGCCGCTGTCTTAGCGAGCGACACGATCGCGCCCTTGGAGGCGATATAGGCGGCGTTCATCTTGCCGCCGCCGAAGGCCAGTTGCGAGGCGAGGAAGACGGCCGACCCGCCGCCGGCCGCCTCGAAGGCGGGCAATGCGGCTTTCAGCCAGGTCCAACTGCCGCGCACATTGACCCGGAAGATCGCATCCCAGGTCGCGTCGTCGATCTCGGCCAGGCCCTTGCCGCTGGCGCTGATCCCGGCGGCCGTCACCAAGCCTTTGACCGGCCGCCCAAGACTGCCGGCGAGGCGGACGCCCTCGACCGCGAGCGCGCTGTCGGAGGTGTCGCCGGTCAGCGTTTTCAGCGCCGCGCCCGGATGGGCGGCGGCTAGGTCCTGCAAGCCTGCCGCGTCCTGGTCGACGGCGACGATGGCCGCGCCCTCCTCAAGCGCGCGTTCGATCGTCGCGCGGCCGATGCCCGACGCGCCGCCGGTCACGATGATGGTGCGGTCCTGAAAGCGCATGGGGCGTCGTCCTTCAAAGGGGGAATGCAGCTTGATCCTCGCCCGTCATGGCCTCCTGGATCAAGGCCTCGGCGGCTTCGGCCTCCGCCTCCGCCAGAAGCGCTTCGTCGACATCGCCGTAGACATACTCCTTGCCGACCTCCAGCAGCACCGGGACAGCGAGCGGCGAGACCCGGTCGAGCCGGCGGACAGTGATGCGGCCGGCCGCGCGGGCGAGCATGTCGCCAAGCCGCGCCACATCGGTCAGGCCGCGCGCGGCGTCGCGCCGGGTCGCGCGGAGCAGGATGTGATCGGGCTCGTAGCGCCGCAGAACGTCATAAATCAGGTCGGAATTCACCGTCACCTGCCGCCCGGTCTTTTCCTGGCCGGGATGGCGGCGTTCGATCAGCCCGGCGATGACCGCGACCTGGCGGAAGGTGCGTTTCAGCAGCGTCGATTCCGCCATCCATTCCTCCAGATCGTCGCCCAGCATGTCCTGATCGAACAGGGCCGGGATATCCCGAGCTTCCGCGACGCTCCATACGGCGATCACGTAATCGGTCGCGCAGAAGCCAAGCGGGCCGTAGCCCATGCGCGCCATGCGCCGGGTCAGCAGCATGCCGAGCGTCTGGTGGGCGTTCCGGCCCTCGAAGCTGTAGGCGACGAGATAGTAGCGACCGCCACGGGGAAAGGTTTCGACCAGCAGGCCGTCGCGCTTCGGCATTTCGGAGCGCCAGCGCTGCGCCCTGAGCCATTCCAGCACGTCCGGCGGAAAGTCCCGCCAGCGTCTCGGGTCGGAGAGGATTTCCCGGACCCGGCGGGCGAGGCGGGTCGTCAGCGGCAGGCGTCCGCCCGCATAGGCCGGCACCTTCGGCTGGCCGCCGCCGCCGGCCTTGGCGACCAGCGTGGTTTCGCGCACCGTGACGAATTCCAGCAGCCGCCCCGCGAACATGAACGTATCGCCGGGCTCCAGGCCATTGGCGAAATACTCCTCGACCTCGCCGATGACCCTGCCGCCGGCGCGGACGCGCAACAAGGGCGCCTCGACGATGACGCCGACGTTCATGCGCCATTGCCGGGCGATGCGCGGGCCGGATATCCGCCATGCGCCGTCGCCTGCCTGCTCCAGGCGGCGATATTGCTCATAGGCCCGGAGCGCGTAGCCGCCGGTCGCGGCGAACCGCAGGACAGCGTCGAAATCCGCCTGGGCGAGGTCGCGGTAGGGCGCAGCGGACGTCACCTCCCGATAAAGCGCGTCAGCCTGGAAGGGGCCGGAGCAGGCGACGCCGACGACATGCTGGGCCAGCACGTCCAGGCCGCCGACGCTGGTAATCTCGCCGTCGAGCTCGCCGGCCTCGGCGGCTTCGATGGCGGCGCGGCATTCCAGCAGCTCAAACCGGTTGGCGGGCGTCAGGATGGCGCGGCTCGGGCTGTCCAGCCGGTGGTTCGCCCGGCCGATCCGCTGCAGCAGCCGGGCCGCCCCCTTGGGCGCGCCCACCTGCACCACAAGATCGACATCGCCCCAGTCGATGCCGAGATCGAGCGAGGATGTGGCGACGACGGCCCGGAGCCGCCCGGCCGCCATCGCCGCCTCCACCTTGCGGCGCTGGGCCACATCCTGGCTGCCATGATGAAGCGCGATGGCGAGATTGTCGTCATTCAGCCGCCAGAGCGCCTGAAAGCACATCTCCGCCTGGGCGCGGGTATTGACGAAGACGATCGCCGATGCGGCGCCGCGGATCGCCGCATAGACTTCCGGCATGGCGTGCAGCGCCATATGGCCGGACCACGGGACGCGGGCCTTGGCGCGGACGATCTCGATCGAGGGTTCGGCGCCGGCCTCGCCGACGACCAGACTGACATCGTCGGCCCGGCCGGCGCTCTTCGAGAGCCAGCGGACGAGGCCCGGCGGATCGGCGACCGTTGCGGAAAGGCCGATGCGGCGATGGCCGGGCGCCAGCGTCGCCAGCCGGGCAAGGCCAAGCGCCAGCATCTCGCCCCGCTTGTTGTCGGCGAGCGCATGCAGTTCGTCGACGATCACGGTCTGGAGTTGGCCGAACATCCGGGGCGCATCGGCATAGGAGAGCAGCAGCGCCAGGCTTTCCGGCGTCGTCAGCAGGATGTGCGGCGGGCGTTTGCGCTGGCGCTGGCGCTTCGCCTGGGGCGTGTCGCCGGTGCGGGTTTCGATCGCGATCGGCAGGGCCATCTCGGTCGCGGGCGTTTCCAGATTCCGGGCGACGTCGACGGAGAGGGCCTTCAAGGGCGAGATATAGAGCGTGTGCAGGCCGGGCGGCGGCGGGGCATCGCCCTGACCGGCCAGGTCGATCAAGCTCGGCAGGAAGCCGGCGAGCGTCTTGCCGCCGCCGGTCGGGGCCGTCAGCAGCGCCGAGCGGCCAGCCGCCGCCAGGTCGATCAGGGCGCGTTGATGGGCGCGCAGCCGCCAGCCCCGACCGGCGAACCAGGCGGCGAATGCGGGCGGCAAAGCAGCGTTCTGACTGGCTTCCGCGTTCATCGCCGGCACTATAGACTGCGCGGCATTCGGGTCGACATGTCTCGTGATTTTCATTTTTCAGGTAATTATCGATGGCAGAACATCAGGCAGCCGTCCGCGCGGCATTGTTCATTGATTTCGACAACGTGTTCCTGTCGCTCAACCAGATCGACCGCCGGGCGGCGAAAGCCTTCGCCGAGCGTCCGGCGATGTGGCTCGACTGGTTCGAAGCTGGGCGCCATGCGACCCTGGACAGCGAAGCGGCGGCGCCGCGGCCGCGCCGGATTCTGGTTCGGAACTGCTATCTCAATCCAGCCGCCTTTGCGAAGCAGCGGGCGTTCTTCACCCGCGCCGCCTTCACCGTGGTCGATTGCCCGGCGCTGACCGCGAGGGGCAAGAACAGCGCCGATATCCTGATGGCCATGGATATCCTGGACGCCATTCAGCACCCGACCCGCTTCGATGAATTTCTGATCCTGTCGTCGGACGCGGACTTCACGCCGGTGCTGCAGCGGCTGCGCGCCCATGACCGGATGACCTCCGTGCTGACCAACGCGGTGACGGCGGCGGCGTTCCGGGAAGCCTGCGATTTTTCGGTCGACCTTGAAACCTTCGCGGTCGAAGCGCTCGATCTGAAGCTGGACGACAGGCGGGGCCGGCCGGGCGTCGTGCTCGGAAACGACAGTCAGCCGCCGGCCTCGGCCTATGAAGCCGTTCGCCAGGACGCCGCCCGTCTGCTGATCGAGGAAATCCGCCGGAGCGGCGTGATCTCAAGCCAGGACGTGTTCCGGGTCTTCACGCGGATCGACGCCTTCGAGGGCAGTTACTGGTTCGGCATGGGCAACCTGAAAACCCTGCTGGAGGACCTGGTCCGGACGGAGCCGGCGCTTTTTGTCGAGATGGATGGATCGTTGCCGGCGGCTATCCGCGAACGGACGGAGACGGACCCGCCGGCCGCGCCTGCCCCGCCCCCGCCAGCGCCCGCAGGGTTGTCGCAGGCGCCGCCGCCGCTTCCGCCGAAGCGACCGCCGCCCGGCCCATCGCCCGCCAATGCGCCTGGCCCGAATGGCGGCGGCGCGGAGATGGCGCGCTTCGTCGACGATGTTTATGTGCTGATCGGCGCGCCGAAGCTGCCGACGGTCGTCTATGGCCGCTTGTTCCAGATGCTGGCCGAGCAATTGGCGAAAGGCAGCGCCTCGCCCGACGCCTTGCTGACCCAGGCGGCGTTCGCGCCGCCGAAAGGCGCCGGCGTCTCGCGCCGCGACGCAAGCTATGTGATCGCGAGCCTCGCGGATTCAGGCGCCTTCGACGGGCGGCCGAATGCGCCGGATCTGGCGCGCCGGTTCCGTGATTCGATCCGCACGGCGCTGGCGAACGCCGGGCACGGGCTGGACGACCGCGGCCACCATCTCCTGGACGACTGGCTGTCGCCCCGGTTCGGAGACGCTAAGTGTCTGTCCGGAAACATGTTGAATCCATTGAACGAATTGTGATTCAAG
>CALAHN010000025.1 GCA_937891825.1 uncultured Alphaproteobacteria bacterium
CTTAGATCTTTTGAGTAATTTTTCCCATCAATATCTCCATATATTCCATCCCAGTTATAACCGCCCCCAAAAACAGGAACCTCATTGCAACCTTTTGAAATAATCTCGCCTTCCCCACTCATAATACAACAACCTACCTGCCGGGATAAATCAGATGACTTCAAACTAATCGCTCTTGCAAAAAATTGCCCCAGCTCATCCTTCGTTGGCGTAATAAAATTCTTTCCCATAAGAAGGTCCCGAAATCGAGCTACCTGAGATCCAGAATTTCTACCATCATTTACGTCAATAAAATAATGCGATCTGTGGAAAATTTTAATCACACTTTGACCGAAATTATTGTCCGGCTGCCTTTCATCCCTAATCATTAATTCTTCTATTTTTGGCTCTAAATCTTTAGCATCAGAAGTTTTCATTGATTCAGCAACACGTTCCAATAAATTTCTCTTCCTTTGTTCATATTTTTGATACAATCCAACCTGTACAAACCCCTGTCCATAAACACTTCTTAATACAACAGCCTCATCTGGGTGCTTTAGCGAGTTTATAAGGAAAACTTTCTTTACACCTATTTTGTCACCGCGCTCTTTATATATCGCTGCTATTGCCTTTTTTGCGAGAATACCTGAATCATCATTTTGTTCACGCATTTTATCGCCGAGAGTCATAAGTTTATCAATTCTATCATGCTCATATCCATCAATACCAGTATTACCTTCAATCAATTCACTTGCTCGAACCACAAATACCGACCAGCCATTCACAGAAAATGTTTCTTTTATTCTATCAATAACTTTATTTATATTAACACCCAGTGGGGCCACTAACCCCAAAACCAATGCTGTCTCTTCATTCTTGGATTTCTTCATCTAAACCTCTCAAATTTTTCTCAGATATCCAGGTTCTGCGCGAAGCGGGCGTTTTCCTGGATGAAGGCGAGGCGCGTTTCCGGGCGCTTGCCCATCAAGCGCTCGACCAGGTCCTGGGAGGGGCGGCGGCCCTCAAGCCCCACGGCGGGTTCGCCGCCTTCTTCCGTCAGGGTGACGCGAAGGAGGACGCGCTTGTCGGGCGCCATCGTCGTGTCGCGCAATTGGGCGGGCGGCATTTCGCCAAGGCCCTTGAAGCGGCTGACATCGACCTTGCGCTTGCCCTTGTAGACCGTCGCCATCAGTTCCTCGCGGTGGGCGTCGTCGCGGGCATAATGGGTGACGCCGCCCGAGGACAGCCGGTAGAGCGGCGGCTGCGCCAGGAAGAGTGCCCCGCGCTCGATCAGTTCCGGCATTTCCTGGAAGAAGAACGTCATCAGCAGCGAGGCGATATGGGCGCCGTCCACATCGGCGTCGGTCATGATGACGATGCGCTCATAGCGGAGCTTGTCAATATCGAAACCCTTGCCGGAGCCGGTTCCGAGCGCCAGCACGATATCCTGAACTTCCTGGTTGCCGCGCATCTTCTCGGCCGTCGCGTTGGCGACGTTCAGGATCTTGCCCCGGAGCGGCAGGATCGCCTGGGTCTTCCGGTTCCGCGCCTGCTTGGCGGAGCCTCCGGCGCTGTCGCCCTCGACCAGGAAAAGCTCGCAATGTTCCGGCCCCGGATTGGAGCAATCGGAGAGCTTGCCCGGCAGACGCAGTTTGCGGCTGGTCGCGGTCTTCCGCTTGATCTCGCGCTCGGCCCGGCGCTTCAGGCGGTCCTCGGCGCGTTCGATCACATGTTCCAGGAGCGCGTCGGCGTTGGCCGGATTGGCGGCGAGCCAGCTTTCGAACCGATCCTTGATCGCGGCCTCGACGGCGCGCTGGGCTTCCGGCGTTTCCAGGCGCTCTTTCGTCTGGCCCTGGAACTGCGGCTCGCGGATGAAGCAGGAGAGCATCAGGGCCGACGCGCCGACCGCGTCCTCGCCGGTGATCTGGGCGGCTTTCTTGACCGCCTTCATCTCGCCGTAGCCCTTCAGGCCGCGCAGCACGGCGGTGCGGAAGCCAGCTTCGTGGCTGCCGCCCAAAGGCGTCGGGATGGTGTTGCAATAGGAATGGGTGAAGCCCTCATCCCCGTCGACCGGCCAGGCGAGCGCCCATTCGGCCCGGCCGCCGCCCTGGAGCTCGGCTTCGCCGGCGAACGGCAGGTCGGTCGCGGTCGGCCGCTCGCCCAAGCTCGATCCAAGAAAGTCCAGCAAGCCGCCGGGGAACTGCAATTCCGCTTCCACAGGCGTCAGATCGCCGTCGCGGATCAGGGCGGGATCGCATTTCCAGCGGATCTTGACGCCCTTGAAGAGATAGGCCTTCGAGCGCGCCATCCGGTACAGTCGGCCCGGCGAGAACTTCAGCCGGTCGCCGAAGATTTCCGGGTCGGGGCGGAAGCGCATCATGGTGCCGCGGCGGTTGGGGGCGGCGCCGGCTTTCTCCAGCGGGGTCAGCGGCGCGCCCTTGGCATAGCTTTGCCGCCAGAGCGTCTTGTCGCGCGCCACCTCGACGATCAGGCTCTCCGACAGAGCGTTCACCACCGACATGCCGACGCCGTGCAAGCCGCCCGACGTCTGGTAGGATTTGCCCGAAAACTTGCCGCCCGAATGCAGCGTCGTCAGGATGACTTCCAGCGCCGAAAGCTTCGGGAATTTGGGGTGCGGATCGATCGGGACGCCCCGGCCGTTATCGCGGATCTGCAGGAACCCGTCGGCGAACAACTCCATCTCGATCAGCGAGGCATGGCCGGCGACCGCCTCGTCCATGGAGTTGTCGAGGATCTCGGCGGCGAGGTGATGATAGGCGCGCTCATCCGCCCCGCCGACATACATGCCGGGGCGGCGACGGACGGCCTCCAGGCCTTCCAGAACCTCGATATCCGCGGCCGTATAGGCGGCGGACGCGGCCGAATCGGTAAATAAATCGCTCATGGGGTCCCTATAGGGCGTAGCGGAACGGACAGCAAACGCCTGCGCGTTTCACAATCGCAGCGACGCCAGGCGGGGATCGGCGCCGAACGCCGCCAGCGGAAATTCCAGGCGCTCGTCCGGATGGTCCGATATCGCCTGGACGCCGAAGCTGGAGAGCCTGAGCCGCCAGGTCCGCCGGGCGAACGGCCGGGGCTCGGCGAAGCCCCGCGCGTCGAGCACGGCAAGGCAGCAGCCGTCTTCCGGATCGCGGACCGAACCATAGCGGATGATCTGAACGCCGGCCTGGCGCGCTGCGTCCGCCAGCGCCTGGCAGGCGGAATAGTCGATGGGATCGCGCCAGTGGGCGGCGTCGCAGTCAAGCGGCGCGGCCGTCAGGTCCAGCATGGCCCGCACGTCGAACCGGACCGCGAAGGCCGTATAGTCGCCAAGGCTTGCGGGAAACGGCGTGCCAGGCGATTCCGCGAAAAACAGGAGGCGATAGAACGCCAGCTCGGCGACAGCGGTCCGCGGCGTTCCGGCAGCGTAGAAGACCCCGAGCGTCCGCCCGGCGCGGCGAAACCGCGAGCCATGGGGATAGAGCGCATCATACCGGAAGGGCGTCGCGAGCAGGTAGTCGAGACCGGCGCATTCCGGCGGCAGGACAGGCTTGGTCGCTTCCAGGATATCCTCGAGCACGGCTTGCTCCGCGAGGCTGTCGACGATGCCGAGGGTCGAGACGCGGTGTTGCGCTTCGACCAGCCGCCACCCGGCGCCCCGATACGGCCGCGCCTCAGACGATAGCGCGGCGGGCGTCCAGGTAGGCGATGACATCCATCAATCCGGCAATGGTTTGAATTTTCTCGACCGGGGCGGCGCCGAGCGCCGTGTTGGGATTGCGCATCCATGCCCTGACGACCGCGGCGTCCCCGCCAGCGACGGCGTCGAGCGAGCGGAATGCCCGGACCAGCAAGGCCGCCAGTTCGAAGGACTTGGCGCCCTCCGCCAGCACGAATTCGCCACGCTTCATGCGTGACACCGTGGCCTCGCTGACGCCGATCGCGGCGGCGAGGCGGTTCGCGCCGAGGCCAAGCCGGTCAGCCGCGCGGAGCACGGCCTTCGACAATACCGCGCCCCGCGCCGGCGCGGCGTCGGGCATGGGGCCTTGGGCCGTCATCAGAAATCTCCTCTGCAGGAATATATTCTTATATTTATTGCTGCAGAAATAATCAAGCAGCCGTCAGTTCGACCCGCTCGACCAGGGACGAGGCCAGCGCCGCCATATCCGGCTCGACGCCAAGGCCCGGGCCATCGGGCAACGGCAGGGCCCCGTCGATCAGGTCCGGCAGAGGACTTCCCAGCAAGGCGCGGAAGGGGTTCGGGTTCGAATCGTATTCCAACATCCCAGGCCCGCCGACCGCCGCCAGCACATGCGCCGACGCGAGCAGGCCAAGGCCGCCCGCCAGCCAATGGGGACAATAGGTCCGCCCCTCCGCCAGCGCTCGCCGCGCGACGGCGAAATTGCCGGTGATCCCGCCCCATTTGCAGACGTCCGGCTGGATGAAGCGGAGATGGCCCAGGCGGATCGCGCGGTCGAAGGCCGCGAACCCGTAGAGGTTCTCGCCGCCGGCGAGCGGCGCGGCGGAGAGCGCCGCCACTTCGGCCCATTCCGACGTCGGCCGGTCGACGGCGAGAGGCTCCTCGATCCAGGCAAGGCTCGCCGGGTTGAAGGCGTCGACCGCGACGCGGGCCTGGTCGAGCGTCCAGGACTGGTTGGCGTCGATCATGAAGCGTTCGCCGGCGCGAAGCGCGGCCGCGATGGCGGCGACGTTCGGCCGGTCCACGTCCGCGCCGAAGCCGACCTTCAGCTTGAAGGCGCTGAAACCCGCCTCGCGAAGCGCGGCGACCCGTTCCGGCGCGCCGTCGGGGTTGAGGCCGCTTGCGTAGGCCGGGACCGACGCGGGCGCATCGGCGCCGAAGAGGAAGTCGGCGAGCGGCTTGCCGGCCCGTCTGGCCGCCAGGTCCCAGAGCGCCAGGTCAATGCCGGCGATGCACGCAGCGACCGGCCCGATCTCCCCGGTCTGGAGCGCCATCGGATGCAGCGCGGCGGAGAGCCGGTGGAAGGCCGCGGCCGGGCTGGCGTCCGCGCCGGCCAGCAGCGCCGGACCGACCAGGGTCTCGATCAGCCGAAGCTTGTTCTCGGCCCCGTAGCGCGGGAAGTTGCACCAAACCTCGCCCCAGCCGACTGCGCCCTCGGCGTCCTCAAGGCGCAGCACGACGGCCTTGCGTTCGGAGAAGCCGCCGAAGGCCATGCGCACGCTCGCGCCCGGATCGAGCCGGAACAGGAAAGCTTCGAGGCGCTTGACTGCGGGCATGGCTGACCTCTGTTATCGAATTGGCCGCGGGGTCCGCTAGA
>CALAHN010000026.1 GCA_937891825.1 uncultured Alphaproteobacteria bacterium
GGCGTTCGGGCGGAGCGGGCGGCGGCGCTGGGATATCTCGCGCGGCTGGCGGGCGGCGCCGGCGTCGCGGCGGCGGCGGCGCGGGCCGCCGATAACATGACGGACCGGATGGCCGCGCTTGGCGCGCTGAACGACCAGCCCGGCCCGGAACGCGACGCCGCCCTCAAGGCGTTCCGCCTGGATTTCTCCGACAATCCGATTGTGCTGGACAAATGGTTCGCGCTGATCGCAACCGCGCCCATCCCCAGCGTGCTCGAGGATATCCGCGAGGCGATGCAGGACCCCGCCTTCAGCTTGACCAATCCCAACAAGGCCCGCGCCCTGATCGGCGCCTTCGCCGCATCCAACCCGACCGGCTTCCATCGGGCCGATGGGGCCGGCTATGACTTTCTGGCGGAACAGACCCTGGCGCTCGACAAGATCAACCCCCAGATCGCGGCGCGCATGCTGAGCCCCCTCGGCCGCTGGCGCCGCATGCCGCCGGCGCGCCAGGCGCTGATGCAGGCGGCGCTTGAACGGATCCTGGCCGCTCCCGGCCTTTCGCCGGATGTGTTCGAAATCACAGAGAAAGGGATCAAGGCTTAGCAGCGCCTCGACCGCGCTCGCCGAATTCGTTAATCTTGGGTTAATACTGCTGCGAACTGGAGGCGCCGTCTCAATCGGCTATTGTCTCCGGCAGCAATGGACGATTAGCCCGATTTCGGCGGGGAAAGAGAGCAACCATGGCCGGCGCAGGCGTTACCGATAGTTTCGGCGGTTCGACCGCTCCAGCATCGATCACGGCAGCGACGCCGGGCGACGACCGGATCAATGGCACGGCCGGCGCTGACGTCATAAAGGGCGGCGACGGTGACGACCGCCTTGTCGGCGGCGCCGGCAACGACACGCTGAACGGCGAAGAGGGCGGCGACACCCTGTTCGGCAATAGCGGCCGGGATCGCTTGTTTGGCGGCAATGGCACGGACACGCTCGACGGCGGCGACGGCGACGATACGCTTGACGGCGGCCTCAGCTCCGATGTGCTCTTCGGCGGCGACGGCGATGACATCCTCAAAGGCGGCGCAGGGGATTTCCGCGACCGGCTGGTCGGCGGGAACGGCCGCGATCAGATCGACGGCGAGGACGGCGACGACAGGATTTTCGGCGGTCAGGGCTTCGACGAACTGCGCGGCGGCGCCGGCAATGACGTCATGCATGGCGGCGACGACGGCGATCAGGTCGTCGGCGGCGAAGGCAACGACCGGCTGCTTGGCGAAGACTGAAACGACGCGCTGCTCGGCGAAGCGGGAGACGATCGCTTGTTCGGCGGCTTCGGTTTCGACTTCATGAGCGGCGGCGATGGCGACGACCGGGCGTCGGGCTTCGACGACGACGATATCCTGAACGGCGACGGCGGCAATGACTTCCTGCATGGCGGCCGCGGCAACGACAGCCTGAACGGCGGCGCTGGCAATGACCGGCTGATCGGCGAGCGGGGCGACGATATTCTGAATGGCGACGACGGCGACGACACCCTGTTCGGCGGCAGCGGCGACGATGTCATCAACGGCGGCGCGGGCAATGACCGGATTTCCGGCCAGTCCGGCAATGACGTGATGTCCGGCGGCGGCGGCGCGGACCTGTTCATCGTCGCGCGCGGCCTGGGCAAGGATGTCATCAACGGTTTCCAGGCCGGCGCCGGCGGCGATGTCGTCGACCTGACGGACTTCGGCTTTTCCAGCGGCCAGGCCGTGATCAACGTCATGCAGACGACGGCCAATGGCTCGGCCTTCCTCAACCTGCCAGGCGGCACGCTGCTGTTCAATCGCGTCAATAAATCCGAATTCCGGCCCGACGATTTCATCGTCCGCGACCCGGCCCCCACGACTGGAACCGGCACGACCACAGGCGGGACCGGAACCGGGACTGGCACGACGACCGGAACCGGAACCGTCGACAAGCCGCTCGTTCTGGTCGGCACGGCCGGGGACGACACTTTGGCAGGCGGCAACCTGAACGACGAACTGCGCGGCGGCGGCGGCCGCGACATCATGACCGGCGGCGCCGGCAAGGACTTCCTGCGCGGCGACGCGGGCCTGGATTTTCTCAGGGGCGAGGACGGCGACGATATCCTGATCGGCGGCGCGGACGACGATGTGCTCGTCGGCGGCGCCGGCAATGACTTCCTTGGCGGCCATGCCGGCGACGACACCATGAGCGGCGACGCGGGCAACGATACCCTGATCGGCAATTTCGGCAACGATACGCTGAGCGGAGACGCCGGCGACGACTTCCTGTTCGGCGGGCGCGGCGACGATCGCTATAACGGCGGCGCGGGCGCCGACCGATTCCTTGTGGGCGCCGGCCGCGACCAGATCTTCTTCTTCGAAGGCGGCGCCGGCGCGGGCGACGTCATACTGGCGAAAGCGCTTGGCTTCGCAAATTTCGCCGCCGTTCTGGCGGCGACGACCGACGAAAGCTTCGGCGCCGTCATCCAGAGCGCCGCCGACGCCAACGCGACGGTCACGCTGCTCGGTCTCGCCAAAGCCGATCTCGCCGCGGACGACTTCGACTTCACGGCCTGATCGCGACGCACGCTGGCGCCAGCTTGCCTTTCCAGTAGACTCTCACGCTCAAGGCAGAGATTCGAAGGGCGTTGGCCAGCCGATGATCGATCACATCTCCATCCAGGTCCGCGATCTCGACGCAAGCGCCGGCTTCTATGAGGCCGTGCTGGCGCCGCTTGGCCTGAAGCGCTTTGTCGAGCGGCCGGGCACGGTCGGGTTCGGCAAGCGCTATCCGGAGTTCTGGCTGAACCATCGCCCGAACGCCCAACCGGAAGCCCCCGGAACCGGAACGCATATCTGCCTGCGCGCGCCGGACGCCGCGGCGGTCGACGCCTTCC
>CALAHN010000027.1 GCA_937891825.1 uncultured Alphaproteobacteria bacterium
CGAGACGGGAAATGGCCGTATCGATATTCAGGCCCTGATCGATCTCCGCGGCATAACTCAGAGCCATGCGGTGGCGCAGCACGGCGGGCGCCAGATCGATGACGTCGTCCAGCGACGGCGCCAGGCGGCCGTCGAGCAAGGCGCGGGCGCGGGCGGCGAGCGCCAGCGCCTGACTGGCGCGCGGGCCGGGGCCCCAGGCGACCGCGCCGGCAGGCAGCGGGCTGTCGGCAGCGCCCGGCCGTGCGGCGCGGACCATGCGCAGGATGCCCTCAATCACCGCCTCGCCGATCGGCATGGCGCGGACGGACGCCTGCGCCTGCATCAATTCAGCGGCGGTGAGAGCGGCGGAAGCAGCGGCGGCGCGGGCGCCGGTCGTGGCCGCGAGGATCCGGCGTTCGGTATCGAGGGTGGGAAAATCGACGCGGATTTCCATCAGGAAACGGTCCAACTGCGCTTCCGGCAGGGGATATGCGCCTTCCTGCTCGATCGGGTTCTGGGTGGCGAGCACATGAAACGGTTTCGGCAGATCGCGGTTCAGGCCGCCGACAGCCACTTGCCGTTCCTGCATCGCCTGCAGCAGCGCCGATTGGGTGCGGGGGCTGGCGCGGTTGATTTCGTCCGCCATCAGCAACTGGCAGAAGACCGGCCCTTCCAGGAAGCGGAAAGCGCGCTTGCCGCTCGCGTCCTCCTCCAGGACTTCCGATCCCAAAATGTCGGCGGGCATGAGGTCGGGCGTGAACTGGATGCGGCGGGTGGACAGGCCGAAGACGGTGGCGACGGTCTCGACCAGTAGGGTCTTGCCGAGGCCGGGCACGCCGACGATCAAGCCATGGCCGCCGGCCAACAGCGTCGCCAGGACTTCCTCGACGACTTTCTCCTGGCCGATGAAGACCTGGCCGATGGCGTCGCGCGCATCCTGCAGGCGCGCGCCCGCCTGCTCGAAGTCCATGGGCGTGACGCCGCTCGCCAAGATGTCATCCATGTGTTCGCTCACCTTCCAGAAGCCTGGCTGCGCCGGCAGATGATGGCGGCGCGCCGCGTTCGACATAGTATAGGGCGTGTCGCGCCATTTGGCGCGGTCTCACAGGGGCCGTGATTGACGGTTCCGTGCATAACTTTCGACGAAGATATGGCATTTTCACGACGATGACAGATGACGATAAAGAACTTGACCGCATCGCCGCCGCAGCCGCCAGGCGCGCCGACGGCGACGGTCGGCCGCCCCGGGTTCAGCACGATATGGGCCATTACGGCATCAGCATCGACGCCGCGGGCCTTTGGCATCATGGCGGCACGCCGTTCCCCCGTGTGGCGCTGGCGAAGCTGTTCGCAACGGTCCTGAAACGCGACGAGGCAGGCGACTATTGGCTGGAAACGCCTGTCGAGCGCGGCCGGGTCGATGTCGCCGACGCCCCCTTCGTCGCGGTCGCGATGGAGGTCGAAGGCGCCGATCACAACCGCGTTATCAGGTTCCGGGACACGCTGGATCAGGTGACGACGCTGGATGCGGCGCATCCGCTCCGCGTCGCCTTCGACCCCGAGACCGCCGAACCCCGGCCCTATGTTCTGGTGCGGGACCGTCTTGAAGCATTGCTGGCGCGGACGGTCTATTACGAATTGGCGGAATTGGCGGAGGAAGCGCCGACGAAAGGGCGTATGGTCGTCTGGAGCGCCGGGGCGGCGCACGATCTCGGGCCGATGGAAGAAGCATGACGCCAGACCTGATCAGCCAGCGCTTGAAGTCGCTCGACGACGTCCTCGCGACAACCGGCCTGGCGGAGCGGCCGCTGCGGAGCGACTTCGATCTCCGGCCCGACGGGACCCGGCTGCCCGGCGTCACCGCCCGGACGCTGAAGCCAGCGGCGGTGCTGGTGCCGATCGTCAATCGGCCGACCGGGCCGACGGTTCTGCTGACGCAACGGACCGCGCATCTGAAGAAGCATGCCGGCCAGATCAGCTTTCCCGGCGGCGGCGTCGAGGCGGGCGATCCCCATCACGTCGAGACCGCGCTCAGGGAGACGGAAGAGGAAATCGGCTTGCACCGGCGGCATATCAAATTGCTCGGCCGACTGTCGATGTATGAAACGTCGACGGCCTATGGCGTGACGCCGGTGGTCGGTTGGGTGGAGCCGCCGTTCGACCTGACGATCGACCGCTTCGAGGTGGATGAAGTCTTTGAAACGCCGCTCGCATTCCTGTTGGACCGGAACAATCATGTAAAGGAGGCCGCCATGCGCGACGGGGTCAAGCGCTGGTTCTATGTCATGCCCTATGAAGGCCGACGTATCTGGGGGGCGACGGCGGGAATGCTGGTCAATCTTGCTGACATGCTTGAGGGAAAGACGGAACGCTCATGAGGAATGCTCTGGCGATTATTCTGCCGCTGCTAGCGCCGACAATATTGTATCTGATGATCAAGTATTGGGGCGGCACGCGGCCGGTGGTGGCGGCCAAGGATGCGCCGTGGATCTGGCTGGCGGGCGGCGGCGTGTTGCTGGCGGCGGCTGTGCTCGGGTTGTGGACAGCGTTCTCCGGCGCCGCGCCGGACGCGCAATATGTGCCGGCGCGCTATCAGGATGGCGTTCTGGTTCCGGAGCACTATGTCCCGAACGACCCAGCCACGAAATGATGCCTGCGACCGCCTCAGATGCGGCCTGGCGAACGGCGCCGGCGGTCGTGGCGGTTCTGGATGCCCTGGCGGTCGGCGCCGGCAGCGCGGCGACGCGCTTTGTCGGCGGCGCGGTGCGCGACTGTCTGGCGCGCCGCCCTGTGGCCGATATCGATCTGGCGACCCAGCTTTCGCCCGTGGAGACCATGCGCCGGCTGGCGGCGGCAGGCCTGAAGGTCGTGCCGACCGGTCTGGCCCACGGCACGGTGACGGCGATTTCGGAGGGGAGGCCGTTCGAGATCACTGCGCTCCGCGAGGATGTGGCGACCGACGGGCGCCACGCGGTCGTCGCGTTCACCGACGATTGGCGAGCGGACGCCGCACGGCGCGATTTCACGATCAACGCCATGTCGATGGACCCAGGAGGGCAGGTGTTCGATTATTTCGGCGGCCAGGACGATCTCGCGGCTGGCCGGGTGCGTTTCGTCGGGGCGGCCGATCAGCGCGTCGCGGAGGATTATCTCCGTATTCTCAGGTTTTTCCGGTTTCACGCCTGGTATGGCAGGGGCGCGCCGGACGCGGGCGGATTGGCCGCCATCGCACGCGGGCGGGACGGCCTGCATCGGATTTCCGGCGAGCGTGTGCGCGCCGAGATCCTGCGCCTCCTGGCGGCGCCGGACCCTGGCGTCGTCCTTGAGGCCATGGCGGCGACCGGGACGCTCCAGGCGGCGGTCGGGCTTGGGGACGGCGATATCGCGGCCTTGCTGGTGGTCGAGACGGCTGCGCAAGCGGCGCCCGATCCGCTTCTCCGACTGGCGGCGCTGGCGGCCGGCCTCGATGCCGACGGGCGGCGGGGCCTTGCCGGCCGCATGCGCCTTTCGAACGACGAAGCCGAAACCCTGGCGGCCCTGGCGCCGCCCTGGACGACGCTCGGCAGGACCGCAGCCGATTGGCGCCAGGCGCTGCATCGGGACGGGGCTGAATGCTTTCGTCGCCGCGCGCTCCTGGCGGCGAGCGTCGGGGAGACGGAGGTGCTGGCGCCCCGTCTGGCGGCGGCTGCGGCCTGGACGCCCCTGGCGATGCCGCTTAGCGGCGGGGATATCGTCGCCCTCGGCGTGGCGCCGGGTCCGGCGGTCGGAACCCTGCTGGCGGAGCTTGAGGCCGAATGGCGCGCGAGCGATTTTAAGTTGGACCGCGCGGCGCTGTTGGCCCGGGCGGGCGGGCGCGTCGAGAACGACCGATAAGGAACAATGGGAGAGCCGCCGATGAGCATGGAAGCCGCCGCGGTATTGGCCGCGAACCAGGCATTCTACGATGCGTTCAAGGCGGGCGACATGGCCGCAATGGCGGCGGCGTGGGCCGAAGCGGCGCCGGTCGCCTGCGCCCATCCAGGCGCTCCGCTGCTGGTCGGCCGCGCAACGGTGCTGGAGAGCTGGGCCAGCATCCTGGGCTCCCCCGACCGCCCGGAAATTACCTGTCAGCAGCCTCAGGCGCACCTTCTGGGGGAAAGCGCCTTCGTCACCTGCTACGAGCGTTTCGGCAGCGAGCGCGGCGCGACGCTGCTCGCGACGAATATCCTGGTCAAGGAAGGCGGGCAGTGGCGGCTTGTGCATCATCACGCCGGTCCGACGCCGGTCGCCCCGCCACGCACGGCGCCGGCGCCCTCTGGCCATAGCGTGCATTAAGCGGGAAACTGCGTCGAATTTCATATAGGGGGAAACGAGAACCGCCATGGCCAAGACAGCGACAATCCAAGCCAACGGCATCGCCATGCGCTACAGCGACGAAGGCCCGAAAGACGCGCCCGTCGTCATGATGAGCCACTCATTGAGCGCCGAACTCGCGATGTGGGCGCCTCAGGCCGAAGCGCTCAAAGGCGACTATCGCGTCATTCGCTACGATACCCGCGGCCATGGCGGCACGGATGCGCCGGTCGGGCCCTACAGCCTGGACATGTTGGGCAAGGATGCCGTGGCGCTGATGGACGCGCTTGGCCTGGGCAAGGTCCATTGGGTCGGCCTCTCCATGGGCGGCATGATCGGGCAGACAGTCGCGCTCGCGGCGCCGGAGCGCCTGCAGACGCTGACCTTGGCCGATACCTCATCGGGCTATCCGCCGGAAGCGGTCGCGGGCTGGGCGGAGCGGATTGCGGGCGCGCGCAAGAACGGCATGGCGGCCGGCGTGGAGGCCACTATCGACCGCTGGTTCTCGCCGGGCTTCGTGAAGTCCGCCGCGGCGATTGTCGATCCTGTGCGCGACATGATCCGGAAGACGCCGGTCGAGGGCTATTGCGGCTGCGGCGCGGCCATCGCCCAACTGAACGTCACGCCTCGCCTTGGCGCGATCAAAGCGCCGACCCTGGTGATCGTCGGCGAGGACGATCCGGGCACGCCGGTCGCCATGTCGGAAATCATGGCGAAGGGCATACCGGGCGCCGAGCTCGTCATTCTGCCGGTCGCCCGGCATCTGGCGAACCTGGAGGACCCGAAGGGGTTCAATGACGCGCTCCTGGCCTTCCTCAAGCGGCATGCGGGGTGATCGGCGATGACGACCACAGCCCAATCGGAAGCCCCGCCGCCCGTCGGCTTCAAGTTCGAGCCAAGGGACGTCGCGGTCGAGCGGTCGCGGCAACGGACCAAACTCAGCCATTGCGGCGTCGATCCCGACCTTTGGGGCGATGTCGCCGACCCGACGTTCTTCGCCTTCTTCACGATCATGGCGCAGCGCTGGAGCGGCCGCTCGATCAACGGCAACGTCCACATGACCCAAGTCTATCGCCTGGCCTCGGCCCTGCCGCTGGACGCGCCGCTGACGATGACGGGCGTCGTCTCCAGGATCGACCGGCATCCCAGGGGCAGCGTCGTGCATGCGGACTTCGCGTTCCGGGACATGGCCGGCAAGGAGCCGATGACGGCCAGCCGCTCCAGCCTGAACCCCGGACCGGGGGACGCATCGGCG
The DNA here is from genome assembly GCA_937891825.1 of uncultured Alphaproteobacteria bacterium. GTDB lineage: Bacteria > Pseudomonadota > Alphaproteobacteria > Bin95 > Bin95 > VMCJ01. The sequence goes on from CALAHN010000027.1 coordinate 5,567, forward strand.
CCGCGCAATGCGCTGGCGGCCCGCAGCCTCGACACGATGGGCGAGATCAGCCGGACGACCTTGGTTCCGGACCGGGTCGCGGCCTTTTCCGACGAAGCCGAAAACCTGATCCACTCCGACCCTGCGACGGCGAAACGCTTCGGTTTTCGCGCGCCGATCGCGGGCGGCCTGATGGCGTCGCACATCATGCTCGGCGCGCTGATCGAGGAAGCTGGCGGGGCAGGCGGCGTGACGGCCCTGAATGGCGAGATCGCCTTCCTTCGACCGATGTTCTGGGACGAACGCCTCCGCGTTTTCGCCAGCGACGTGAAAGATGCCGGGCCGCGCTTTCTCGCCCTCGTCGGCGACGACGATAAGCCGCGCTGCCGCGCCACTATTGACAGCATAACCTTCGGATAATTCCTTAAATGCGCGGACCCTCGGATTTTCAATCCTTCGACGACTATCTCGCCGCCGTTCGCGACCTCAGCCAAACCGTGCTGCGGCCGAACGAACATCGCCTGACGCGGGAAGCCGGCGTGCCGGCGGACCTGACCGAGGCCTTGAAGGAGATCGGGCTGTTCGGCATCTCGATCCCGGAAGCCTATGGCGGCCTTGAGTGTTCGATGACGGAGCAGGTGCTGCTGACGTTCGAATTCACCCAGGCGTCCTGCGTCTACCGGTCCCGCTTTTCGACGACGATCGGCCTGACCTCCCAGGCCATCCTGGATTTCGGGACCGAGGCGCAGAAGCAGCGCTATCTTCCGGCGATGGCGACCGGCGCCTGCACCGGCTCCTTCGCGTTGACCGAGCCCGACGCGGGATCGGACGCCGGGGCGCTGAAAACCAGAGCCGAGCGCGTGAACGACGGCTGGGCGATCTTCGGCGAAAAGCGCTACATAACGAATGCGCCCCAGGCCGATGTCTTTCTGGTCATGGCCAGGACCGATCCGAGCGACCTGACGGCGGCGGGCGTTTCCGCCTTCCTGGTCGACGCCGATACGCCCGGCGTCAGCGTCGGGGAGCCGCCGCGCATGCTTGGGAACGAGGGCAGTCATGTCTGCTATGTCTGGTTCGATAACGCCCGTGTGCCGGCGTCCGCCCTGGTCGGAGGACGGGAAGGGTCTGGCCTCAAGGCGGCCTTGCGCGGCATCAATCACGCGCGCCTGCATGTGGCGGCCACTTGCGTCGGCCAGTCGATCCGGCTGATCGAGGAAATGACCGACTATGCGCGCACACGGCGGCAATTCGGGCAGCCGATCGGCGAATTCGGGCAGATCCAGGCGATGCTGGCCGATAGCCAGTCCGAAATGGCGGCGGCGCGGGCGCTTTGCCTGGAATGCGCCCGGACGTTCGACGCGGACGGCGCCATTCCCCATGTCGCGATCGCTTCCGCCAAACTGTTCGGCAGCGAAACCGTTTCCCGGATCGCGGATCGGGCGATCCAGGTGCTGGGCGGACTGGGTTATATGGAAGACCTTTCGCCGATCCCCAGGCTGGCGCGCGACGCCAGATTGTTCCGGATTTTTGAGGGCGCGAGCCAGGTCCAGCAAGCCAATATCGCCCGCGCGATGTTGCGCGGCTGAAGACGTACGAAATCACGTGCATGGCCGTGAAATGTGACGCCGGTCACGCACTTCACGGGGCTGCATTGGATTCGCCATCAAGCCGACATATTTTGGGCATGGGGTTGGAAACGGCGCGACGCATGCGCCGGCGCCATGAACGATCAAACAAAGGGGATTTGATGATGCGACGGATTTTTGCGGCGGCCGGAATGGCCATGATGCTCGCGGCGCCGGTTTCGGCCATCGCCGCCGGTTCAAGCACATCCATGGATGTGACCATCGGCGACGTGAAGCGCTATGTCGACCGCGGCGATTACGATCGCGCCATCGACAAGGCCGAGGAATACCTGAACAGCAACCCGCGCTCGGCCGACGCCTACAACTATATCGGCTATTCGAACCGTCAAATGGGCAAGTATCCGCAAGCGCAGGCAGCCTATGACCGCGCGCTGAAGATCGACCCGAACCATGTCGGCGCCCATGAATATTACGGCGAGCTGCATGTGAAGTTGAAGAATTTCGACGCGGCTGAAAAGCACCTGGCCGATCTGACGCGCATCTGCGGTTCCTGCTCCGAACAGCGCCAGTTGAGCGAAGCCATCGCGAAGGGCCGCATGGGCAGCTAGCCCGGAACGACTTGATCAGGCGGGACGCTTGCTCCCGTTTGCCCTCTCTCAAGTAAGGGCGGTCCGTTTCATCGGGCCGCCCTTCGCTTTTGCGGATGCCTTTTCGTACGATCGACCGCTTGCCGTCGGCGCGCCCGCGGGCGATTGTCGCTCCATTGAATTCGGCAGGCAGTTTCTGTTTGGGGGAGGGCGCCATGTTGACGTCAGACGGCAGGTCGCCTGCTCCGGCATTCGGCCCGGCACTGCGCGATCTGTTTCAGCTTGAGGCTGGCGGCGCGCACCTCAATCACGGCTCCTACGGCGCGACGCCGAAGGCGGTGCTGGCGGCGCAGCGGGACTGGCGCGACCGGATGGAAGCGGAGCCGAGCCGGTTCTTCGAGCGGGAATACCGTCCGGCCATCCGCGCGGCGGCGGCGCGGCTCGCGCCCTATCTGGGGGCTGACGCGGACGATGTCGCCATGGTCGAAAACGCGACCCAGGCTGTCAACGCCGTGCTGCGCTCGTTTCCGTTCGAGCCGGGCGACCGCATCCTGATCAACACCCAGACCTACGGCGCTGTCCGCAATACGGCGCGCTATGTGGCTGCCCGGACCGGCGCCGAAGTCGTGGAATGGCGTCTGCCGTTCCCTGTCGCCGATGCGCAGGAAATCGAGGCGGCGTTTCATGCCGCACTCGATCCGCCGCCGCGGCTGGCATTGCTGGATCACGTGACCTCGGGGACCGCGCTCAAACTGCCGCTTGCCCGCCTGGTCGCGCTCGCGAAGGCGGCGGGCGCCCGGGTGCTGGTCGACGGCGCCCATGCGCCTGGCATGACCGAAATCGATCTCCGGCGGATCGGCGCCGATTGGTACACGGGCAATTGCCACAAGTGGATGTTCGCGGCCAAAGGCTGCGCGTTCCTCTGGGCGGCGACCCAGCAGGACCTGCATCCGACCGTCATCAGCCATGGCTTCGAGGGCGGGTTCCACGCGGAGTTCGACTATGTCGGCACGCGGGACGGGTCCGCCCAGCATAGTCTCCCCGCCGGCATCGATTTCATGGAGGGCTTCGGCTTCCAGGCGATCCAGGGCCATAATCACGCCATGGCCCTGGCGGCCGGCGCACGTCTGGCGGCGGCCTGGGGGACGGAGACGGGCGCGCCGGCGGCCTTGACCGGCTCCATGACTACCGTTCGCCTGCCTTACGGCGTCGGCGCCGACCTCAATGGGGCGATCCGCCTGCGCGCCCGTCTTCTGGATGAAGACGGCATTCAGATCCGGTTGAACCCCCTGGCGGGCGGGCTCTGGGTCCGGGTATCGACCCAGATCTACAATCACATGGACGAGATCGACCGATTGGCCGAAGCCGTGCTGGCGAAGCGGCCGAACGCCTGATCGCGGTCACACGCTGGCTCTATGCTTCAGGTCGGGTCGCCCTTGGCCAGGGCAGGGGCGGACAGCATCTCGAAATGCCGACCGCTCGCGACGAGGCAGGACATGCCGTTCGGCATCGTCAGGATGATCGTAAAGGTCCGATTGTCGGCTTCCGCCGCCAGCACTTCCAGCACCCCGCCGTTCGCCGCCATCCCGATCGCGACCGGGGCCTCGGCATAGTCGCTGGCCAGCTTCGCCAGAACGGTCGTGCGGTTTTGGCACACGATGTCCGCATTTGCGGCGGCTGGCGCCAAGAGCGCGGCTGCAAAAAATGCGCGGGTCGTCAAAGTCCGCTTCATCACGCGGCACTCCTCAATGTCCTATTGAGCAGCCTCGATGGACGCATTCGCTCCGGCCCGTTCCGTCAGGCCGAGGTTTTTCTCCCGGTCGATTCTACTCTAGCCGAAGTGCGTTAAGGGCGGCTGAACGGCCCTTGCTTGCGGTTCCATGCCCGCCCTGAAATGATCCGGGCTCCCGACTTTTGCAGCCAATGGACATCAGATGACCGACAACGCGCGCCGCCTCGTGTATTTCGAAGATTGGATGGATACCCCAGCCGCTCTCGCCGCCCTGGAAGCAGCGCCGGACGTTCAGGTGGAGCGGCTGACCTATTCCGGCGACCGGGAAGAGAACGACCGCGCCGTCGCTCGCGCCCATGGCTATCAGGTGCAATCGCGCACGGAATTGCAGGAGCCATGGTTCCCGAACGCCGATTTTCTGGCGCGGGCGCCCAATCTGGTGGCGCTTTCCGCTACGGGCGCCGGCTACGACTATATCGACGTCAAGGCTTGCACGGCCCAGGGTCTCGCGGTCGTCAATCAGACGGGCACGAACAAGCAGTCGGTCGCGGAGCATGCGCTCGGCATGATGCTCGCGATCTCGAAGCAGATGATCCAGGCCGACCGCCGGCTCCGCCGTGAAACAGGCGTCGATCGCATGGAGCTGACCGGCGTCGAGATGCAGGGCAAGACCCTGGGGGTCGTCGGCCTTGGACAGATCGGCACGCGCACGGCTGAAATCTGCCGGGCCGCGCTTGGCATGACGGTGATCGCCTATGACCCCTATGTGGATGAGGCGGAGCTCGCCCGGCGGGGCGCCCGGAAGGTCGATTTCAAGACGCTGCTCGCTGAATCCGATTTCATCACTGTCCATTGCCCGCGCACCGACGAGACGCTCGGCATGTTCGGGCGGACCGAATTCAAGGCGATGAAATCGACCGCTGTCTACGTCGTGACAGCGCGGGGCGGCATCACCAATGAACAGGAACTGGCGGACGCCTTGAAGGCCCGGGACATCGTCGGCGCCGGCGTCGATGTCTTCTGGGAGGAGCCGCCGGGGCCGGATCATCCTCTGATGGCGCTGGATAATGTGCTGGTGACCCCCCATCACGCGGGCATCACTGTTGAGGCGAACCGCAACATGTCCGTCGGCGCGGCCGAGCAGTGGATCGCGCTGCTGCGCGGCCATCGTCCGCCGCGTCTAGTCAACCCGGAAGTCTGGCCGGCCTATCAGGATCGCTTCGAGCGCATCATGGGCTTCAGGCCGGACGATTGAGCGCCCGCCTGCGAGACCTGGGCCCGGGCGATTTGGGCTGGGTTCACGCGCTCAACCAGACGCACGCCACGGAGCTGTCGTCCCAGACCCCGGCGGCGTTCCGGGCGTTGATCGCGCGGGCGCGCTATGCCCGCGCGATCGAGGACGAAGGAGCGTTCTTGCTGGCATTCGATCGGCGGCCGGCGCCGTTCAGCCCGAATTTCGACTGGTTCCAGGCGCGCTTCGAGCGCTTCCTCTATATCGACCGGATCGCGGTTGACGCCCGACATCGCCGCAAGGGCCTGGCCCAGGCGCTCTATGGCGACCTCGCAGCCTTCGCCCGCGACGCGGGTTTTCAAATGTTGGCAGCCGAGGTGAATTCGGACCCGCCCAACCCGGCATCCGACGCCTTGCATGCAGCCCTTGGCTTCACGGTCGTCGGCGAGGCCTATCTGGCCGACCGCGACAAGACCGTGCGGTACTTCCGACTCCCGATCCTAACTTGATCATTCAGGGCCGTTCGCCGAGCAGCACGCCTTCCCGGACGAGCGCGTTCAGGGTTTCCGCGTCGTAGCCGACCTCCTGCAAAACCTCATAGGTGTCCTGGCCGAGCATCGGCGCGCCGCGCCGGATTTCGGTCGGCGTTCCCTCGAAGCTGGCGGCGGCGCGGGCTTGTCTGAGACGGCCGACTTCCGGCTCTTCGTGGTCGTATTCCATCACGATGCCGGTCGCCTGCACCTGCGGGTGATCGATCATAGCGCGGCGCGTCAGCACCGGCGCCGAGGGCACGCCCGCCTTATCCAGCGTTTCCAGCCATTCCGCCGCCCCTCGTTCCAGCAGCGCTTCCTGGATCAGGGTCAGCCGCGCGTCGGCATTGGCGTCCCTGAGCGCCGGCGTCTTGAACCGCGGGTCGTCGATCAAGTGGTCCCGGCCGCTGGCGTTACAGAAAGCCGCCCATTGTGCATTCGTCATGGTCGATACGCTGATGTAGTCGTCCTTGGTCTCGTAGATCAGGTCGATGAAGGTGGCGGCGCGGCGGACGCCGATCTCCCGGCCGACAAAGGTCTGGCCGCCCATGTCCGATGCCCAGAGAAAGGCGATCACGGATTCGAGCATCGAGACCTTTACATGATGGCCCTTACCGGTCTTGGCGCGCCCGGCGAGCGCCGCCGTCACCGCCTGCGCCGCTGTCACGGCTGTCAGCTTGTCGGGAACGATGGTGCGAATGAGGCGCGGTCGTTCCTCGTCGGAACCCGCCTGGATCGTGGCGAGGCCGGAGAGCGCCTGAATGATCGGGTCGTAGACGGGCTTGTGGGCAAGCGGCCCGTTTTCGCCCCAGCCGCTCATGGAGACGTAGATCAGGTCCGGCTTGACAGCGCGAAGGTCGGCTTCGCCGATCCCAAGGCGCTCGCAGACGCCGGGGCGGAAGTTCTGGATGAACACGTCCGCCGTTTCGACCAGCTTCTTGATCGCCGTCAACCCGGCCGCCGTCTTGATGTCGATGGCGACCGAGCGCTTGTTGCGATTGTTGTTGAGGTAGGAGGCGCTCATGCCTTTTGGGCCGGGGCCGGCGCTCCGGGTATGATCCGGCCGTCCGGGCGCTTCGACCTTGATGACGTCGGCCCCCTGGTCCGCCAGGATCATCGTCGCGAACGGACCCGCGATGACATTGGTCACGTCGACGATCCGGTAGCCTGTTAGCGGTCCTGACATGGGGGCTCCTTTTGGGGCGTAAAGCGCTGGCAGGGTATTTATAAGCGATTGAGCGCGTGGGATTGACCCCAAATTCGCGAGGGACCCATGCCCGTAGCGCACGCGCGCCCAGGGTCGCCGCCGCGTCCAGGGCGCCTTGCCATCCCGGGCCATAGGTTCAACATTGCAGCCTATAAGAATCCGGGCTGACGCCCTGCCGCCAAGGAGCAAACGAACCATGGACGCGACCTTCACCGCCGACGATCTGGCCTTTCGGGACGAAGTCCGGGCGTTTCTGAAGGAAAAGCTGCCCGATCATATCCGCCGCCAGACCGAGATCAGCCCCTCCTACGTTTCGAAGGAGGATACGCGGGAATGGCACCAGATCATCCATCGCCAGGGCTGGATCGCGCCGAATTGGCCGAAAGAGCATGGCGGCACGGGCTGGACGGCGACCCAGCGCCATATCTGGGAGGAAGAATATCAGGCGGCGAACGCGCCGCGCTTGAGCCCGTTCGGCCTCGTGATGGTCGGGCCGGTGATCTACACCTTCGGCTCGGACGCGCAGAAGCAGGAGCATCTGCCGAAGATCCTTTCCGGCGAGCGGTTCTGGTGTCAGGGCTATTCCGAACCCGGCTCCGGCTCCGACCTCGCGAGCCTCAAGACCCGCGCGATCCGCGACGGCAATGAGTATGTGGTCAACGGCTCCAAGATCTGGACCAGCCACGCGCAGCATGCCGACTGGATCTTCTGCCTTGTCCGCACCGATACGACGGTGAAGAAGCAGGAAGGCATCAGCTTTCTGCTGATCGACATCAAATCGCCCGGTCTCGAGGTGCGCCCGATCATCTCCATCGACGGCGGCCACTATCTGAACGAGGTGTTTTTCACTGATGTCCGCGTGCCGATTGGCAATCTCGTCGGCGAGGAGAACAAGGGCTGGACCTATGCCAAGTTCCTGCTCGGCAATGAGCGGAGCGGCATCGCGGGCGTCGGCAAGTCCAAGCAGAAGATCGACAAGATCATCGATGCGGCCCGGCAGGAGCGGGGCAACGGCGGCGCAACCCTTTGGGACGACGCGGATTTCCGCGGCCGGGTGATGGCGATCTCGGCCCGGCTCTCGGCGCTGGAATACACCAATCTCCGGATGCTCGCGAAGGAAGAAGCGGGCGGCAAGGTTGGCCCGGAAGCTTCAATCCTGAAGATCGACGGCACGGAAATCGAGCAGGGCCTGAACGAACTCCTGGTCGAAGCGCTCGGCAATTATGCGGCCCCCTACGATCTCGACAGCTTGCGCCTCGACGCCAACCTGGACCTGGTCGGCCCCGATTATGGCCGTGGCGCGATGACGGAACACCTCTTGCGCCGCGCCGCCTCGATCTATGGCGGCACCAACGAAGTGCAGCGCGACATCATCGCGAAGCACGTGTTGCGGCTTTAACAGCGTCAGCGATGGAAGCTGAGCGAGCCCCAGAAGCTGTGCCAGACGACGCCGGTCCGGGCCGCGAGTTCCGGGTCCGGCTCGATCAGGCGAACGACGCTGATCAGGTGAAAGCCCTTGCCGGCCGGGATGTCGATGCGGCCATCGGCGTCGGTCGTCCTGTGCTCCAGGGCGACCGCGCCATCCGGCGCGCGCCGGAAGATTGCGGCCAGTTCGCCCGGCGCCGGCGCGCCCTGCCATAGGATCTGCGCCCGGATCGGCGCGTCGGCGGAGGCGGTGAACGGATTGACCTCCGCGATCACTTCATAGGGCAGACCCAGCGGACCGTCCGCGCCGGCGCCGTCGCCGACCCGGATCAGCGCTTTCGCGGAGCGGGTATAGGCCTCGCGGAAATTGGTCTCCGGCAAGCCCCGTTCCCGGTGGCGCGCGATGGCGGCCGCTTGCCCGTCTTTCTGCGCGAAGGCCTCGAACTGTTCGAAGGTCTTGTAGGTGAGAAAGTCGGGCGAGGAGAGGTAGACGAGGCGGGCGAGCCCCGCGTCGCCAGTCGCCTCGTGAACGGCCGGCTGGTCGCCGATCGTCGAAACGACAGGCCGGCACCCGGCGCTGTCGACGAAATCGAACACTTTGAAATAAGCGGTGATGTAGGTGTAGGTCGCGCCGGCCAGCATCTGGCCGACCTTGACGTCGACCGCAGCTTCCTCGCCCGGCGCAACGGCGGGCCGCAGCGGCTCCAGCCAGAGCTCGTGGGCGTCGGCCTGCGCTGTGCTCAGTAACAGGGCGGCGAGAGCCGTCATGGCGACTATCCGGGCGATGGACATGGGCGAAAGGCCTCCGACACGGTGTTCAAGACGTTGGATCGGCTCGTCCGCTATGGTATCGGTCGATCAATCCGCTCTCGGGGCGTTTCCGCCGAAGCAAGGTCTGATCCAGTCTAGCCGATATCGCGCTTCGGCGCCGAAGCAGGCCGATGAAGCCCTCACCTGAAAGCATGACCGCGATGCAAAGCCTGTCCAGATCCATGCGCGCCGTCCCGCTGGCCTTGCTGCTCGCGGCCTTGCTGGTTTGGGGCGCGCTCGCGTCCGGCGGCGCGCGGGCCCATGAGATGCAGCCCGTGATCGTCAGCATTGAGACAACTCGCGACGGCGCGCTGACGCTGACGGCGCGGATGAACATCGAGGCGTTTCTGGCGAATATCGGCGCGGGCCACGAGGACACCGACGACGCGCCGACCGCCGCGCTCTACAATTCGTTGCGCGGCCAGAATGAAGCTGCTGTGGCCGCTGCCGCCAAAGCATCGAGCCCGGGCTTGCTCGCTGCGATGACCCTCTCGGCCGACGGAGCGCCAGTGCGGTTGGCCTTCGCCGCCGCCGCCGTTCCCGAGGTCGGCGACGCAGCGGTCGCGCGCCTCTCCGTGGTCACGCTGCAGGGACGCCTCCCCCTGGGGGCGCAGGCGCTCGTCTGGCAGAATACGAAGCGCTTCGGCGACGCCGTGCTGCGCGTCTCGCGCTTGGGCGAGCGGGAGCCGTATTTCACGGACTTTGTCGCGGCTGGCGAGCCGAGCGCGCCTGCGCCGCTCGATATCGACGCCCGGCAGGCGACCATCGATGTCGTCGTCAATTATGTGATCGCCGGGTTCGACCACATCGTGCCGAAGGGGCTGGATCATATCCTCTTCGTCGTCGGGCTGTTTCTGTTGAGCACGCGGCTGAAGCCTTTGCTGCTCCAGATCACCTGTTTCACGCTGGCGCATTCGCTGACTTTGGCTTTGGGCGCCCTCGGCCTCGTTCAGGTTTCCGCCGCCATTGTCGAACCGCTGATCGCAGCCTCTATTGTTTTCGTCGCTGTCGAGAATCTCTTCACATCGCGACTGCAGGTCTGGCGGCCGGCGGTTGTGTTCGGCTTCGGGCTGCTACACGGCTTGGGCTTCGCCAGCGTCCTCGCAGACTTCGGCCTGCCCGACGGCCAGTTCGTGGCGGCGCTGGCGGCGTTCAATGTCGGCGTCGAGATTGGTCAACTGACGGTCATTGGGCTGTGTTTTGCGCTGGTGGGGTTTTGGTTTGGCGGCAAGCCTTGGTATCGTCGCTATATCGTTGCGCCAGCGTCGATCGGGATCGCGCTTGTCGCGCTGTTCTGGCTGGCGGAGCGAACAGGGATGATCGGCGCATAGAACAATCGCGCCGCGAAGGGCAGGCCGCATGACGACCGCTGTCAGTTTCGATTTCGCCGCGCGCCGAATCACGACCATCGAGCCTGAGGCTGTGCCGGCGGCGGTGGCGGGCGGCGCTTATTGCTGGATCGATATCGACAGCCTGGCCGAAGCGGAACGCCTGTGCGGGCTGCTGGGCCTCGAGAACGCCGCCGTCGAACGGGTCGTCGCCGATCAGAACCAGGGCCAGATCACGATCGGCCGTGCTTGCATCGACTGCACCTTCGTCGAAACGGCATTCCACGATCGCGCCCTTGTGACAGGCGCCATGCATCTCATTCTGGCCAACGGGTTCCTGGTGACGGCGCATGCGCAAGAGTCCGCCCTCTTGAAGCATCTCAGCGAGACGATCGAGGAGGATTTCCAGCGGGAGGCGCAATCGGGCGGGTTTCTGCTCTTTGAAATCGTCGATCATCTGATCCACGAATATCGCCAGACGCTATCGGCGCTGTCGGCGGAGATCGATGGAATTCAGCGGACGCTGCTGGGAGACGTCGGCGACGAAATCCTGACGGACGTATCGGAATTGACCCGGGCGCTCCTGGAATATCGGAATGCCGTCGTGACGGCGCGAGAGACGGTGCATGAACTGGCGACCCGGCTTTCGCCCTATGTCGCGCCCAGCACTCAGCCCTATCTCGAGCGCCAGACAGCGCCGCTATCCCGCCTCGCCGGCGACGCGGCGACGGAACGGACCGTGCTGTCGGAAAGCCTGAACCTATATATGGGCATCGTCAGCCACCGCACGAACCGGGTCGTGAACCGCTTGACGGTCGTCAGCATGATCTTTCTGCCATTGAACTTTCTGGCCGCCGTCTACGGCATGAACTTCCATGTCATGCCCGAGCTAGGCTGGCGCTACGGCTATCCCGCATTCTGGGCCGTATCGTCGCTTCTGGTCGTGCTGCTGTTGATCTGGCTGAAGCGTCGGCGCCTGTTTTAGGTTTCGACGCCGCCATTGACGGCGATGATCTGTCCGTTGATGAAACCGCCGTCGTCGCTGCACAGCAATCGGACGAGGCTGGCGATATCGCTGGCTTCCCCAAGGCGGCCGACGGGGGTTTGCTCCAGCAACTTCTGCAGGCGCCCGCCCGCGTGCTGGACGTTCTCGCCCTCGCCGGGGAAGGTGCCGGGGGAGATGATGTTGCTGGTGATCCCCATCGGGCCGAATTCCCGCGCCAGCGCCTTGGTCAGGCCCCATGCGGCATGCTTCGACATCGTGACATGGGGACGGCCGGCGGCGCCTTTCTGGGCGTTCATGCCGGTGAAATTGACGATGCGCCCCCAGCCGCCAGCGATCATGCCCGGCAGAAACGCGCGGGCGAGCCATACGGCTGAATAGGCATTGACGTTCATGACCCGCTCCAAATCGGTGTCGGTCATGTCGAGGAACGGCGTGACGGGGCGGATGGCGGCGTTGTTGATCAGCACGTCGATCCGCCCGAAGGTCTTGAGCGCCGCATCGGCCATCGCCGCGCATGCCGCCTGATCGCCGATATCGGCCATGGCGACGGCGGCGTCCGGGCCGATGGCGCGTACCTCGTCCGCCACGCGCTCACAGGCCGCGCGGTCGCTCGAGCCGTTGACGACGATGTTGAACCCCGCCCGCGCCAGATACTGGGCCGAGCCGCGGCCGATATTGCGCCCGGCTCCGGTGATCAGTGCAGTTCGCGCCGCTCGCGCCATATCATTCCCCTTTGTTCCGACTGGAGCCTAAACCGTCGCCAGGGCCGCGCAAAGCGGGAAGTGTGCACGGCGCCGCATTGCATCTGCCGCCGCTGCCGCCGATGATTGGGATGCAAGCTATCCTGAACCGCAAAAGGCCCCCGCTGATGGAATTCGATGATCTTGTCCGCGCCCGTCGCAGCATTCGCGGCTACAAGCCCGATCCCGTGCCCCGGGAGGTCATCAAGGAGATTATCGACCTGGCGGTCGGCGCGCCGTCGTCGATGAACACACAGCCCTGGCATTTTCATGTGGTCGCCGGCGCCGCGCTCGACCGCATCCGCCAAGGCAACACCGAGCGCAATCTGGCGGGTGTCAAGCCGCAACGGGAGATCCCGATGCACGGCGCCTATGAAGGCGTCCACCGGCAACGGCAGATCGATGTCGCGGTCCAGCTCTTCGAGGCCATGGGCATCGACCGTTATGACAAGGAACGCCGCCAGGACTGGGTGATGCGCGGCTTCCGGCAATTCGATGCGCCGGTTTCGATTGTCGTGACCTACGACAAGAGCCTCGATCCGGGCGCGACCATCGCCCATTTCGATCTGGGCGCCGTCACCTACGGCCTGGTGTTGGCCGCGTGGACGCGCGGCCTGGGCGCTGTCATCAACGGCCAGGGCATCATGCAATCGGCCGTCGTGCGCGAACATGCCCGGATTCCCGAAGATCAGGTGATCATGACCTGCGTCGCCATGGGCTACCCGGATGATACGTTCGCCGCCAACGAGGTCAAATCCCTGCGCCGCCCGGCGGACGAGGTCGCGACATTTATCGGCTTCGACGGCGACGACTGAACCGTGCGCTTACAGAACCGCACCGCCGTCATTACGGGCGCCGCTGGCGGCATCGGCAAGGCCATTGCGCTCCGCTTTGCCGAGGAAGGCGCGTTCGTCGTGGTCGCCGATATCACCGAGACGCCCCGTGAAGGCGGGACGGCGACTGTTGACGCCATCCATGCCGCGGGCGGGACAGCGGCCTTCGTGCGTTGTGACGTCTCGGTCAACGCAGATGTCGAAGCTGCCGTCGCGCGCGCCGTCGCGGAAACCGGACGGCTCGATGTCATCGTGAACAACGCCGCCATCGGCGTCGATACGCCGTTGCATGAAACAAGCGAGGCCGATTGGGACCGCGTTATGGCGATCAACGCCAAGGGCGTGTTCCTGGGCTGTCGCGCGGCCGTACGGCAGATGCTCGGTCAGGAAGGCATTGACGAGGTTCGTGGACGGATCGTCAATATATCCTCCCAGCATGGCATGATCCGGGCGCCGAACGACATCGCCTATGGCGCGGGCAAAGCCGCTGTCGTGTACATGACGCGCCAGATCGCCGGCGATTATGCGAACCACGGCATTGTCTGTAACGCCGTAGCTCCTGGGAAGATCCTGACCGGCAAAACCGGCCCCGCCATTGCGCCCGCGATGCTCGCCTATTCTCAGGCCCGCACCCCCTGGCCGCGGCTTGGCCGGCCGCTCGACGTGGCCAACGCCGCGCTCTTTCTTGCGAGCGATGAGGCGACATACATTACGGGCGAAAATCTGATGGTGGACGGCGGTTGGATGGCTAACTGACGGCGCCTCGCGATTAAGCGATTGAGGGAACCGGATCGATGACTGAAGTCAAAACCTTCCGCCTCGGCGATTTTCGCCTGCAGAGCGGCCGTATTCTGCCGGATGCGCAGCTCACCTATGTCGTTTATGGATCGATGAACGCCGACAAGAGCAACGTCGTGCTCTATCCGACTTCCTACGGCGCCCAGCATGCAGACATCGCTTGGGCGGTCGGCCCGGATAAGGTCCTGGACCCGAACCGCTGGTGCGTGATTATCGTCAACAAGTTCGGCAACGGCATGTCGACCTCGCCGTCGAATGTGGCGGCCCCGGTGGCGCGCGGCCGCTGGCCCAAAGTAACCCATGTCGACAATGTCGCTGCCCAGGCGCGGTTATTGACGGAGGTATTCGGCGTCGAGCGTTTGGCGCTGGTCTACGGCTGGTCGATGGGCGGCCAACAAGCGCTGCATTGGGGCGCGTTGCTGCCGGAGCGCGTCAAGGCGATCTGTGCGGTCTGCACGTCGGCCAAGACATCGGTTCACAACAAGGTGTTCCTGGACGGCGTGCGCGCCGCGCTGACCGCCGACGCCAACTGGACCGGAACCCACTTCCGCGCCAAGCCGGAGGTCGGCCTGCGCGCCATGGGCCGCATTTATGCCGGCTGGGCGATGAGCCAGGCTTTCTACCGCGAGGGCCTGCATCTGACCGACGCCAACCCGTCGCTCGAGGATTATCTGGTCCGGGTCTGGGAGGGCAATTTCCTCCGCCGGGACGGCGATGATCTCCTGGCGATGCTGCAAACCTGGACGGATTCGGACATTTCCGCGAACGACCGGTTCCATGGCGACCTTGGCAAGGCGCTTGGCGCGATCCGGGCGCGCGCCTTCATCATGCCGTCGCGGACCGATCTCTACTTCACAGTGGCGGACGCTGAAATTGAAGCGAAGCAGATGCCGAACGCCACGTTCCGGCCGATCGAATCGATCTGGGGGCACCGGGCGGGCAATCCCGTCGGCCATGCGCCGGATCGTGATTTTATCCGCAAGGCCGTCGACGAGCTGACGGCCGATTAGAGCACGCAAACCTGGGAACAAAGCTATGTATTCGATTGCAGGAAAGATCGCTTGGGTGACTGGCGCAGGCACCGGAATTGGCCGGGCGGGCGCGGTCGCGCTCGCCGAGGCCGGCGCCATTGTCGTGCTGTCGGGCCGGCGCGTCCCGGAGCTGGAGGCCGTCGCGGCGCGGATCCGGGAGGCTGGCGGGGCTGCGGACGTGGCGCCGCTCGATATCGCCGACCGGCCGGCGGTCGACGCCGTCGTCGATGGCATCGTCAAGCGCCATGGCCGGCTGGATATCATGATCAACAGCGCCGGGCTGAATATCCCGAAGCGCCGCTGGCGCGATATCACGCCCGAGGGCTGGAACACCGTCATCGACGTCGATCTGAACGGCGCCTTCAACGTCTCCCATGCCGCGCTGTTGGTGATGCGGCGGCAACGGGACGGCCTGATCGTCAATGTCTCCTCGATGGCGAGCCAGCGCATCGGCGGCGTCTCCGGCGTCGCCTATATGACGGCCAAGCACGCGCTCAACGCCATGAACGAGAGCATCAATCACGAGAATTGCCATCTCGGCATCCGGGCATGCGCGCTTTGTCCCGGCGAAGTCGCGACCGAAATCCTGGAGAAGCGGCCGATCCCGGTCAGCGCCGAAGACCGGGCGCGCATGGTGCAGGAGGACGATGTCGGCCGCACGATCCGCTTCATCGCGGAAATGCCGCCCCATGTCTGCCTGAACGAAATTCACATCACGCCGACGTGGAACCGCGGCTATATCGGCGCTGCCGACCGCGCCATTCCGCGCGACGATTGATCCGCGGCCCTCGCCCTTGCGACGACGGGACCATGCGGCCGGACAGATCTCGCTCCTGGATTTTCCCCATCCCTACAAGGCGATGGCGGCGATCGAGAGCGACATAGACGGGACGGCGTTTCCGACCTTCCGGGAGACCATGCGGCTTCTCCGGACGGAGGCGGATACCCTCATGGGTCCTGGCCTCGGCCTGGATATCGTCAATTCCTTTTGGACGCATGGACCGCATCCGGACGGCGCCATCGAACATCGCATCGCTTATCTCGGCGTCGGCGAAGACCCAGGCGCGCGGCCCTATTATGCTGAGGAACTCGCGGCCTATATTCGGGCTGGGTGGGCCGAGACGCTGCATTGCTATGGCCGGATAGCGGCCCCGTTCACGCGGGACGCTGCAATGCAGGCGCTCGATCGCCTGGAGGGCGTCGGCGCGCGGCCCGGCATCTGGACGAACCACGGCCGCAACAATCCGCAAAGCATCCTGGGCGATGCTCCCGGCAATGCGGCCTTCGAGGGCGATCGGCCCGACGCCGCCGGATATCACGCCGACCTCTTGCGCGCCTTCGGCGTCAAATATTTCTGGACCGGCGCTTTCGGTCACGTCACCGGCGGGACACGGCGCCCGGCGCGGCCGATGCGCCTGCAGGACGGCGCCCAGGTCTGGGCGTTCGACCGCGCGACTGCGATGCGGATCGATGCAGGCTGCATCGACTATCTGAACCGCAACGGCGCATTCCCGATGATCCGGGCCGGCGTCGCCAGCGCCAGCCTGGCGCAGCCGGCGCAGCTTGAAGCCATGCTGGCCCCGGAACGGCTGCAGGCGTTGGCCGATGCCGGAGAATTCTGCATTTTCGCGCAGCATCTGGGCAATGTGGGCGGCTCTCTGGCGTTGCCGCCAAGCGCCGTCGCGGCGTTGCGGGGGTTGAAGGGCTTTCACGACCGAGGCGTGGTCCTTGTCGCCGCGACGCGCCGCCTGCTGGACTACAGCATCGCGAGGGACGGCCTCCGGTTCGATTGGACGGTGGCGGCCGGCGTCGGACGGCTGAACCTGACGGCGATCGCGGACCCTGTGACAGGTCCCCGGACGCCCACGACCGATGAGGTCGCGGGCCTGTCGTTCGCCTTCACTCCGGAAGGCGAGGCCTGGCCAACCGCCATTTCGGTCGCGCTGGACGGCGTCGCTCTCCCTGCAGACCGACTATTCTTCGAGCAGGGCGAGCGCTCGCTCATATTCGGCGTCCGGTGGCCCAAGGCGGATGTCGCAGACCATGCGGCAAGCTTCGCCGCCAAGCCTGCAAGGACGCGGCCAGCGATGGCGCAAGCGTTCGATCATGCCAGCGCGGTCGCGGCGCTGGCGCGACCGACGGGACGGGCCTTGAAGCTTGTCCACGACCCGTCGGGCCGCTGGCGCGCGGCTTTGCTGATGGCGGGGCATGCGGCCGTCGATCTGCTCGACGCGGACGCGGACCGGGATGTCGGCGGCGTCATCGTCACGTCGCCGTCGGACAAGCCGGCGGCGGCCGTTCTGGCGGACCTCCGCTCGGTCGCGCCGCCCATCGTCCCGCGCATTTTTCACGTGGAGACGGTCGATGCGGTTCTGGCGACGCTCGCGGCCGGGGACCGCCCGTTGACGCCAGCGGATATCGCGCCGCTATGGGCCGATGAGCTCAGGCGGCTGGCGCCGCTCCGCATGGCCGACGGCCCGTTCCGGTTCCGGGACCGGGCGGACTTCGCCCGCGCGCTCGTCTGGTCCGGATATCAGAGTTTCGGCGAGACGGACTGGGCCGGCGGCGCCAGGCTGACCGCCGCCGCAGGACAGGTTGTGCTGGCGCTGGCGCGGCCCTACCCGCGCGATCCAGAGCAATTTTTCCGCGCGGTCCGGGGCGTCCGCTTTCGCGCGGCGCCCTATGAACAATTGGATTGGATCGCCGAAACGCTTGGCTTTGCGGCGGCGCTCGAGATAATCGATGCGCAGCCTGCAGACTGGCTGAGCGGCCCGCGACGCCGGGTTCGGGAAATACTCTTCAACGCCGCGTCCGATGCCAGGGCGAACCGCCGCGCGACGCCGCTCCGCGGCTTATGGGCAGCCGCGGACCGCCTGCTGGCGGCGCGGCGGTTCGCGTCGGTCGGCGCCTGGGCCGACGCCCTGGCGATCGCCCGCCGGATCGCCACGCCCGAAGCGCGCATGCTCGCCGCTATGGCGGAGGTCGCGGCCGGCCAGTACGACGAGGCGGTTCCGCAGTTTCAGGCCGCGCCGGCTGGGTCGCAGAGGGCGCTCATCGGGCTGCTGTTCGCCAGCTTGCAAGCCGGGGTGACGGTCGATCACCGCGCCGCCATCGCCGCCTATTTCGCCGCGCTTGAAAAAGCCGACAGCGCGGAGCGGGCGCATATCGGCCAGGTCGCAGTCACGCCAACGCCTTCAGCCGCGCGGGCCATGGTCTGCCATCTGCTAGGGCGCGGCTGAAGGAACGGCGCCGCCGAAATCTATCAACCGCGGCCCCGATAGGGGGCGACGCCGGGGTCGGGCAGCCAGAGGCCTTCGGGCGGCGGGCCGGATTGCCAGAAGACCTCGATCGGGATGCCGCCGCGCGGATACCAGTATCCGGCGATGCGCGCCCAATGGGGTTTGGCTTCGGCGACGAGGCGGCGGGCGATGGCGACCGTGCAATCCTCATGGAATGCGCCGTGATTCCGGTAACTGGTCAGATAGAGCTTCCAGGACTTGCTTTCGACCAGCCAGTCCTTCGGCGCATAATCGACGACGAGATGCGCGAAATCCGGCTGGCCCGTGACGGGACAGAGCGACGTGAACTCCGGGCAGACGAAGCGCGCGACATAGAGCGTGTCGGCCTGCGGATTCGGCACGCAATCCAGCGTCGCGGCCTCCGGCGACGCCGGGATCGCCGCCGGATGGCCGAGAACCCCGGTTTGCCGCGGCGGCGTCGTCATCGTTTCAGGGGGATCGTGTTCACGGGAAATGCCGGGATGGCGCCGCGAAACACGGCCGCGATATCCGCGCCGCAGGTGGCGGCGATGGTGTCCAGGCATTCCCGCGTCGAGCCCGCCATATGCGGCGTAATCAAGAGGTTCTTCGCTGTGTAGAGGGGGCTCGCGGGGTCGGGCGGCTCGCCTTCCAGCACATCGAGCGCCGCGGCGCCCAGGCGGCCGTCGTTCAGCGCCGCCGCGAGCGCCGCCTCATCGACGAGCGCGCCCCGGGCGCAGTTCACCAGATGCGCCGTCGGCTTCATCATCGCCAGGGTTGTTGCGTTGATCATGCGCCGCGTCTCCGGGATCGCCGGCGCGTGGAGCGAGATGACGTCGCTGGTCTCGAACAGCGCCTCGATCGGCATCGGCGTCACGTCGAGGGCCTGCATGGTCTCGTCCGGCACCATCGGATCGCTCGCCGCGACCAACATGCCGAACGCCTGGGCGATGGGCGCGACCTTCCGGCCGATCTGGCCGAAGCCGACCAGGCCGAGGGTCCGGCCGCGCAATTCGCCGCCCATGACGCGGGCCGTATCCCAGGCCCGTTCCGCTTTCGCCTGATGCGACGCCGCCGGGATGCCGCGCGCCAGGGCGAGCATCAGGCCGAATACCAGTTCCGCGACCGCGTTGGCGTTCGCGCCGGGCGCATTGGTCACCTGGACGCCATGGGCCGTGCAGGCGGCGATATCCGCCTGATCGACGCCCGCGCCATGGACCGCGACGACTTCGAGGTCCGGCAATTGCGCCAGCAAGCTCGGCGTGATGTAGCCGGAGCGTAGCAGGATGCCGCCAGCGCCCTGCAGCGCGCCGGCCCATTCGGTTTCCTCGGCCGCGGTCAGCTTCTTGTAGGGCAGGGCGACGAGGCGCGCTTCCGCCGTGCCATCGAGCGCGCGCCGCGCCGGGCCGTCCGCTATGGGAAGGTCAGGCGTCCCGCAGAGGGCGACCCAGCGCGCCATCAGTCGAACACCGTCTCGAAATAGTGGTTGGCGTCGACCACGGCTTCGATGACCGTCGGACCTTTCGCCTTGAACGCCGCCTCAAGCGCCGCCTTCAATTCGGCGCCCGTGCGGACGCCGACCGCCGGCACGTTGAAATAGTGGCTGGGCGGGTCGCGGTAAGGTTCCGGCTCGACGTTGGAGCCATATTGCTCGTACTGGCGCTTGTGCTGCTTGATCTGAATGAGGCTGAGCCAGCGGTCATCCAGCACGACGACCGGAATGGCGAGACCGGCGCGGCGGGCGGTCGCAAGCTCGCCGCAGGTCATCTGGAAGCAGCCGTCGCCGATGATGCAGACGACCGGGCGGTCGGGATGCGCCAGCTTCGCGGCGATGGCGCCGGGCAGGCCGAAGCCCATCGACGACCAGCCATTGGTCACGAGGAATTCGCGCGGCGCGTGCGCTGGCCACTGGCTCGCGATCTGGTGCGTATGGGCGCCGACATCGAACGAAAGGATGCCGTTTCGCGGCGTTTCGCGGCGGACGACGTCAATCGCCTCATGGGGCGTCAGCACATCGGACTTCGGCCGGAGAGAGGCCTGGAAGGCTGTCGTATGCGCCTTGATCTCGGCGACGTCCCAGGTGTTTGCAGCGGCTGGCAAGGCCGCGAGCCGACCGACTGCGTCATCGAGATCGCCGATGACTTCGCAAGCCACCTTGACGCTCGCCGCCACGTCCGGGCGCTCCATATCGACGGCCAGCAGCGGCGTTTCGCCGATCCAAGCTTCATACTCGACTTCAATCGTGTCGTAGCCCAGGCCGATCACGAGATCGGCGGAGCGGATGAAGGCGCGCTGCGCCTGTCGCTTGCCGCGCTCGATGCAGCCGATGGCGAGCGGATGGTCGTCGTCGATCAGGCCCTTCGCCATGGTCGTGGTCGCGAAGGGAATGTTGTGCTTCTCGATGAAGGCCTGCAGCAAGCTGGGGTCGCGCATCCGCATCGCCGACATGCCGACGACGGCGACCGGCCGCCGCGCGCCCTTGAGCAGCGCTTCAGCCTTGGCGACGGCCGCGTCGGAGGCGCGCGTGTCAATCGGCTTTGCGGCGATCGGACCGGATGGCGCGCCCTTGGCTTCGGCCAGCGACACGTCCTCCGGCAGATCGATGTGGACAGGCCCCTGCGGCTCCGCGAGGGCGATCGCGATGGCTTCCTCAATGACTTCCGCGACATTGTCATGGCGGGCGGCGAGGGTGGCTTTCGTGATCGGCTTGAAGAGCGCGTGATGGTCGATCAGCATCTGGATGCGCCGCCCAAGCAGCGGGGTATTCAGGTTGCAGGTGATCGCGATCATCGGCGAACGGTCGAGATAGGCGGAGCCGACGCCGGTCGCGAGATTGGTGGCGCCCGGACCGAGCGTGGCGATGCACAAGCCCGGCTTGCCGGTGACCCGGCCCATGACGTCGGCCGCGAAGGAGGCCGAGCCTTCATGCGCGGTCAGCACGAACTCCAGACCGCCTTTGCGCATGGCCTCGATGAAAGGCAACACATTGCCGCTGGGGATGCCGAAGCCGTGGGTGACGCCCGCGTCCTTCAGGGTTTTGACGATCAGATCGGAATTGTTCACGTGCAGCGTCCGCCTATCAGTGAGATGTGGGGTCGATCAATGGCGCGGTCCGGGCTGGCCGGCGGCGTCGCCGAAACTGCGCTTCAAGACAGCTTGTAAGGTAAGGCCCTGCGCCACGATAGAGAAAACCACGGCGATATAGGTCGCGCCAAGCAGCAAGGGCTTGGCTTCGACGGCCGGGAGGGAGAGCGCCAGCGCGACCGAGATGCCGCCCTTCAGGCCGCCCCAGATCAATGCCGGCGCCGCGCCCTTGGTAAAATCCCCCGTGCGGCGGAGAGCGCCCAGGACGATCGTGACCGCCGCGACGCGGCCGATCAGCATGGCCGCAATCGCGACGAGGCCCGCCAGCGCAATATCGCCGTTCAGCCCAAGCGCGACGGCCTCGATGCCGAGCAGCAGAAACAGGATGGAATTCAGGATTTCGTCCGAAAGCTCCCAGAATCGTAGCAGATTGTCCCGGGTGTGAGTGCTCATCGCCCGGTCGACGCCCTGATTGCCGATCAAGAGGCCGGCGATGACCACGGCGATCGGCCCGGACAGGTGCAGCGACGCGGCCAGCGCGTAGACGCCGGTCGCCAGCGCCAGGGTGATCAGGATCTCGACCAGATGATCGTCGATGCTGCGCAGCGCCAGGAAGGCGACATAGCCCGCCGCAAGCCCAAGCACGCCGCCGCCGACAGCCTCCAGCAGGAAGATCTCGCCGGCGAAGAGAATGGTCGAACCGACATCGTCGCCAGCGCCGCCTGCGGCGACGCCCAGGATGACGATGAAGACCACGACGCCGACGCCGTCGTTAAACAGGCTTTCGCCAGCGATCTTCGCCTGGACGCTCGGCGGAATATGCAGGGTCTTGAGGATGCCGAGGGTCGCGACCGGGTCGGTCGGCGAAATCAACGCCCCGAATGCCAGCGCCCAGATGAAGGGGATGGGCATCCCGATCAGGCCGAAGCCAAAATAGACGATGGCGCCGATGACAAAGGTCGAAATCAAAACCCCGACGGTCGCCAAGAGGCCGATATGCCATTTGCGCGCGGCCAGCCGGTCGAGATCGACATGCAAGGCGCCCGCGAACAGCAGGAAACTCAACATGCCGTCCAGAAGCGTCGGCCCGAATTCCAGGTCGTTGACGAAGCGGATGACGGCTTCGCCAAGGCCCCAGGTCGGCGTCATCCCATCGACGATGATGACGGCTATCGACCCGAGCAATGCAGCCAGCGCCACCCCGATCGTGTGGGGCAGGCGCAGAATGCGATGGTTCAGGTAAGCCGCGGCCGCGGTCGCGACCAGCAACAGGGCGATGGCCTGGAATGCGTTCATGGCGATCGCCCCGCCGCTGCCGCTGGACGTTCAGGACAAATGCAGGCGCAGGCCGATCAGGCCGGCTGTCCGGCCGAAACGCCCTTGTCCTGCATCACCTGTTCAAGCTCGCCGGATTCGTACATTTCCCGCACGATATCGCAGCCGCCGATGAACTCGCCTTTGACATAGAGCTGGGGAATCGTCGGCCAGTTCGAGAATGATTTGATGCCTTCGCGGATTTCCATGTCTTCCAGGACATTGATCCCTTTGAAGGGCACGCCGAGATGCTGCAACACCTGCACCGTCATGGCCGAGAACCCGCATTGCGGGAAAACTGGCGTGCCTTTCATGAACAGCACCACTGGCGCTTCGTCAATTTCAGTTTGGATGCGGGCGGATACGTCAGACATGGGGTCGATCTCCTTGGGTGATCAGGCGTCTTTCGGAAGCGCGGTCTGGAGGGCGAGGGCGTGCAGTTCGCCGCCCATCCGCCCTTCCAGCGCCGCATAGACCAACTGGTGCTGCTGCACGCGGCTTTTGCCCTTGAACGCCATTGAGGTCACGTGCGCGGCATAGTGGTCGCCGTCGCCCGCAAGGTCGCGGATCTCGACCGAGGCATCGGGCAGCGCCGCTTTGATGAGAGTCTCGATAGCGTGAGCGTCCATCGCCATGATCGGCAGTCCTTCGGTTAGGCGTGGGCCATGAAGGCGGGCAGCCAGCCCTCATGGGCGGCTTTGAGTTCCGCCAAAGATATGGACAGTTGCCCGTGAACAGTCAACGCGCCGTCGCCAGACGCGCCGATGACGGCGGCCGGCACGTCGGCTGCCGTCGCCGCGGCGAGGATAGCGTCCGCGTCGGCCTTCGCGACGCCCAGCACATAGCGCGCCTGGTCTTCCCCGAAGAGCCAGGGCGCTACTTCGACGCCGGCCGGCACGGCGATCGTCGCGCCGATCCCGCCCGCGAGCGCCATCTTCGCGACCGCGACGACAAGCCCGCCGCCCGATGCGTCATGGACGACGGCGACCATGCCGTCCCGGATCAAGCCTTGCACGAACAGGCCATTGCGCCGCTCGGCGGCGAGATCGACAGGCGGCGGGGCGCCTTCGGTTTTGCCTTCGATTTCAGCGAGGTAGCGGCTGGCGCCCAGCCATCCAGCCGTCGCGCCGATGAGGATCAGCGTCTGCCCCGGCTTGAGCGCCATCGTCGGTGCGGCCGCCACATCGGCGACGACGCCGACGGCGCCGATCGTCGGCGTCGGCAGGATCGCCTGGCCATTGGTCTCGTTGTAGAGCGAGACATTGCCCGAGACGACTGGGAAATCGAGCGCCCGGCAGGCCTCGCCCATGCCTTGAATGCAGCCGACGAACTGGCCCATGATCTCCGGCTTCTCGGGATTGCCGAAGTTCAGATTATCCGTCACCGCAAGCGGCTGTGCGCCTGCCGCAATAAGGTTTCTCCAAGCTTCGGCGACCGCCTGCCGGCCGCCCATGACGGGATCGGCGACGCAATAGCGGGGCGTGCAGTCGCTGACTGCCGCAAGGCCCTTCGGCCCGTCGCCGATGCGCACGACGGCCGCGTCGCCGCCTGGGCCGCGAATGGTGTCGCCGCGCACCAGATAGTCGTACTGCTCCCAGATCCAGCGCCGGGAGGAGAGATTGGGGCCGCCGATCAGCGCCAGCAGCGCCTGACCGAGGTCGCGGTCGGGCGGGAGCGACCCAGCGTCGAAGACGGGGCGGGGGGCCGGGATCGCATAAGGCCGGTCATATTCGGGCGAAGCTTCCGAGAGCGGCGCGATCGGCAGGTCGCCCGCGACCGCGCCATGCCAGAGCAAACGCATGCGGCCGGTATCGGTCAGCGTGCCGATGACCGCGAAGTCCAGGCCCCATTTCTCGAAGATCGCCGCAGCCGCCGGCTCCTGGCCGGGCTTCAGGACGATCAGCATGCGTTCCTGACTTTCGGAGAGCATCAATTCGTAGGGCGTCATGCCGGCCTCGCGCATCGGCACCTGGTCAAGGCGGAGGTCGAGGCCAAGCCCGCCCTTGCCGGCCATTTCGAATGACGAGGAGGTGAGGCCGGCGGCGCCCATGTCCTGGATCGCGATGATCGCGTCCGTCGCCATCAGTTCGAGGCAGGCTTCGATCAGCAGCTTTTCGGCAAACGGATCGCCGACCTGAACCGTCGGCCGCTTGGCTTCCGATGCGTCGTCGAATTCGGCCGAGGCCATCGACGCGCCATGGATGCCGTCGCGGCCGGTCTTGGAGCCGACATAGACGACGGGATTGCCGACGCCGGCCGCGGCCGAATAGAATATCCGGTCGGCGCGCGCGATCCCGACGGTCATCGCATTGACCAGGATATTGCCGTTATAGGCGGCGTCGAACTCGCATTCGCCGCCGACCGTGGCCACTCCGACGCAATTGCCGTAGCCGCCGATGCCGGCGACCACTCCGGCGACAAGGCTTCTGGTCTTCGGATGGTCGGGCGCGCCAAAGCGCAGCGCGTTCAGGTTGGCGACCGGACGGGCGCCCATGGTGAAGACGTCCCGCAGGATGCCGCCGACGCCGGTCGCAGCGCCTTGATAGGGTTCGATGAACGAGGGGTGGTTGTGGCTTTCCATCTTGAAGATGGCTGCGTCGCCGTCGCCGATGTCGATCACGCCGGCGTTCTCGCCGGGGCCGCAGATCACCCAGGGCGCCGTGGTCGGCAGGGTCTTGAGATGCTTCTTCGAAGACTTGTAGGAGCAGTGCTCGCTCCACATCGCCGAGAAGACGCCCAACTCGACTAGGTTCGGCGCGCGGCCCATGATCTCCAGGACACGCTCATATTCGTCGGGCTTCAGCCCATGCGCCGCGACCATGTCGGGCGTAATGCCAGGCGCATAAAGCGTCATGCTGCGTCCGCCAGGTTTCGGAAGAGCGCGAGGCCGTCTTCGCCGCCGCTCAAGGGGTCGGTCGCGTTTTCCGGATGCGGCATCAGGCCAAGGACATTGCGCCCCAAGTTCAGGATGCCCGCGATATCCGCGGTCGAGCCGTTCGGGTTGTCGCCAGCTTTGTAGCGGAAGGCAATGCGATCCTGATCCTCAAGCATTTTCTGCTGATCGGGGGTCACGAAATAACTGCCGTCATGGTGGGCGACGGGCACGCGCATTTCTGACGTCCCAGGCAGCATGGCGTGGGTGAACGGCGACGCGGCGGCGCCGCAGACCAGGGTCGTCTCGCGGCAGACAAACTTCAGCGCCGCGTTCCGCAGCAGCGCGCCTTCAAGAATGCCGGCCTCGATCAGGATCTGGAAGCCATTGCAGACGCCGAGCAGCGGCCGGCCCGCATCGGCGTGGGCGCGGATCGCCGCCATGATCGGCGCGCGGGCCGCAATCGCGCCGGGGCGGAGATAATCGCCGTAGCTGAAGCCGCCCGGCACCGCCACGAAATCCACATCGGGCAAGGTCGTGTCTTGATGCCAGACAAATTGCGGCTCGCTGCCGAAGGCGCGGCGACAGGCGAGCGCCATGTCCCGCTCCCGGTTCGAGCCTGGAAAGACGACGATAGCCGCGCGCATCAGCCGATGATCTCGATCTCGTAGTCTTCAATGACGGGATTGGCGAGCAGGCGCTCGCACATCGCTTTGACCTCGACCTTGGCGGCGGCCGCGTCCGTCGCTTTGATGTCGAGCTCGATCAATTTGCCTTGGCGGACATTGTCGACGCCAGCGAAGCCAAGCGTCGTCAGCGCCTGGCCGATGGCTTTGCCTTGCGGGTCGAGCACATCTGGCCGAAGGCGCACGGAAACCCGCGCCTTCATGCCTTAGGCTCCGCCTTATCGGCCGCTGCCGAAGCGTCTTCGTCCTTGGATTTCAGCTCTGTAACATTCGCGTCCTGCAGCACGCCGAGGCGTCGGGCGACCTCACGATAAGCTTCAATAACGCCGCCCATGTCTTTGCGGAAGCGATCTTTATCGAGAATTTCGTTGGTCTTCATATCCCAGAGACGACAGCTGTCCGGGCTGATTTCATCCGCCAGCACGATCTGCTCGGAATCCTCGGTCAGCAGGCGGCCGAATTCGACCTTGAAGTCGATCAGCTTCAGCCCGCAGCCCATAAACAGGCCCGTCAGATAATCGTTGATCCGAAGCGCCAAATTGAACATGTCGTCCAGGTCGATCGGGCTCGCCCAACCGAACGCGGTGATGTGTTCTTCCGTCACAAGCGGATCGCCCAGTTCGTCGGCCTTATAATAATACTCGACGATCGAGCGGGGCAGCGGGGAGCCTTCCGCAACGCCGAAGCGCTTGGAAAACGATCCGGCGGCCACGTTGCGCACGACGACCTCAATCGGAATGATGTCGACCTCGCGCACAAGCTGTTCGCGCATGTTCAGGCGGCGCATGAAGTGCGTCGGCACGCCGACTTCCTGCAATCGCAACATCAGATATTCGCTGATGCGATTGTTGATGACGCCTTTGCCTTCGATGATCGCGTGTTTCTGATTGTTGAATGCGGTCGCATCGTCCTTGAAATACTGGACGATCGTTCCCGGCTCCGGTCCTTCGTAAAGGATCTTCGCCTTGCCTTCGTAGATGCGTCTGCGGCGCGCCATTGATCGGTGCTTTCGGGTCGCCAAAAGGAAACGCGGCCACTTCAGCGACCGCATATGCGATTCGTTATAGAGCATTGCGCCGGACAATGCATCGGAAAGCATGCGCCTCTCAGATGAGAACCTGGGTATAAGCCGCGCGTTCGGGCCAGGCGGCGGCAAAGCGCCATTCCGGGCGGACCTCGGGGCCGGCGTCCGGGCTCGGCAACGCGATGAGCGAACTGGATACCGTGCCGAAACCCCAATCGGTCTCCACGTGGATCGCGGCATTGGCGTCCGACTGGCCGGGCGCCATGTCCCGCGACGCCAGAAGCGCCTCCCAGGCGGCCCAGTCGCCGGATTCGGGCTCCGGCGCAGGCGTCGCCTCGAATATCGGCAGGTAGTGGCGCGCCCTGGGCGATGCCGCCGTGTCGTTCAGGTCGTGGGCTGTCAGGATCGAGACGCCGAGCGGCGCCGGCGTGACGATCGGCGCGCCGTGGCCGAGACCCTTCAGCCAGAAGGCGTCCGTATGGTCGGCGATAACGAGATTGAAGCTTTTGTAGGCGCCCGCGTCCAATTCGGCCAGCGCTTCGGCGGCGTCGCGGGCAGAGGCGAAATCCAGCGCGTCCAGGACCAGCTCGCCCCGGGTCCGCTTGTCGGCGGCGGGGCCGAGCGATCCGGAGCGGTTCAGGATCGCGGCGACGACGCCGTGGTCGTTCACCCCAAGCCATGTGCCGCCGGCTTCTCGGTCGCGGCCGGCGATCACTTCCGGCCTGTCCTGCCAATGGCGGGCTGGCGCGTCCCAGGCGCGTTCGAAACGCTCATCCCGGTTGGCCGCCAGCAGCAGGGGCCAGCGGGCGTCAGGGCGGCGCAGAAGGATGACAGTGCACATGAAGCGTTTGCCTATGAAAAAAGGATTCCAGGCTCGCGAACCCGGCCTCGGCGCCTTATATAACCCCGAGACAGATTCCGATTCCCAAGGAGCGCATCCCTGATGTCGTCGTTCGACAATCGCGAGAAAGACTTCGAAAGCAAGTTCAAGCATGACCAGGAACTGCAGTTCAAGGTCGGCGCGCGCCGCAATCGCCTGCTGGGCGAGTGGGCTGCCGGCGAAATGGGCCTAGCCGGCGAAGCGCTCACTGCCTATGCCAAGGATGTCGTCGTCTCGGATTTCCAGAAACCCGGCGACGAGGACGTGCTGGAGAAGGTGCAGTCCGACCTGAAGGCCGCCGGCATCGAGATCGACGCAAAGCGCCTTCGCCAGAAAATGGACGCGCTGATGGCTGAAGCCAAAGCTCAGGTGATGGCGGAATAGGCCGCCGCGCCTGACCCCGGCGCTAAGTCGCCTGCCGCTGCATCGATCGTCGCCCTGGCCGCCGTGAGGCCGGCCGCCGCGGCGTCCGGTCCCCGTGACAGCGCCTCCGCCCGGATGAAGCGGAGGTCGCGGATGCCGATGCAATCCAGGATCGCCGTCAGATAGGGCTGGACGAAGTCCGGCTGGCGGGCGGCCGGCGGCGTGATCGCGCCGCCGGAGGCGATCACGATGAAGGTCGGCCGGTCCCGCAGCAGGCCGATCTTGCCCTCCGGCGTGCTTTGGAAGGTGCGTCCGAACCGCACGACTTGATCGAGCCACGCCTTCAATGCGGCCGGTACGGTGAAATTATGCATCGGCGTGCTGATCGTCAGCACGTCGGTCGCCTCCAGGTCCCGGATCGCCGCCTCGGAATAGGCCAGGGCTGGCAGGGCCGCCGCGGCCGCCGCGGTCTGCCCCTGGATCATCGCGGCTGCGAAGTCCGCAGTCGGGAACGGCGGCGGCGCCAGGTCGAGACGCCTGACCAGCCGCTCGCCATCCGGATCGATCCGGGCAAGCAGGGCTTCCGCGACCTGCCAGCTATAAGCCGCCTCGCCCTTCGGACTGGCGGCGACGTGAAGGACGCGGGGCACTTGGGGTCAGCTCGGCATCTGGTAGCCCGGCGTGGATTTCGAGAGAGCGGCCTCTTCGTCCGTCATGCCCTCGGCGACGCCCTCGAACAGGGGCGAGGAGAGATAGCGCTCGCCAGTGTCCGGCAACATGCACAGGATGACCGTGCCAGCCGGCGCCATTTCGGCGATGCCCATGGCGACAGCGAAGGTCGATCCGCCGGAGATGCCGGTGAAAATCCCCTCCGATTGGGCGAGCTTCCTGGACCACGCGATGCCGTCCGGCCCCGCGACCGGAACGAGATTGTCATAGAGGCCGTCATCGATGGCTTCCTGCAGGACGAGCGGAATGAAGTCCGGCGTCCAACCCTGGATCGGATGCGGCTCGAAGGCGGTATGGCTGACGGCCGGGGCGCCGTCGGCGGTGCGGTCCTGGCTCTTGCCGCTGCCGATCAACTGCGCGTTCGCCGGCTCGGACAGAATGATCTGCGTTTCCGGGCGCTCCTTGCGCAGCACCCGGCCAATGCCCGTCACGGTGCCGCCGGTGCCGTAGCCGCTGACGACATAGTCCAGGCGCTTGCCCTTGAAGTCCGCCAGAATTTCGCGGGCGGTGGTATTGGCGTGAATTTGGGCGTTGTCCTTGGTTTCGAACTGATGGGCGAGGAACCAGCCGTTCGCTTCCGCAAGCTCAACCGCCTTTTTGTACATGCCGAAGCCCTTTTCGGCCCGAGGGGTCAGCACGACCTTGGCGCCCAGGAAGCGCATCAGCTTCCGCCGCTCGATCGAGAAGCTTTCCGCCATGGTGATGACGAGCGGATAGCCCTTCGCGGCGCAGACCATCGCGAGCCCGATGCCGGTATTGCCGCTGGTCGCCTCGACGACGGTCTGGCCGGGCTTCAGGTCGCCGCGCTTCTCGGCTTCCTCGATGATGCTGATCGCCAGTCGGTCCTTGACCGACCCCGCAGGATTGAAGAACTCCGCCTTCACATAGAGCTCTACGCCTTTTGGCGCGAGCCGGTTGATGCGAATGGCGGGCGTATCGCCAATGGTGTCGACAACGCTGTCATAAACGCGGCCGCGGCCGTTGGTTTGACGGGCTGGAGATTTGGCCATGGGAACGATCCTAGCTTGATATGTTGTGCGGACAGTCTAGCGGCTCGCCGCGGTTCAGGCTACGCAGGCGCCATGAAAACACCTGCCTATATTCTGGCGGATTGGGGCACGACGAGCTTCCGTCTTTGGACCGTTGACCGCGATGGGGCCGTGTTGGCGGAAGCGCGCAGCCCCGACGGCATGGCGAGTTTGTCGCCTGCCGACTATCCGTCGGCGCTATCTGCCGCCGCCGCCGCGGCCGGCGCGGACAGCCGGACTCCAGTGCTGATCTGCGGCATGGCGGGCGCGGCCCAGGGATGGCGGGAAGCGCCGTATCTGGATGCCGGCGGCCCTCTGCGCGATATCCCCGCCGCCGCCGTCGCGGCGCCGATGCCGGGATGGGACGTCCGCATTCTGCCGGGCGTCGCCCTCCGTGACGCCGCCCGGCCAAATGTCATGCGCGGCGAGGAGACGTTGCTGCTTGGCGCAGTCCTGGCCCATGGCGCGTCTGGCGCTGTCTGCTTGCCGGGCACTCATTCGAAATGGGTTCAGGTCGCGGACGGCCGCATCGCAAGCTTCCGGACTGCGATGACAGGGGAGGTGTTCGGCCTCCTGGTCCGGCAGTCGACTTTGAAGCACTTCATGGGCGAAGCGCAGACCGATAGCGCGGCCGAGCCGGCCTTCGCTGCGGCGGTCGTCGAAAGCCTGGCCGCGCCGGAAGCCTTGTTGAACGCCCTGTTTTCGCTTCGCGCCGGGCCGCTGTTGTTTCCGGGCGCACGCCCTGCCGCCGTCCAGGCGCGGCTCTCCGGCCTGTTGATCGGAGCTGAACTTGCAGCCAATCGTCCGACGGGCCCCGTGACGCTCGTCGCAAGCGGCGGGCTGCAATCGACCTACGCCGCAGCCTTCCAGATCGCCGGCATCGCCCACACGACGCTTGATAGCGACGCCTGCGCCCGAAGCGGCCTGCTGCACGCCGCCAGACTGATCTGGCCGGACGGACGCTCGGCCTAGAAGCCTGTTAGGATTCGAGTTTGACCTATGAGTAAGTCGCCGAGACGCTGCCGAACGGGCCGAAGTCCGCGACGAAGGTTTCGCCCTGTTTGGGCCGCAGCATGCCGGTGAGCGTGCCGGTGCTGACGATCTGGCCGGCCTTCATGCCGATCCCGGTCGTTGAAAGTTCGTTGGCCAGCCAGACGACCGGCGTGATCGGGTGGTCCAAGCTCGCCGCCGCTGTTCCCTTGCGGCGCGGCGCGCCGTTGCTGGAGAGGGTCACCTCCTGTCCGGCAATGTCGCGCTGCCGCCAATCCTCGATCGGCGGGCCGTAGCTGATGCCGCCGCTTCCCGCGCCGTCAGCGAGGATCGCCGGGAGCGGCGGGAATTTTTCGTCATGGATGAAGCGGCATTCAGCCAGTTCGATCCCCGGATGCAGGGATGCGATGGCCGCGCTGACGTCCTCCGCCGTGTAGGGCCGGTCGCGCGGCGGGAGGTCTGCGCCCAGCATGACTTGGTACTCGACCTCGGGAATGGGACTGCATTGCTCCGCCAGGACGACCGTGACGGGGGAAGGCTTGATCATCTGCGCATAGACCCGGCCGTAGATCGGCGCGTTAGTCCGCAATTCCTGCTGCATCTCTTTTTTGAAGGCGCCGATCTTCCAACCGCCGACCTGCCAGCCGAGTTCGTCTTCGACCATACGGGCAATCCGGTAGGCCGTGGCTGTATCCGGCGGCGTCAGCCGTGGGTCCAGCCCGCTTTGCCGCCGCTTGTCGCGCCGCAATCCAGCGAGCAGTTGCGCCAGATCCCGTTGATCTTCCGGGTTCATTGCAGCGGCTTTCCTAATTGCGGCAGCGTCGGCCTATGCCGGCGCCGTGCCGATCGTCGTCGAGTGGGCGGGATAGAGGTCATGGTTTGCGATGGCGGCGAAGCCTGCGGCCGCGAGATGTTCGGCGATGGTCGTTTGCGGGACGCGGCGGCCGCCCTGCGGGATGCCCGGCTGGTTTTCGGCTCGCCAGTCGACAATGACGATCGGCGCGCCGGGCGCCAGAATGCGACGGCATTCCTGCAATAGGGCGATCGGGTCATCCAACTCGTGATGCACCTGGAGCATGATCGCCAGACTCGCCGTCGCGGCAGGAACCGGAACGGTCGCCGGCCCCGGCATCAACGCGGTTTCAAGATTGGCGAGGCCCGCCGACGCGGCCGCCTCATCCAGCAGCGCCAGCATGCCCGGCAGCACGTCGGCCGCGATCACGCGGCGCGTCGGAAACCGGCGGGCGAAGGGCAGGGCGACATAGCCGACGCCGGCGCCGACATCGACGATTGGCCCGTCGCCCAAAGGCGCTGTGACCGTGAGAACCCGCTCCGGGTCGGCGAGAGCGAGACGCGCTGGATCGCGAAGCCGCGCAATCCGCGCAGGGTCCATTTTCAGAAGATCGGCCATAGTCGAACGGGCCTTCCCGATGTCTTATTCTGGCGTTGGCTTTTAGGCTGCAGCAAAGCCCTGGATTGCGATGCCTTGGCGCTGCATCGGCCGACGCATGATGAGCAGGCGCTCCGCCTCGGCCACGGCGCCTTGCTTCAAAAGGGCGTTCAGCAGGGCGAATTCCAGGAGGTCGCGCTGCGCTCGGCTGCCGCCGATACGCTCGTGGGCTGTCATGATCGACGTTAGGTCGGCCGTCGCATCCGCCCAGCGGTTGGCGGCGATGGCGTCGAAGGCGGACGCGATCGCGCTGACAGCGTCGGCCGCCGGGCCTTTGGCGCCGGATTTAATCCGCTGCAGGGCGCCCGTGTCGCCAGCCATGGCGTGCGCCACCGCCGCATGGGCGTCGCCGAAGGCGATGCCGGGATTGGGAAAGAATTCCTGGGCGAAGGCGCTGACCGCACGCCAGCGGTCGGCGGGGACTTCGACCCCGGCCAGCGTGGCGCGGTAGAGCAGGGCCGCCGAATCCGTCAATACGTTCAACGCTGGCCCCCAAGCCTTGCCGGGCGCGATGTCGGCGTCGAAGGTCCGCCACATGGCCGCCGTATCGCCTTGCTCCATCGCCCAAAGGGCGATGTGCCAGGAGATATGACAGTGCAATGCGCCCTCCCGGTCATAGCCCGATATCCAGTCCTGGATGAACTGGCGCCCGGCGGCGGCTTCGCCGGCTTCATAATAGACATGGGCGCGGATGTGGGCGGCGTGGGCATTGTCGGGCTTGAGGGCGAGGGCGCGCTCGATCAGGGCTGTGGCCGGACCCGTCTGGCCAGCTTCGACCATGGCGAAGGCGTGCTGGCAGAGGAACCACCAGTCCTCGCCATAGGCCGGCGCGAGGGCGGCCGCGAACGCCAGTTGCTCGGCCTCGCGGCCCGGTTGCCCGCTGAAGCCGATCATGCCGAAGACGCCCATGCAGGTCTGGGCGATCATGGCGTCCCTCGGATAGTCCAGGAGATGGGCGCGGATGGCTTTGTAGGCGCCCGGCCCGTCGCCGCCGAGCAGCAAGGCGAAGGCGTTGAAATGGCTCGCTTCACGCGGGGTCAGGCGGCCGGGTTTGTCGCGGACAGTCTCGAACGCGGCGGCGGCGGCCTGGCCCTTGCCGACGGCCTGGCGCGCTCGGGCGAGGGCCAAATGCGCGAGCGTGAAGCCGCGATCCGCCGCGATTGCGTCCTGAAACGCCGCCTCGACGCCGCCCTGGGCTGCGAGGAAACGGTCGACGCCGAGACAATAGGCGTCCCGCGCCGTCGCCGATTGGGTGGAAAGCGCATTGCCGTAGCGGTCGTCCATCGCCGTATCCCAAGCTTGTCTGATGCTGTCATTCTAGATCAAAGCATAGTTGGGCCGATTTGCCCAAGCGCGGCTGGTTCGAGCGCTATCATTGAGATGGCGGGTCTTGAAGATGGAGCGACGGCGATGGCGGCGGGCAAACGGGAATATGGCGCGGGCGGATGGGTCGGCGTCGGGACGCCCCAGGCCAACCCCACGGTCGAGATGGAGATGCGCCGCCTGTTGCCGGCCGACGTCGAACCGCTGACGACCCGCCTGCAAAGCGCCGCCCCGGACGCGGACGGCCGCCTGGTCGACTATATCGAGCGGCTGCCGGATTTCCTTGGCGCGTTCGATACGCTGCGCCTGGATGCGTTCGGGTTCGCCTGCACCGGTTCCTCCTATCTGGTCGGGCTGGAGCGGGAGCAGGCGTTGACGGCGGCCGCGTCCGCGCGGTTCGGCTATCCGGTGATCACGGCGGCCGATGCGATCGCCTGGGCGCTTCAGGATATCGGCGCGGCGCGGGTCGCATTGCTGGCGCCCTATCCGACGCGCTTGATCGAGCGGGGCGTCGCCTACTGGCGCACGCGGGACGTCGAGATCGTCGCCGTCCGCCAGATCGACCTTGGCTCGCCGGACACACGGCTGATCTATGGCTTGAGCGGCGCCGACGCCTGCAGCCAACTGGAACAGCTCTCGCCGGTCGACGCCGAGGCGATCCTGTTGAGCGGCACCGGCATGCCGACGCTCCAGGCGCTCAAACTGGCGCGGGAGCGATATGCCCAGCCGGTCCTCAGCTCGAACGCCTGCCTCGCCTGGGCCATGCTGAGGGCGGTGGACGCGACAGTCGCGCGCGGCGGATTCAAACGCTGGCTCGCGCACATCTGAGCAGATCGGCCCACCTGCCGCCGCGCCGCTAGGATACTTGCCGCAATTGCGGGCATCGGCGGATATGGGCGCCTTAACCCGCGCCAATTGCTGTCGGCTGCACAAATAGGACTCGACAGCGCAAAGCCGGAGGGCCACGCTTTGTTGCCGTGCAGCATGCGGAGCAGCGTCCTTCCGCCTCCCATAGTCGCGGCATTACGCGTGACTTTGACGCTTAGAACAGGGGAAACGAAATGCGAAAGTTCACAAGACTGGTAGCGGTTTCAGCATTGGCGATCACTGCGGCGCTGGGCGCTACGACCCAACAGGCGGCCGCAAAGCCCGACCAGTTGACGATCTATGGCGGCCCGCTGAACACAAGCTGGTATGTCATGGCCGGGTGGCTCGCGACGGAGCTGCAGAAAGCCGGCGTCAAGTCGAGCAGCGAGCTTGGCGGCGCCTTGTCGAATTTGATCCAGATCAGCCAGGGCCCGGCGAACATGGGCATCACGTTCGCCGCCGCGACGCCAGCGGCCTATGCCGGCACGAAACCGTTCCCAGGCCCGGTCAAGGATTTCTGCGCGATCCAGCTTCTGCAGAAAAGCGCGTTCCATGCTCTGGTGTCCGCCAGCAGCGAGGTGACGTCGGCTTCCGATCTGAAAGGCAAGACCTTCGGCGCGCAGGCTGTCGGCAATCTGTCGCAAGTGGCGCTGGCTGACTTTCTCAAGGTCAACGGCCTCGGCGAGAGCGACCTGACCCTGGCGATCGGCGGGCAGCAGTTTGGCGCGGATGGGGTCAAGGATCGGCGGTTCGCCGGCTTTGCCGCGATGACCGGTTATCCCTCGCCGCCGATGATGGACGCCGCGACCTCGGTTCCGGTGAAATTTCTGCCGATGGACGACGCGACCTTCGCGGAGGTGAAGAAGCTGAACTCCGGCTATGCGCGGACGGAAATTCCGGCCGGCACCTATCCCGGCCAGACCGAAGCCGTTCAGACCTTCGGGACATACTCGATCCTCCTGATGAACCCGAACAGCTCGGTCGACGATCAGACCTTCGTGACCAAGCTGGTGCATGAGAACTGGGCCGGCCTCAACGCCGCCCATTCCTCGACCAAGTGGCTGACGCCGAAGATCGCCGCCGACGTTCCCGGCGTGCCGCTCTGCCCTGGCGCCACGGCATACTGGACATCCGTCGGCGCGCTTTAACTGCTCGGAAGGGCGAGAGCATGGCGCGTCCGAGCGGACGCGCGGTCGATGCTCTATCTTACTGATAACGATCAACTTATCCTATTTTTGGCGATTCCGCCAAGAGCGGGGTTGATCTAGGGGCTCGTCGCCATGGATCGCATTGAAGCGCCGAAGCCGTTTGTCATTCTGCCGTCCTGGCGGCAGGACATACGGCCCTTCCTTGCGGGGATGTCGCTGAAAAAGCTCGCTTCCCTCGTGGCTGTCGCCATGTCGATCTACCATCTCTACACCGGCTATTTCGGCGAGCCGGTGCCTGAGTTCCACCGCCCGACCCATTTGATGTTCGCGCTCGCCGTACTGTTCTTGGACCGGGACCGGCAAGCGGAAACCTGGTTGGGCCGGATCTGGAAATATGTCTGGGACTGGTCGCTGATCGCGCTTCTGGTCGCCTCCTGCGGCTACCTGATCATGAGCGTCGACTATATTCAGACGCGGATGCAGTTCATCACGCCGCTCACCGATATCGAGCTCGTGCTGAGCGTCGGCCTGTTCGCCATCGTGCTGGAAGCGGCGCGCCGCACGACCGGCTGGGCGCTGGTCATCATCGTTCTGACTTTTCTGGCGTTCGCGATCTGGGGGAGTTACCTGCCGTCGCCCTTCTGGCATTCCGGCAAATCCCTGGGCCAGGTCATGGACCTGATGTACCTGACCAATCTCGGCATGCTCGGCTCCCCGCTTGGCGTCACGGCGAGCTACATCTTTCATTTCGTATTCTTCGGCGCGCTTCTGGTCGCCTCGGGCGCGGGCAGCTTCTTCACGGACGCCGCGAACGCCATCACAGGCCGCTACATCGGCGGCGCGGCCAAGACGGCGGTCGTCTCCAGCGCCTTCATGGCCTCGGTCTCCGGCACGGCCGCGGGCAATGTCGCGACCACCGGTTCATTCACGATCCCGGCGATGAAAGCGGCTGGCTACAAACCTGTCTTCGCCGCAGCCGTGGAAGCTGTCGCCTCGTCGGGCGGGCTGATGACGCCGCCGGTCCTGGGCGCGACGGCGTTCGTGATGGCCGAGATGACCGGCATCTCCTACACCGACATTGTGATCGCGGCGATCCTGCCGGCCATTCTCTATTATGTCGGCACGTTCATCACGGTCGACCTGGAAGCTCGCAAGCTCGGCCTGCCGGCGATGCGGGAAGCCGATATACCGCGGCTTTGGACCGTCTTGCGTCAACGCGGCTATCTCGTCCTGCCGCTCGTGACGCTGATCTGGTTCATCGTCGAGGGCTATACCCTGGTGCATGCGGCGATCTGGTCGATCATGGCGCTGGTATTTTTGCTGCTGATCTTCGATGCGGAGAACCGCCGCAATGTCCTGGCGGTCCTCTGGAAGGCGATGACGGACGCCCCCAGGATGATGGCGCAGATCACGGTCGCGGTGACCATCGGCGGCATTCTGGTCGGCATCATCGTTCAGACCGGCATCGGCGTGCGGCTGAGCGCGATCATCCTGGATATGGCGGGCGGCCAGCTCTTCAACGTCCTGCTGCTGACGATGTTCTTCTCGATCCTGCTCGGCATGGGCATGCCGGCGACTGGGGCTTATATCATCCTGGCGTTGTTGCTGGCGCCGGGGATGGTGCAGTTGGGCGTGCCGCTGCTGGCGGCGCACATGTTCATCTTCTATGGCGGGTGCAAATCCAACATCACGCCGCCGGTCGCGATCGCGGCGTTCGCCGCCGCGGCGATCGCCGGAACCGGGCCGATGCGAACGGCGATGAAGTCGTTCGTGATCGGCTTGCCGATCTACATCCTGCCGTTCATGTTCGTCTATTCGCCGGAATTGCTGGGCGTCGGCGGCTTCACGTTGGATAGCGCCTGGCGCTTCGTGACGGCGGCCTTCGGCATCGGCGCGCTTTCCATCGCCTGCGTCGGCTGGCTGCTGCGCCGGCTGCCCTGGGGCGAGCGGTTCGTGTGGTTCTGTATCTCGGGCATTTTCATTTTCCCGGGCCTGGTGTTTGATATCGCGGCGTTCAGTTCATTGGCGGCGATGACCGCCTGGGCGATCTGGCGGCGTCCGAAGCCCCTGGCGGCGCCGGAGCGCGCCTAGATCAACCCCGCTTTTGGCGGAATCGCTACAAGCGGGATAAGTTGATCGCTATCAATCAGGTAGAGCATGGCCTGCGCGCTCACCTGAGCGCGCAGGCCATGCTCGAAACAGGGGGAGATCCAATCCATGCGCGTCGGCATTCTGTTTACGTCCCATCCCGACCCGGTGACAGAGCCCTATCCCCATCAAGCCATCCATGCCCGCACGACCCGCGAGATCATCGAGGCGGAGGCGCTGGGCTTCGACGCTGTCTGGATCGCGGAACATCATTTCTCCAACCGGTACGGCATCCTGCCGGACCCGTTCAGCTATCTCGCATATCTTGCGGCCAAGACGACCCGCATCAAGCTTGGGGCCGCGGTGATGGTGGCGCCGCTGCATCATCCCATGCGCATCGTTGAGAACGCCGCCCTCATCGACATCCTGAGCGAGGGCCGCTTTCAGCTTGGCCTGGGATCGGGCTACCGGCCCTATGAATTCGAGGGGCTCGGCGTCTCCTACGAGGAACGGCGGGAGATGCAATATGAGGCCATCCCGCTGATCCTGGACGGCTTTCACAAGAAGCAGGTGCATGCCGCCGGCAAGCACTACAATTTCGACGTCTCCGGCGACTATGAGGTGTTCCCGCAGCCCGTTCAGGTCCCGCATCCGCCGTTCTACATGGGCGCCGGCACCGAAAGCTCCATGCGGATCGCGGCCGAGAACGGCTTCGGCCTGATGCAATCCTCATTGCCGAACCTCGCGACCATCGCGGAGCATGTCGCGTTCTACAAGCGGCACATGGCGAGCGCGCCCGCGCCTTATAACCGGAACCCGGCCTTTGGCGAGGTCGATGTCGTCCGCATGGTCTATGTCGCCCCGACGGACGCGGCGGCGCGGGCCGAAAGCGAGGCCGGCATCGTCCGCCATATGAAGAGCTTCTTTTCCGGCGGCAATACCGGCGGATATCTGGGCGACATCGCGGAGAAGTCCGACGAAAGCCAGTTTGCCTATGACAGGCTGGTCGATTCGACGATCCTGCATGGCGCCCCGGATACGGTCATCCGGCAGATCAACGCCTTCCGGGACGCGGGCGCGACATCGCTGATGCTGCATTACCCGCCCTATTACGGCGTTGAGCAGACCTTGAAGATGCTGCGCCTCTTTGCGGCCGAGGTTCTGCCGCACATCCAGGGGCCGGAGCCGAAAGCGGCGGCGGCCGAATAGCCGCCGCCCGCATAGTCGATGACGTCGCCGCTCAGGGATGCGGGCCCCAGGGGGCGGGATGCAACAGCTTGACTTCCTGGGTCATGACCAGGGGGCGGAATTTCGCGGCGAAGTCGTCCATGAAGGCGGGGCTGGCGAAGACCGCCGCCCAGTGGGCCCGCCGGTCGGCGTCGTCCTCGAATTTCCAGATATGCGTCAGTTGGTTGATCGTGCCGGTGTCGCCCTGGAAATAGCCCACGAGCTTCTTGTCGTGCCCGCCTGCCTGCAAGGCCGGAAAGCCGAATTTCTGATAGAGCTGGACGGCTTCCGCCATCTTGCCCACGTAAAGGGTGTAGGTGCGCATTTCATAGATCGCCATGCCGGCAACTCCTGTTGGGCGTCCGGATGCTACCGGTCCGCCAGTTCCTCAATGATCCAGAGGGGGGCTTCGCCGCGATTGACCCGTTGCACATTGTCGAAGGCGTTGCGAACGCGGGCCTTGTGGCTGTCGAAGGTCGGCCCGGCCATGTGCGCCGTCAGGGTCACGTTATCCAGGCGGAGGAGGGGGTTGTCGGGCGGCGTCGGCTCCTCGTCGAACACATCCAGGCCGGCGGCGGCGATCTGGCGGCTTTCCAGCGCCTTGATCAGCGCCGCTTCGTCGACGACCGGCCCCCGGGCCGTGTTGATCAGGATGGCGCTGTCCTTCATCAACCCAAGTTCCTCGGCGCCGATCATGTGCCGGGTCGAGGCATTGAGCGGCACATGCAAGCTGATCAGGTCCGAGCTTGCGAGCAATTCCCGGAACAGCCGGAAGCGCAGCCCGAGCGCATCTTCCTCGGCTTCGCTGAGGCGGGCGATATCATAGTAGGTCACATGCATGCCGAAGGCGCGCGCCAGCCGGGCGGTCTTCTTGCCGATGCTGCCGAGGCCGACGATGCCAAGCGTCTTGTCGCGAAGCTCGCGCAGGTCCGGCGCCGTATTGCCGCGCCAGCGCCCGTTCGCCACGTCTTGATGCTGCTTCACCAACTGACGCGATACAGCCAGCATGAGCAAGAGCGCGTGTTCTGAAACCGCGGTCGAGTTGGCGCCGCCATTGTTGCAGATCGGCACGCCCGCGGCGCGCGCCGCTTCGATGTCGGCATTATTGTAGCCGGCGCTCAACAACTGGATCAGCTTGAGCTTTGGCCCGTCGAGGAAGAGTTGCCGGTCGACCAGCATGTCGACGAACCCGACCAGATAGTCGGCGTCCTTGATCGCTGCCTTGTATTCGGCGCTGCGCGCCTCGGCGATGGCCATGTCGTAGCCGGAGAGCGCCATCTCCCGGGCAAAATCGGCGGCGACGGGAAAATTGGTGACAAAGACGATTTTCGGCGGCATCTGGGATCTTTCATCGCTGCGGACTGCGACGGAAACTCTAGATCAAAGCGCCCCGCGGCGGAAATGCCTGCGCGTGCCATGCTGCACAAGTTCATCTAGTCTGTCGGTAACCGCATCAGGAGGCGCGCCCATGACCATGCTGAACACATCCCGCAAGCCAGTCGCCGTCGTCATCGGCGCCACATCGAAATGGCAGGCCGACGGCCGCAATACGAAACTGGCCCACGGCCAGGCGATTTCCGACGAAGACCTGCCGGTCGGCGTGCGATGGGGCATCGGCGGCGCGGTCGCGCAGAAGTTCGCCGCCGAAGGCTGCTTCGTCGTGCTGACGACGCGGACGGCCGCCAATGCGGCAGGCCTG
The DNA here is from genome assembly GCA_937891825.1 of uncultured Alphaproteobacteria bacterium. Lineage (GTDB taxonomy): Bacteria > Pseudomonadota > Alphaproteobacteria > Bin95 > Bin95 > VMCJ01. Next base: position 46,419 of record CALAHN010000027.1, read on the forward strand.
GAAGCCGCGATCCGGGAACAGGGCGGCGACTGCATGACCGTCGAGCTCGATCTCGTCTCGGAGACGTCGATCCAGCAGGCGTTTCAGACAATCCGCGACAGGGCCGGCGACCCCGATGTGCTGATCTACAATGCCGGATACCTGGAAGGCCGCGACCTGCCGCCGGAAATGGAGCTGCTGGAATTCATGCCGGTCGAACTGTTCGATACGGCCCAGCATATCGCGAGCCGCGGGCCGTTCCTGGTCGCGAAGGAAGTGCTGCCGGCGATGCGGAAGCGCGGCGCCGGGACGTTCCTGTTCTCCAACAATTCAAGCTCGCTGCGGGGCCGCAAGCGCGAGACCGGGCAATCGCTCTATTATCCCCGGGTGATGATGCGCACGCTCGCCCAGGCGCTGACGGAAGAATATTCCGTACACGGCATCCATGTGGCGAACGTCGTCATCGACGGCTTGATCGATTCTCCCGGCACGCGGGCCTTGAAGAAGGCGCAGGACAATCCGGAAAGCATCATGAACCCGGTGAAGATCGCCGAGGGTTTCTACTACCTGCATACCCAGGATCGCTCATGCTGGACGCACGAACTTCAGATGACGCCGCACGTCACGAAGCCGAGTTATTAGAGCATGGCGCGTCCCGGTGGACGCGCGGTCCATGCTCTACCTTATTGATAGCGATCAAATTATCCAACCTTAGGCGATTCCGCCTAAGGTTGGTTTGATCTAGAAGAGAGCGGCGCGCCCAAATGAGCGCGGCGTTCCTTAATGCTTGATCGCGAATACGACCTGGACCTGGGCGCTCAGGCCGACGACGCCCTCGGCGATGGGCGTATCCATCGCCATGGCGCCGCGCGCCGCATATTTCTCATAGGGCACGGACCCGCCGCCTTCGCGAATGCTGAGGATGGGGCCGACGGTCACGCCCGCCGCCTTGGCGTAGAGGTCGGCTTTCCGCCGGGCATCCCTGACGGCGTCGCCGCGCGCGCCGTCGAGCAGCGGTTGCGGATCGTCGATGGCGAAGCTGATCGAATGGATCTGGTTGGCGCCGGCGGCCGTGACCTGATCGATCACCTTGCCGAGCGAAGCGACCTCGCGGACGGTGACGGTGACGATATTGCTCGCCCGGTAGCCGACGATCTTGCGAACGCCGTCCGGAACATTGCGCCGGTCGTCCCACACGGGATTGAGCGAGAGCTGGCTCGTCTGGAAGTCCTTGCGCGCGACGCCGGCCGCTTCGATGGCCTTGAAGACAGCGTTCATCGCCTTGCTGTTGGCCAGCATCGCCTGGCCCGCGGTTTCGCCATCGGCGACGACGCCAGCGCTGATCGACGCGACATCCGGCGCGGCTTCGACCGTCGCCGAACCGGAGACATGAATAAGGCGGTCGGCGGCGTCGTCGGCGCGCGCGATCGACGCCGGGAGCGTCAGGGGAAGCGCCAGAAGCGCCAGTAGTGTCAGGGTGGTGCGCATAAATCCTCCAAGCGTACGGGGCTGTCGATCAGGTTGCGCGGACGAAAAGCCATCCGATTGCGGCCAAACTATGAACCGGATTTATCTGGGGCATTTGCCGCCGCCGCGCCAGATCGAATAACGGGAGCCTGGGGATATGATTGACCGGCGCTTGCGGCAGGCGCACCCTGTCGGAAAAGTAATACTAAGGGAGAGCTGGTCATGCCGAAACTGCGCCACATCGCGATCACCGTGCCGGATATGGAAGCGGCTGCGACTTTCTACGAGAAGACCTTCGGGTTGCAACGCTCGATGAAATCGGAGATTGCGATCCTTTTGACCGACGGCGTCATCAGCCTCGCGATCCTGAAGTTCAAGACCGACCAGCAGGCGGGCGACGAGCGCGGCAAGGATTTCCACGGCCTGCATCATATCGGTTTCGTCGACGACGACCTGGCCGGCATGACGAAGACCATCGAAGCGAACGGCGGCAGCTACCACATGCGCTTGCCCGACACCGAAGACGGCGCGACGGAAGTGAAGTTCCGCGACCCCGCCGGCGTCGTATTCGACATCGTCGACAACGGCTATGCATCGCGCGCCTGGGGGCTGAAGGGCGTTTGACGCAAGGAGCGATTGCGCGCCCCTGTTGAGACTGATCGACGGGTCCGCCGCTTGGCGCTTCCGTTTATATATGAGCGCGCCGATTAAGCCCTCTGCGGCTGACAATCGTGCTCTCGCGGCGGCGACGCGCCGGGGAGCATCGAGCCGGCGGGCGCGGCGATAATTGTAAGATATATTTGAGAGTTTGTCGTTTATCACAAACTATATTTATAAATTGCGTCCAGTGTAATTGTCGATGCTTTGCGCATGGTTGAGCGCCGATCCTGGCGCGCCGCCGCCACGGAGGGCAGATCCGCACAAAACCTCATGCCGATTCCGCCATGATTAGTACCGTCGCGCTCTGGCCAATTCTTAATCAATAGTGAGAACGGCGGTGAGAAAGTCGTCCACTGGAGCGGCGGGATAATCTCGCTGC